>CAZKOE010000009.1:0-28101 GCA_964554305.1 uncultured Gammaproteobacteria bacterium
CGATGTCCCTGCAGATCGGCTCCATCGTGACGATTTCGGTCGCCACGGCCATCATCGCCGCCGCCTCCGACTCGGGCATCGTACAGGCGTGGTTCTATGTGGCCGCGGCCGTGGTGCTCGCCTTCTCGCTACCGCTCATCGCACGCATTCCCGAACACCGCGGCGCCTGGTGATCGCGTCAAACCCTACCGGCGGCCCGCTCGATGATCGGCCGCCAGGCGGGTTCCACCGGCAGGCCGAAGGTTTCGAACAGCGTCTTCCCCATTTCATCCGGGGCAAGGATACGGTGCTCGACGTTGCCTTCCGGCGTGCGGGTGGTCAGGCGGTTGTCGGCGAGCGTGTAACGGGCTCGCGGCGTGGTTCGTGCGACCATCAGATTTTTCCGGAAACCCGCATCCGGATGAGTGGAGGTGTACCAATTGGATGGAATGTAATCTACATCCTGCTGGGGTTCGCGCGAGAGTTCGTAAACCGGTTCCCACTGATCGCCGAGCTTCGCCTCCAGCATGAGCCAGTCTCCGCAAGGTCTCAGGCGATAGGTTTCGTAGATAGTCGGTTGCGGCTCTTTGCCGCCGAGGCGCAGCGGCGCCGTCGGCCCGACGCCGCCGAAGCCGACATCCGCGAGCCAGGATTCGCCGCCGACGGTGACCCTCAACGCCATGTGGGTACGCGGCAGCGGCGGCGCGCCGGACGACCGCTTCCAGTGGACACGGGCGGCAAGCCCTTCGACTTCGAAACCCAGCGCCTGCAGTACCCGCTTGAACAAGCCGTTTTGTTCGTAGCAATAACCGCCGCGGCCACCCGCAATCAACTTGGCATCCACGGCGGCCGGCGAAATGTCGATGCCGCGACCGAGCAGGATATCAATGTTCTCGAACGGGATGGCGGCGGGGTGCAATCCGTGCAGTGCACGGAGCGTTTCGAGTGTCGGTATGCGAGTCCTCGCGTAACCAATGCGGGCGCAGTAGGCATCGAGATCCACCCCCGCTCCTGTTGGTTCGTTCATGGGAGCAGGTTATCGCATTCCTGCCAGCAGCGACAAACTCGCGTTCCCGCGATAGCGCCCCTTCATCCCGGGCTTCTCCCTCAAGAGGAGAAGGAACGAGAGCCGACGAGGTCAGCGCGGCGCCTTCTCGCAAACCCAGTCGTCCGGCGCCTTGCCGGCTTTGAGCGCGCCCGTCAACGACTTGCCGTCGCGTTCGGTCACAAGGCGATCGGCGGCCGTATAGACAATTTGCTCTTCCTTTTGATTGTGGATTTGCAGCAACTGAAATAGCTCGCGGGCAGAATCACACATTCCCTCCAGAGGTGAGGATGAGGCACAGGCCTCACTCAGGCTCTGGAGAAACGGCCACATCTGACCGTGCTCGTTCTTCATCACGAACAGTGGCATCGTGAGCCCGGACTTGGCCAGCGGCGGGAACAGGCATTCCTCTTCGACGTAAAGATGCAGGCGCAACAACACAAGCGCCTCGGCGAACACCGCGCGTTCGCCGGAACCGTCTATGATGCCCTGCACTCCCTCGTCAATTCGCCGATGCTGGGCCGTGAGCAGTTGACTGGGAAGTTCCGCACTCATCTTCAATCTCCCGGTTTCTCGAAACCGCATCGCGCGCTTTTCTCGGGCAATTTTAGGTTCGCCGGCAGGCGCAGTCCCTGATCCAGATCAAGTGCAGCACCCCTGCGCAAAGTGCCACACGCCCGCAAGGGCGACACGGCCCGTACTATGATGGGCCTGTCGTTCCCACGGGGGCGTTTGATGCAAGCATTTCGTTTCGATAGCGGCGATACCATGCCCCGGATTGGGCTGGGAACCTGGAAATCCCGGCCCGGCGAAGTCCACGACGCCGTCAGGACAGCCATCCGCGCGGGTTACCGGCACCGGCACATCGACTGCGCCTACAACTACGGCAACGAGGCCGAGGTTGGCCGGGCACTGGCGGGTGCGATGGCCGACGGGGTCAAACACGAGGAGTTAACGACTGCTGCGCTCTGCCTCGGAACTCGTCCTGCTGACGGGTATTTTCCCCGCGACGGCGGAATTCACCCTTGACGGCTCGCCGCTCATGAAGGGCATCAGTCACATCACGTTCATCGTGCGCGACCTCGAGCGAATGGCGGCTTTCCTGTGCAAGGGCCTGGGCCGCGGGAAGTCTACGACAGCGCCGGGCACGACTATTCACTGTCGCGCGAAAGGTTCTTCCTGCTCGGTGAGCTGTGGATCGCCGCGATGGAAGGGGAGCCGCCCGCAGAGCGATCGTACCAACATGTGGCGTTCACGGTCGCCGAGCTCGACTTGCCTCTGTATCGAACCAGGCTTGAAGCGCTCGGAGTGAAAATTCGGCCACCGCGCAGCCGCGTGTCCGGGGAAGGCCTGTCGCTTTACTTCTATGACTTCGACAACCACCTGTTCGAGTTGTACACCGGCACGCTGGAGCAACGCCTGGCTTCCTACGGAGCCGGCACCCGCCTTTGGTCCGGGACGAATCGCCGGCTCGGCCATCCCGAGCCGGCGATTGATGGTATGCTGCCAGCTTCGGTTGCGTGAACGTATCCCGGCTGGCGGAGCCTCGCGCATCTCCCGGTAAACACGGGGTATGGAACGCCCGGAGACATGCCGCAAGATCGGACGGAAATGTCGCAAACGTCTTCAAGCATCCGTTTCAAGGCCAGGCTTTTGCAGCCGGCAAGGGCTGCAAGAGGCAGCTCCTGGTCCTTTCTCGTCCTGCCCAAAAGCGCCAGCGCGCGACTCCCCCGGCGCGGCATGACGACGGTCGAGGGCCGCATCAACGGCCACCGCTTCCGGGCGACGCTCGAACCGGACGGGCAGCTCAGCCATTGGCTCAGGGTGGGCAGGAAGATGCGGGAGGCCGCGGGCGCAAACGTCGGTGATACCGTCACGCTGGAGATCGCACCGGTCGAGCCGGAGCCGGATCCCCGGGTTCCGGAGAACCTTCGAAGGGCCCTGGATGCCAACCCGGAGGCACGGGCGACATGGCTCGATACCACGAGCCTCGCACGCCTCGACTGGATCCACTGGATTACTTCCGCCAAACGGGCCAAGACGCGCGCGAAACGCATCGACGACGCCTGCAACATGCTCGCTTCCGGCAAGCGCCGCGTCTGCTGCTTCGACCCGTCCGGCTTCTACAGCAAGGGTTTCGGCGCCCCCGAGGCGGCGGACCAGACAGAATCGGGGGCTTCCCGCAGACGGTTCCGCAAGTCATTCAAGCGGCTCTCCCGTCGCGGCACGGCCCGCCCCCGGACTTCGGGTTTTCATTAAACGGGAATCGGCAATGGAACGTCAGAATTTTTCTTCGGGAACGCCGTGGGAACCCGTCGTGGGCTACGCGCGCGCCGTCAAGGCCGGGGCTTATGTCCACGTATCCGGAACCACGGCGATGACCGGCGACGCCGTCGTCGGGAAAGGCGACGCCTACGAACAGACGACCCAGGCCTTGAAGAACATCGAAGCCGCCTTGAAGCAGGCCGGCGCCGAGATGGCCCAGGTGGTGCGTACCCGGATGTACGTCGTCGACATCTCGCAATGGGAGCAAATAGGCCGGGCCCACGGCGAATTTTTCGGCGGGATCCACCCGGCCACGAGCATGATCGAGGTCAGCCGTCTGATTGCGCCCGAGTTGCTCGTCGAGATCGAGGCCGATGCCTACGTCGGCGAGTAAACGGTAACGCCCACTCACCAGCCGCCCGTATTGGGCATGGACTTCCAGGGCTCGGCCGGCGCCAGCGCGTCGCCGCGCTGCAGCAACTCAATGGAAATGCCGTCGGGCGTGCGAATGAAGGCCATGTGCCCGTCGCGGGGCGGGCGATTGATCGTGACGCCCGCGTCCACCAGTCTTTGGCACAGGACATAAATGTCGGCGACGCGATAGGCGAGATGGCCGAAGTTGCGCCCGCCGGTATAGTCTTCCGGATCCCAGTTGTAAGTGAGTTCGACCAGCGGCGTCCCGTCGCGCCGCGCCGCCTCCTCGTCGCCGGGCGCGGCAAGGAACACCAGCGTGAAGCGCCCTTCGGGCACCTCGCGGCGGCTGATCTCGACGAAGCCGAGCAGCTTGCAGAAAAACTCCAGCGTGGCCTCCAGATCCGTCACGCGCAACATCGTGTGCAGGTAATTCATGCCGCCTCCTGTTTCCGGGCCCCGGCGCATTTCTGCGCTCATGACCGTATGGGCCAGTCCAGAATACTCCGATCGAGCATCTTCCCGCCACTGCGGCGCAATCGCCGGCCCCGGCCGAAGTCTGGTAATCCGCCGCCGTGTCCCGTACAATGCCCAGTCACGGGAATTCCTCGAAACTTGGACGAGACGCTTCGCGAGAGGTCCACGCCGCCCCACGGAATTTGTTTTTCCCTGCTCCCGCAACGGGATCCCCAACCACCCCGCCCCACGAGAGTATTCCATGAACGACACGAACCACAGCAACAGCACCGGCTCCAGGGCCGGCCCTACCGTGCACCGCAAGGCCGACGACGACTCGCGCCTGCGCCGCGACATCGGCATTCTCGGCCTGCTGTTCGCCGCCGTCGGCTCGATCATCGGCTCGGGCTGGCTCTTCGGAGCCCTCTACGCGGCGCAGGAAGCGGGCCCGGGCTCGGTGTTCGCCTGGCTTGTCGGCGGCATCATGATGATGTTCATCGGCCTGTGCTATGCCGAGCTCGGCACGATGTTTCCGGTCTCCGGCGGCGTCATCCGTTTCCCGCACTACGCCTTCGGCTCGTTCGCGAGTTACACGCTCGGCTGGATCACCTGGCTCGCCGTCGCCTCGACCACTTCCATCGAGGTCATGGCGGCGCTGCAATACGCAAACAATTACCTGCCCTGGCTGCAACACCTGCAGGGCGGCGTCGCCGTGCTGACCGCCCCCGGCTTCGGCGTCGCGGTGGCGCTGCTCGCGCTGTTCAGCCTCATCAACGTCATCGGCATTCGCTGGTTCGCACGGCTCAACAATTTGCTCGTGTGGTGGAAGCTCTTCATCATCATCCTCGTCATCGTCATATTTCTCGTGATTGCCTACAACGGCCGCAATTTCACGCAATCGGCCAACGGCGGCTTTTTCCCGTTCGGCTGGTCGGGCGTGTTTTCCTCCATCGCCACCGCCGGCATCGTCTTTTCCTTTCTCGGCTTCCGCCAGGGCGTCGAACTCGCCGGCGAGACGAAAAAACCGCAGCGCAACGTGCCGATCGCGATCATCGGCTCGATCCTGATCTGCACGTTGATCTACATCGGTCTGCAGATCGCCTTCATCGGGGCCCTGCCCGACGGCGCGCTCGCGAACGGCTGGGCGCACATCGGCACGAGTTTCGCCGGAGGGCTGAACCATATCGCCGCGACCTTCGGGCCGCTTGCGGCTCTGGCGGGCGTGATCGGACTCGTCTGGCTCGCCGTGCTGCTTTACATCGACGCCTTCATTTCGCCCGCCGATACCGCCCTGATCTACGTCACGGTGACGGCGCGCGTCTCTTATGCCATGGGGCGCAACGGCAACGCGCCGCGCTCGCTCGCCAAGGTGAGCGAACGCGGCGTACCCTGGGTGAGCGTCATACTCACCTTCATCGCCGGCACCATCTTTTTTCTGCCCTTCCCGGGCTGGCAGAAACTCGTCGGCTTCGTAACCTCGGCCACGGTGCTCTCCTTCGGTTCGGGTCCGCTCGCGCTGCTCGCCATGCGCCGGCAACTGCCGCTCCAGGCGCGCCCGTTTCGCCTGCCGTGGACCTTGCCGCTCGCCTACCTCGGCTTCCTGTCCGCGAGCCTGATCGTGTACTGGTCGGGCTGGGACATCGTGTGGAAACTGATGATCGCGGTGATCATCGGCTACGTCATCCTTGCGATCCACGAGTGGCGTTACCGGGGCCAGACGCCGAAGCTCGAATTCCGCTCCGGCATCTGGGTCGTCGCCTGGCTTGCCGGGCTCACACTCATCAGCTGGCTCGGCTCCTACCCGGCCCCCGACAAACACGCCGGCAATATTCATCTGCTCAACTTCGGCTGGGCAATTCTCGTGATGGCCGCATTTTCTGCGCTCATCATGTGGCTCGCCGTCGCGCTGCGCCTGCCCAGGGAAACGGTGGAGAAGCACCTGAACGAAACGGTGGAAGACGAGCGCCCGGAGCCGACTGTCGGGCACTGAGGCCGGCCATTCACCGCCGCGCCAACGCCTTTCCCGACGCCGCGAACTCGGCCGCGGCCCGTTCGCAAACCCACCGCGTCGCTTGACTTTAGCCGGTTTTTACGGCATGCTTGGTGCGGGTCAGCGACATCAATCTCTTGGATCTCGGTCAGCAGGTATTGCGTACGGACGCGGCGGGGTTGCCCCTCGAATGGGTCGGCTACCAGGACGCCGTACGCCTTTACACGCTCGGGCTGATTGCCTACACCCTCGGGCAGACGCTGTTCGATCTTCACGGCGGCATCAACGCGGCGAGCGGCGAGCGCTCGCATCTGGAAATTCACTCGATTATCGCGAGCTACGGCAAGAGCGTGGCCGCCAGGCGGCTGGAATCCGGCTATATTCCGCCGGTCTCCAATGCCGCCCTGTTCAAGCGCGACGCCTACCTGTGTCTGTACTGCGGCGGGCGTTTCCCGGCGCGCGCACTCTCGCGCGACCACGTCCTCCCGACCAGCCAGGGCGGTACCGACGAGTGGCGTAACCTCGCAACCGCCTGTCGCCGCTGCAACAACCACAAGGCGGGGCACACGCCCGAGCAGGCCGGCATGCAACTCATCGCCATTCCGTTCACGCCGAGTTACGCCGAATACATCTACCTCAAGGGCCGGCGCATCCTCGCCGACCAGATGGAGTTTCTGAAGGCGCATTTTCCGCGCACCAGCCCGCTGCTCGAACGGCTGCCGGCGGGCGCCGTCTGAGGGCCGCGGTGAACGCCAGGGATGGCGCGAGCGAAGCGGTCCGGAGCAGGCGCGACGGGCTCCTCGACCTCAGTCACCGCATTCACGCCGATCCCGAACTCGGCTGGGAAGAGGAGCATGCCGCGGCCTGGCTGACCGAGGCGCTCGCCGAGGCGGGCTTCGAGGTCGAAGCCGGCGCCTGCGATCTCCCCACCGCCTTCATTGCCCGCACGGGAAGCGGCCCGCTGCATATCGGGATTTGCGCCGAATACGATTGCCTGCCGGGCATCGGCCACGCCTGCGGTCACAACCTGATTGCGGCCATGGCCGTCGGCGCGGGCATCGCCGCGGCGCGGGTCGCCGACGAGGTCGGATTGACCATCAGCGTACTCGGCACGCCGGCCGAAGAGGTGGGCGATGCCGGCGGCAAGATTCTGATGCTCGAACGCGGCGCGTTCGACGGCCTGCATGCGGCCATGATGGCGCACCCGGCGCCCCTGGACGCGGCCGTGCCGAAAATGATCGCGGCCTCCATGTTCGAGGTGCGCTACACGGGCAAGGAAGCCCATGCCGCCGCCTTCCCGGAACTCGGGATCAATGCCGCCGATGCGCTCACCGTCGCCCAGACGGCGATCGGGCTGTTGCGTCAACACATCCGTTCCACCGATCGCATTCACGGTATCGTCACCCACGGGGGCGATGCGCCCAACGTCGTTCCGGCTCACACCGCGGCAAAATATATCTATCGCTCGGCAACCCTCGACGAACTGAAAGAACTGCGCCCGAAGGTGCACCGCTGCTTCGAGGCGGGTGCGCTCGCGACGGGTTCGAAACTCGAATTCCTCGGCGGCGAGAAGCCCTACGCGGAAGTGCGGCACGACATGGAGATCGCGGCCTGCTATCGGCGCAATGCCGAGGCACTCGGCCGCCGCTTTCCCGATCCCGACCCGCTCGGAGAACGTTCGTCCGGATCCACCGACATGGGCAACGTGTCCCTCGCCCTGCCCGCGATCCACCCCTTCATCGGCATCGATTCCCTGCCCGCCGTCAACCACCAGCCCGAATTCACGGCGCACTGCATCACCGAAGCCGCCGATCGGGCCATCGTGGACGGCGCACTCGCCATGGCCTGGACCGCCATCGACCTCGCGGCGGACGAAACGCTTTCTCGACGTCTGCTCGCTCGCGCCTGAAGAACGACGGCGCAGACGGTGGATAAAACGCCGTTTCATCCGCAATGCGCAGCGGCTTGACACAAACGCCTTTTCGGTTTTTAATAACGGCTTTAGCTTTTTAGCCTCAGGGAGGAACCTCTGATGATGCTCCGATTCCGAAACCTCATTGTTGGCTGTGCCGGACTAGCGACTCTTGCGCTGGCCGGTTGCTCCGGAACCGTGCCCCTCACCTATTCGCCAAGTTCCGTCTACACCGCGACCGGCGCGGTCACCATCGGATCCTTCGTTTATCTGCCTGCGCAAAAGGGCGAGGTATCGCCCAAACAAATTGGCAATACCGCGATTGGCGACATCTATCTCGACAAGAACATTGCCGACTATTACCAGAATGCGGTCTTCAATGAATTCAGACTGATCGGGATCAAGGTCGCCAATCCAAACCGCGAACTCACGGGCACGATCACCAAACTCCTTGCCGACGATTTGGGATTTTCCGTGGACTGGACCCTGACGGTCAATTACACGGTCAAGAACAAGAACGGCGAAGATGTTCTGTACCAGGGCGAGAAGACAATAAAGCAAAATTCCAGCAAATTCGCTCACCCAATGGGAGCATTCAACGAGATTATTCGAAAGAATATCGAGGCGCTGATCAGGGATCCGAGTTTCCTCAAAGCCATTGGGGGAACCCTGCTTTCAACCGGGCCGAGAGGAAACTGACCAGCCGTCGCAGGCCGGCGAGCCGTGGAGTGGTGCAATAGTTGCCTCCTTCGGCAATCCGTAAAGATCGACACTTGAAATCTCGGCAAGGGAAGTATCGGCTCCCGACTCTGGCTGGAGGAACGCATGGCACGAACGGTCTCGGACGGCATCTATCTCGGGCTCATGTCGGGCACCAGCATCGATGGCATGGTGGATGCTGCACTGATTCGTCGAACCGGCACGGCGGTGGAACTAATCGGTGCCGAACTCGTTCCCTATTCGAGCGGTTTGCGCGCCGCGCTACGCAGACTTGCGGGAGGCAGCGACAGCCTCGAGGCGCTGGGCCGTGCGGACGGGGCCGTGGGCGAGACTTTTGCCGCTGCCGCGAATGCACTGCTCGCAAAATACGGCATTGCCGCCAGGGATGTGCGCGCGATCGGCAGCCACGGCCAAACCATCCTGCACCGGCCCGACCTGGGCTTTTCGCTCCAGATCGGCGACGGCGCCCGGATCGCGCAGGCGACCGGCATTACCACTGTCTGCGATTTCCGCCGCGCCGATCTCGCCGCCGGCGGCGAAGGCGCGCCGCTCGCGCCCGCCTTTCACCGCGCCGTGTTCGCCTCGTCCGAAGAAACGCGGGCAGTGCTCAACCTGGGCGGCATCGCCAACCTCACCCTGTTGCGGCCGGGCGAACCCGTACGGGCCTGCGATGTCGGTCCCGCCAATACGCTGCTCGATGCGTTCGTCCGCGCAGCAACGGGGGCCGACTACGACCGCGACGGGGCATTCGCCGCCGGCGGCCGGGTGAACGCCGCCCTGCTCGAGGCCTTGCTCGCCGATCCCTGGTTCGCCCGACCGCCGCCGAAGAGTACCGGGCCCGAGTATTTCAATCTCGATTGGGTGCGTGCCCACGGCGCTGCAAGAGGCGTTGCCGCCAAGGATCTCGCGGCGACGCTTGCCGAACTCACGGCGGCCAGCATCGCGCGCGCGCTGGCCGACTCCGGCACGACACGGCTCTACGGCTGCGGCGGCGGCGTGCACAATCCCGAACTCATGCGCCGGCTCGCGGCGCGGCTGCCCGGCACCGGGGTGACGACCACCGCCGCCCTCGGCGTGGATCCGGACTTCGTCGAGGCGATGTGCTTTGCCTGGCTCGCCGGCGAGACGCTTGCCGGGCGATCCGGCAATCTGCCCGAAGTGACGGGCGCACGCCGCGCCGTTGTACTCGGCGCGATTCACCATCCATGAGCGCCCCGCCCAAACCGATCCTTTGCCCGTAGACCCGCGCTTATCCCGGCCGGCCCGGATTTTCGGGTGCGAATGTCTCGAGCGGATAAAACGCACGCAGTGTTGCCGCACCGGGCGCGGCGAACTCGACCAGCGCGGCTGCTCCGGCGCCGAACCTGATCCGGTCGCGAGCCGCGGCGCCGATCAACCATGCCGCAAGACCCGAAACGTCGGGCTCGTGGCCGACGATCGCGTACGATCGTCCGCCCGCAGATTCGAGTTCGGCAACGAGCCGCCTCGCATCGAAGCCGGGCGCAAGGAGCGGCGTCGCGTTCACCCGCGTGACGCCGAAGGCTTCGGCCAGCAGCGCCGCCGTTTCGCGGGCGCGAACGAGCGGGCTCGACCAGATCTCTTCCGGCGCGGGCACGAGCTTCGCGAGCGCAACGGCGCCACGGCGCATCCGCTCCCGCCCGTCGCGGGAAAGCCGGCGAGCGGCATCGCCACGAAGCCCCGCCGCCATGGCCGGTCCATGACGCACGACGAGTAGCGAACAGTCCACTTTTATTCGGATCACGCCCACAGACGCAAACCGGTCGCCAGGTACCGGGGTCGATGCCCGGCTCAGGCGGAAAAAGAGGAACCGCAGCCGCAGGTGGTCGCGGCGTTCGGATTGTGAATGATGAAGCGCTCGCCCTGCAAATCCTCGGTATAGTCGATCTCGGCACCTTCGAGATAGGGCATGCTCAGGGGGTCCACCAGCAACGTCACGCCATGGCGCGCGAGTTCGTGATCGTCCTCGCCGGGCTCGGATTCGAAGCCGAAACCGTACTGGAAACCCGAACAGCCGCCACCCGAGATGTAAACCCGAAGCTTCAGCGCCGGATTGCCTTCCTCGGCGATGAGGCGCCTGATCCGTGCGGCCGCCGCTTCACTGAGTGCGGGGCCGTTCTCTTCAACCGTGTCGTTCATAGCCGTATCCATGCAAGGATTGTAGCGCCGATCAGATGCTCGCCTCAACACCCGCCGCCTGTTCCTCGGGCCGCTTGTGCTCGATCGCGAGCGGCTCAGCCTGTTCGCGGTGGATCAGTTTGCCGTTGACTTCCGCACCCGCCGCCATCTCCAGCACGCGGTAGAACACATTGCCTTCGACGCGCGCCGTCGGCGCCAGGATCAAACGCCCGTCCGCATGAAGCTCGCCTTCGATCGCCCCGCTCACGTTCACGTTGGCCACGTGCACCTCACCCACGACCCGGCCCGACTCGTTGATGTCGAAGCGGGCCTCGGCGTCGCCGCCGTTGACGTTGCCCTCGATGCGGCCTTCCAGATAGAGGCCGCCGGTGAAGTTCACGTCCCCGCGCAACACGGTATCCGCGCCGATCAGCGTTTCAATCGTGGCGTTCCTTCGTCTTGCCATGTCAATCCCTCCGGGTATTGCCGAAGACCGGCCCCGAGAGCGGGCCGGCGTATCAGCCCTGAAAAATGGACCAGCTGTAACTGCTCGTCACGCTGGCGGCGTCGCCCACCTTGATGGCAACGTCCACCTCTCTGGGCTCGAACCCCGCCGGCAGACGGAACGTACCCGCCAGATTCTGGAAGTAGCGTAACCTAAATTTCATGGGGTTGTCACTCGCGGACAGCTTATCGAGCGGCAGGCGGACGGGTTTGCCGTCGCGCTCGCCGACCAGCGTGATGGAGCAGGTCCCCGACACGTGGCCCTGCTTGCCCGGACGGCGGGTACGCACCAGCACGATCTGGAAGCGATATTTGCGCGCTCCGGCGGTCGGGACGATTTGCAGCCCTGCGATCTTGACGGTGGCGCCATCCGTGCCCTGCTGCAACATTTCCTGATAGAAGGCGAGTTTTTTCTTCAGCGCCACCTCGTCCGCCTGTTCATTGAAGAGCGCCTTCCTGGTCGCCGCGCCGCTTTGCTTCGCGATGGCGAGCGACTGTTCGAGAAAGGCCACGCGGGCGCGAAGTTTTGCACTCTCTCCCGCCTGCGCCTTCAGGGCCCGTGCGAGCGTGTCGTGGCGGGCGGCCGCCCGCACCGGTGCCGGCGCACCCCAGTAGACACCGGCAAAATAGGCCAGGGCCAGTGCGAGCAACGCGCTGGCCACTATCGCCGCGACCAATCCGCGGCGTGGCGTACTCCGCTCATGCCCCGGCATCGCCATCGGCTTTCTACGCACGGATCCCGCCGCATCGGTAACTGTTCATGATACCGTGCACGGAGCGACGGCGCCTATAATTGCGGCTTTCGGCGCGGAGCTGCGCGTGCTCTGGGTATTGGCGTTCCACATAATCTTCATGGTGACCTGGTTCGCGGGTCTGTTTTATCTGCCGCGGCTCTTCATCTATCACAACGATGCGAGCGAGGAGCCGGCCCGCGCGCGTTTCGCGACGATGGAGCGGCGCCTCTACATCATCATGACCATCGGCGCGGCGGGCACCATCGGTTGCGGGATCGCACTGGTCGTGCTCTGGTTCTGGCCGCTTCCGGGGTGGCTCATCGGCAAGCTCGTCCTGGTCGCGGGGCTCGTCGCCTATCACGGCTATTGTCGCCGCATGATGGCGCGACTCGCAGCGGGCGGCCATCCCCACTCGACGCGCTTCCTGCGCCTGTTCAACGAGGTACCCGCTTTTTTCCTGATGTTTATCGTGATCCTCGCCGTGGTAAAGCCTTTTTGAACCCATGCTTCCCGATCCGGTATGGGCTGCGCGGCGCGCGCCAGTGTCCGACGTTGCCGTCGCGCTCGGGCCGCGCCGGCGGCGCCACCGGGAAAACCAGCGGTGCGAGTTCGGTCAGCGCCCGATCGTACACCCGGCGCTTGAAGAAGATCGCATCGCCGATGGCATCCCACCACTCCACCCAGCGCCAGCGGTCGAACTCGGGATGATCCACGGCATCGAGCCGGATAGTTGCCTCGGAGGCGGTGAGTTCGAGCACGAACCAGATCTGCTTCTGGCCGATGCAGCGCGGACTCGCGTGCTTGCGCTGGTAACGCGCCGGCAGCCGATAGTGCAGCCACCCGCCCGTATGGCCGAGAATGCGTACCGCATCGCGGCCCAGCCCGACCTCCTCGTGCAGCTCGCGAAACATCGCGTCTTCGGCCGTTTCGCCGACCTCGATACCGCCCTGGGGGAACTGCCAGCCGCGATTTTTGAGCGAACGCGCCCACAGCACCTCGCCGCCGCCGCGGGAGATGATGATGCCGACGCAGGCGCGAAAGCCTTCGTAATCTATCGCCTCGGTAACGCGCTCCACAACGAGCCCGGATCGCGCAGTAATGCCTCGCAGTATAAAGCAGTCTGAAAGGCATCGCCATGCCCTGCCGGCGCGCCGGCGCGCGACGGCGATCCTCGGCCTGCTCGTCATCGGCACGGCCATCGTCTTTCTCGCCTCGCTTTTCGTCGGCAGCGTCGGGCTCACGCCGGGCGAGGTATTCGCCGCCATCACCGGCCGGGCCGAACCGCTCGCGCGCACGTTGGTGCTCGATATCCGCCTGCCGCGCAGCCTCGCCGCCTTCGCGACGGGCGGGCTCCTCGGGCTCGCCGGCGCCCTGATGCAGGTTCTGCTCCGAAATCCGCTCGCCGATCCCTTCATTTTGGGCGTTTCCGGCGGAGCGGCCGTGGGCGCCCTCGCGGCGATCCTGGCGGGACTCGGCACCTGGGCCGCGACGGGCAGCGCCTTCGGCGGCGCCTTGGTGAGCATGTTGATCGTCTTCGTCCTCGCCCATGGCCGCGGGAGCTGGGCGCCGACGCGGCTTCTGCTGACGGGCGTAGTCGTAGCCGCCGGCTGGGGCGCGGCCGTGAGCCTGCTCCTCGTGTTGAGCCCGAACTCGACGCTGCGCGGGATGCTGTTCTGGCTCATGGGCGACCTCGCCTATCGCGCCGCCTGGCGCGTCCCGCTCGCGGTGCTCGCGGCCGCCCTCGTGCTCGCGCTCCCCTGCGCGCGCTCGCTCAACGTGCTCGCGCGCGGCGAAACGCGGGCCCGCGCACTCGGCGTCGCCGTGCGCCCCCTGACCATCGGCATTTACCTGGGCGCCTCGCTGATCACTGCCGTAGCCGTGGTGGAGGCGGGCACCATCGGTTTCGTGGGGCTGATCGTGCCGCACATGATCCGCCTCGCGGGCGGCTCCGACCACCGCCTGGTGCTTCCGGGCGCCGTGCTCGGCGGCGGTGTACTCCTGACGCTTGCCGACATGCTCGCGCGCTCGGTGACCGCGCCGCGCGCGCTTCCGGTCGGCGTCGTGACGGCCGCCATCGGCGTACCGCTCTTTCTCTACCTCCTGCGCCACTCGCGCCGCCACACGTGAACCCCTTGCTCGAATGCCGCGGACTCACCGTCACCCGCGGCGACAATCGACTCGTCCGGGCCCTCGACTTCGCGCTCGAACCGGGCGAAATCGTCGGCCTGGTGGGTCCGAACGGCGCCGGAAAATCGAGCCTGCTCGTCACTCTCGCCGGGCTGCTCCCCGCCCCCGCCGGCGAGATTCGGCTCGAGGGCAGCCCGCTTGCCGGGCTTCCGCGCCGGCGCGTCGCACAACGGCTCGGATTCCTGCCCCAGGACAGCGAGGATCCCTATCCCGCGACGGTGCTCGAAACGGCGCTTGTCGGCCGCCATCCCCATATCGGCTTCTGGCACTGGGAATCGCGCGCCGACGTGGCCAAGGCGCGCGCGGCACTGCGGCGCATGGGGCTCGCCGAGTTCGCCGGACGCGAGGTCGCAAGCCTTTCCGGCGGCGAGCGGCGCCGGCTCGCGATCGCCGAGCTACTCGCCCAGGCCCCGCGGGTATATCTTCTCGACGAGCCGCTGGAAGCGCTCGACCTCGCCTATCAGGCGCGGCTGCTGAGGCTGCTGCGCGGTCTCGCGCAACGCGCCCGTGCCGCGATCCTATTCAGTCTCCACGACCTGTCCCTCGCCGCCCGCCACACCGACCGCGTGATCCTTCTCGACGGGCAGGGAGATGCCCGAATCGGAGCGCCCGCCAAGGTGCTCGAGGCTGCGCGGCTCGCTGCCGTGTACGGCTGTCCGATTCGCCGGCTGGAATTGGAAGGTCTACCCTTTTACCTAGTCGGATGAGGATAGTTTTCGATGGTCTTCATGACTTCACCGCAGGCATGCTCGCGCCCGAGCCAACCGCCGATCTTGACCCATTTGCCGGGCTCGAAGGATTTGTAATTCTTGAAGAAATGCTCGATCTGTTCCCTGAGTCCGTGGGCCAGATCGTCCACCGAGCGAACATCGCGAAAGCCGGCGTAGAGATCGGCGGTCGGCACCGCAAGCAGCTTGGCGTCGCCGCCCTTCTCGTCGGTCATCTCGAGCATATCCACGGGGCGAACCCGGATCAGGCAACCATGCACCAGCGGAAGCGGAGTTACCACGAGGACGTCGAGGGGATCGCCATCGTCGCAGAGCGTACCCGGAATGAGTCCGTAGTTCGCCGGATAGACCATCGAGGTACTGAGAAACCGATCCACCGCAAGCAGGCCTGCTTTCTTGTCTATTTCATACTTGACGGGCGCGGCCCGGGCGGGGATTTCGATGACGGCATTGAGAACTTCCGGCGGCTTCGGGCCGGGGCCGATCTTGCTGAATTCCATCGTGGAGTTTTCCGTTGATCTGTTGTCAGGGGGCGCATTTTAGCAAGCCCGATTGGCGCAAGCGCGGCATATCTGGTATAAAGAGGGCTGTATCAGCCGAAGTTGCCCTCCATGAAACCATGCCACCTCACCCTCCTCGTGTTCGCGTTCCCGCTGGCGCTCGCCGGCTGCGGCAGTTCCACACCCGCGAACAGCGGCAGCGCGCCCGTGCCCGCAACCCTCTCGAGCCCCGAAATCTCACCGCCGCTGGCGGCGATGGCGCGCAAGGTACGCGCCGCACCGAATGTCGACGCCGCCGCGTCCCTGTCCACACGGATGATCCGCGTCAATCACCAGGGCCAGATCCAAGTTTACATCTACGCAAAACACCTGAATTCGGGCGTCAAAGCCGCCATCGCTGAAGCGGGCGCCACCGACATCCGCCCCTCGCGGCCGCTCGGGCTGTACCAGGCTTGGGCCTCCCCGGACGCGCTCGCGAAGATCGCCGCCCTGCCGGCGGTTTACAAGATCGCGCCCCCCGTCTACGGCTTCCCGCGTGCGGGCAGCCGGTAACTCCCCTCCCTTACCTACGCCAAAGAGGTTCAATCATGATTTCACCACGCTCCTTCGGTCGCATTGCCGCCGTCGCCGGCGCACTTGTGCTCGCCTTGCCCGCATTGGCCGGCACGCTCGCACCGCAACTCAAGACACTCTCCGAGAACTACCACAAGGCGCCGCAAGCGACGGTTGCGCGCCTGGCTCAAGCCACCGGCACCGCAGGGGGATCACTGCTGCTCGGCCCGCAAGTCTCCAAGGCAGGGCTCGTGCAGGTGTACCTGCACTACCGGTCGCTAGAGGCGCTTCCGCCTGCAACACTCGATCAACTCGGCGCCAGCGACGTGCGCGTCAGCCGTCCTCTCGGTGTCGTGCAAGCCTGGATACCGATCTCCAAACTCAGGCAAGCGGCCGCGCTGGACGGTGTCACGCGCGTAACCCTGCCGATTTACGCCTACGTAAAGGCCTCCGGCACGCGGCCGGCGGCCGATTCCTGCAGCCCCGTACAGGCCGGCCTCGCCATTGACAATGAAGGCATTGCCGCCGAGAACATCGGCCCCGCGCAGGCGGCCGGTGCCACCGGCTCCGGCGTCAAGGTCGGCATCATTTCCACCGGCGTGGACTGCCGCTCGGTATCGCAGGCCCAAGGCTATCTACCGAAAATCTCGATCGTCGATTCCAAGCTCTCGGGCTCCGGCGACGAAGGCACGGCGATGCTGGAGGAAGTACACGCCGTAGCCCCCGACGCCACGCTCGGCTTCTGCGGTTATCCAACGAATGGCAACCCTTTTTCAACGGTGGATTTCCTCCAATGTCTTGATGATTTCGCGGGCTGGGGCGCCAATATCATCTCCGATGACATTGGCTTTTTCCCCGCTGCCTACAATTTTCCCCTTTTCCCGGCGAAAGACGGCGGCAATGCCATCACCGAATTCGCCGAGGCCCACCCGGACATCACATTGACGACCGCAGCGGGAAACGACGGCTACGATTACTATGAAGGAAACTACAAGGCGGACAGCAGCCCGCAATCACCCGGCGGCCCGCCGATCAGCCTCAATCCCACCTATACGATAGGCGGACCGTTCAAGCAATACGAGGCCTCCAACCGGAGCTACAGTTCAGCCATGAACTTCGGCGCCGAAGTAGGGAAACCAAGCGACGCCGCACTCCAGGTCACGATCGACCCGGGCATAACTTTTTCCGGCGACCTCACCTGGAACGACCCGGCCAAGGGCCCTTACGACGATCTCGACCTGTTCCTGCTAAAACAGGACGGCAGCCTCGCCTGCCAGCCGAACGGCACTACCCAATGGTGCAGTTCCACCGTGGACCAGATGACCTACGCCGGGGGAAAGACCGCCTTTCCGCCGTTTGAATATATAAGCTATAAAAATAACACCAGCAGCAATCAAACCCTTTATCTCGTCGCACTTTGTTACGATTGTGCCGCCCACGGCAACAACCCGCTGCACGTCAAGGTTTACGGTTTCATGAACGGCGGCGGGATTTTCAACTACGTCACCTTCGGCAGTATTTACGGCCATTCCGCCCTCGCGGACGAATTCACGATCGCTGCCGCCAAATACAACGGAAGCGGTGTGAGCTCCACGATTGAAAACTACAGCAGTACCGGTCCCTACGCCTACGGCGATTGGTCGAGCGGTACGAAAACCCGCGCCAAACCCGATGTCACCGGCACCGATTGCATCACCGTGAGCGGCGCCGGCGGCTTTGGTAGCCCCTTCTGCGGCACCTCGGCGGCATCGCCCAACGTCGGCGCGGTGATCGCGCTGCTCCGCGGGCTTGCCCCCAACGCCAAGCCAAACGCCGCCGGCTGGAAGCAACTTGTCATGAATACCGCGAACCCGAACGCCCTGACCAGCTACATTGCCTATGCAGGCGGCAAAGGCCTCGTGGACGCGGCAGCAGCTGCCTCCCGCATAACGCCCAGCAATATCACGGCGACAATCACGGCGCCCGCGAAATCGCCGTTCAGCGTGGATCCCGACACCAACGTCCAATTCGCCGCCACCTGCAATTACCAGGGTAGCGGAACCCCTCAATACCAGTACCAGTGGACTTTCGGCGGAAACTCGGGAATACCGAACTCCACCAAACTCAAACCCAACCCGGTGCAATACGCGAACGGTGGTGTTTACACTGTGACTTTCACATGCTCGGCTAAAGGCGAATCGGGCAGTGATAGTGTCACGGCCGAGGTGCAGGCCGCTGCAAGCGCCGAGTCTCAGTCACTGAACACGGGGCACAATCAAACGCTCACCGGTCAGTTGAAGGGCACCGGGATTGGCGGCGAACAAGTCAGCTACAAGCTGGTCAAGAACGCCATCCACGGAACAGTCAACATCGCGAGCGACGGTGGCTTCACCTACACGCCGGACAAGGGCTTCAGCGGCATGGATTCCTTCCAGTTCCAGATTGACAACGGCGTGAAAAAATCCAATACCGCCACCGTCACGATCAAGGTCGCGAAGGGCAGCCCGCCGACGGCGAGCGATGGCACGCTCACGGTCAAAGAGAACCAATCCGCCAGCGGAACGCTTCAGGCCACGGACCCCGACGGCGACCCGCTGACGTTCAGCATCGTCTCACAGCCCGCGCACGGCAAGGTAACGATTAACAACGCCTCACAAGGTAGTTACACTTACACACCGGATCACGGCTATTCCGGCTCCGACAACTTCGCCTTCAAAGCCAGCAATAACGCAGGCGACTCCAACACCGCCAAGGTGAGCATCACCGTGCAGAAGGTTTCCAGCGGCGGGGGCGGAGCCTTCGGCGGCTTGGCACTCGGATTGCTCGCGGCGCTCGCTTTCATTCTTCGCCGCAAGCGCTAGGCAGCGCCTGCCTCGCCGGGAAAGCCGGGTTCAGGCCCGGCTTTCTTTTTCCGCGGACGTAACCGCGGCCAGTACCTCGTCCACTCCGACGGCGCGCAGGCAATTGGTGTGCCCGAGCGGGCATATCCTCGCAAAACACGGGCTGCAGGGCAGGCCGCGGTACACGATTTTCGCCCGCGGGCTCGCGGGCGGTGTGTAGCGCGGGCTTGAAGAGCCGTAGATCGCGACGAGCGGCGTACCGACGGCGGCGGCCACATGCATCAGGCCGGAGTCGTTCGTGACCGCGACCGAGGCGACCGCGAGCAGGTCCACCGCCTCGGGAAGCGTCGTTTCCCCGGCGAGATTGCGTGCCGACGGCTCGCGCGCGCGGATCGCTTCGCCGAGCGCTCGCTCCTTCGCGCTGCCAAGCACCCAGACGGCGCAGCCGGCGACGGCGAGCCGCTCCGCCAGGAGGGCAAATTTCTCGATCGGCCAGCGCTTGGCGGGGCCGTACTCGGCGCCCGGTGCGAACACCACTGCGGCACCACCGGCAGCGGAAATTTCGAGGCGCGCGAGTGTCGCCGCACGTTGCGCGGCGGTACTCGTCAACTCGGAACGCGGAAGTTCGGCGGGCAAATCTTCGCCAGGCGCGAAAGCCAACCCAGCGTAGCGTTCGGCGACCGAGCGGTGCGCCGGATTCACCCGACGCATGTCGTTGATCAAGCCATGCCGTGCCTCGCCACGATAGCCGGTCCGCCGCGGTACGCGCGCGAGCCAGGGCAGAAGCGCCGCCTTTGCCGAGCGCGGCAGCACATAGGCGCGGGTATAGCCGGTTTTGCGCAGACGCCGGCCGAGGCGAATCCGCGCGGCCAGCGCGAGCCGCCCGTGCCCGCCGGGCGTTTCGATCGCCTGCGCGATCTCCGCCATGCGCGTGGCGAGCGGCAAAGCCCAGGCGGGTGCGAGCAGGTCTATCGGCGTGTCGGGCTCGGCCTGCTTGAGGAGTTTGAACAGGGCGTCGGCGATGACGAGATCGCCGATCCAGTTCGGGCCGGCGACCAGGGTCCGGAGCCGCGCCATCAATCCTTCAGTTGAGACAGATAATCGGCAACGCCGGCCTCGACCGTGCGGAATTCGACGTCGCAGCCCGCCGCACGCAGCCGGGTGAGATCGGCTTCGGTGAAGCTCTGGTAGCGCCCGCGCAGGTCCTCGGGAAAGGGAATGTATTCGATCTCGCCGCTGCCATGATGTTCGATGACCGCGCGGGCAACGTCATTGAAACTCTGGCTGCGTCCCGTCCCCACGTTATAAATGCCCGAATGCGCCGGGTGATCGAGGAACCACAGATTCACGGCCGCCACGTCGTCCACGTACACGAAATCGCGGCGCTGCTCACCGGCGCCGTAGCCGCCGCTGCCCGCGAACAGCCGGCAGCGCCCCGTCTCCGCAATCTCGCGGTGAAAGTGCCAGGCAACGCTTGCCATCCGGCCCTTGTGCGCTTCGCGCGGACCGTACACGTTGAAGTAGCGAAAGCCCGCGACCGGCGAGCGCACGCCGGGCAGGCGCCGGCGCACGTAGCGGTCAAACAGCGTTTTCGAATAACCGTAGAGATTGATCGGCGCCTCGTTTTCCGGCGCCTCGGCAAAGTGTTCGCCGGCGCCGTACACGGCGGCCGAGGACGCATAGTAAAAGGGAATGCCGTGCGCAGCGCAGAACTCGAACAGCTCGCAGGAATATTTGTAGTTCACGTCCATCAGGTAGCGCCCGTCCCACTCGGTCGTGTCCGAGCAGGCACCCTGGTGGAATACCGCCTCGATGCGGTCGCCGGGTCCGGCGTTGTTCAAGCGCACGGGCAGATGTTCGAAATGTTCGTACTCGGCGATGTCGGCATCGGCGATGTTGACGAACTTGTGCCCGTCGGCCAGATCGTCCACCGCCAGAACATCGGAGCGGCCGCGCGCATTGAGCGCGCGAATCAGGTTGGAGCCGATGAAACCCGCCCCGCCGGTGACGATGATCACGCCGCCCGACTCACTCCGCCGGACTCTTTCTCGACGAGGCGGTACAGGGTGCCGCAATACGGGCAGATGTGCTCGTCACCCGGCTTCTCGAGCGGAATGTAGACCTGCGGGTGGGAATTCCACAGGCTCATCCTCGGCAACGGGCAATGCACCGGCAAATCCTCCGGCGTGACCTCCTCGTGACGGGTGGAATTGGGCTCTTCGGTGCGCTTGGGATCGGGCCCCTGATACATGGCTCTCTCGGATCGACTGAACCGCCTAGATTATAGCGGGGAAGTGATACCGGTCGAAGCGAGCGCCCAGTGTTGGCCTATCCATTGCCTCGCCTCGCCGAACGCTCGCGGGCGAGCGGGCAGCCCGAGCGCGGTCAAGTTGATTCCGGCGCGAAGGCTGGCAAGCGATCCAGCCAATTTGCGGGCGGGCAGCGGCGAACCACAGGCGGCCAGTGCATCGAGCTGCGCGCCCAGACCCCTGCGGATCAGGACGCGTGGGCAGTTTCCGGCGGCCTCGAGCAGCCACCAGGCGGCGAGAAACTCCCCGTCGAGCAGGGCCGCGCCCGCCGCCGTGCGCGGAGGGCCCACCGCTGCAACCCGCGCACGCATGGCGACGATGTCGCGCGCCAGCTCCGCGGCCGCGATCGGGCGCGTCAACAACCGGTGACGCTCGTTGTGGAAAACGCGCGCGAGACGAGCACTTCCGGCAATCGGCCACGCGCGCAAAAGCGCCTGCCGCTCCCACAACCGTGCCTTTTCGCGTTGATAGCGCTGCCAGCCGTCGAAGCGCGAAATCAGGAGCCCGGCCGAACCCTCCGGGCGCAAGCGCGTATCCACGGTATAAAGGCTCCCGAGCGCCGTCGGCAAACTCAACAGCGATATCGTGCGCTGGGCGAGACGGGCGAGCCAAATCTCGGCCGCAAGACCGTCGGCGGCCTCCGTAGCCCGGGTTTCGTACACGAAGACGAGATCCAGGTCGGAGGTGAATCCGAGCTCACGGCTGCCGAGTTTGCCGTAGGCCAGCACCAGGAGATCGTGGACGAGATCGCCATGGCGCTCGCGCATGCGCGCGGCAGCGAGTGCAAGCGCCGCGCGCACGGCGCGTTCGGCCAGAACGCTCAACCGGCACTCCGCCTCGCCCGGTAAAAGGTTCCCCTCGGCCAGGCCCGCGGCGATCTTTAACCGTTCGATCTCGTTCACTTCGCGAAACCGCTCGGCGGCGCGGTCGGGCTCGTTCGCGACTGCAACCGCCGTCCCGAACTCCCGCGCGAGCCGGGCCGGTCCCGTCGCCGCGGTAAGGCGCGGGTCCACCAGCTCGTCCAGGGCAATCGGGCTTGCCGCCAGCCGCCGGGCGATCCATTCGCTGCGTCCCACAAGCCGCACCAGCCGCTCCCGCGCGGCCGGACGTTCGACGAGAAGCGCCAGATAGACACTCCGGCGCACGAGCGCCGCGAGCAGACCCAGCAGCCGCACAAGCGCCGCATCGGGATTCGGCTCGCCACTCGCGGCCGCGATCAGATCGGGGGCGATGCGATCGAGCGCCACCCGAGCGCGGGCCCCCATCAAACGCGGGGCACGCCCGGCCCTGAAGTTGACCAACGCCGCCACACTGTCGGCGGGTGAGCGGAACCCAAGCTTCTGTGCCAAGGCAACGCTTTCCGCTTCCGTCGTCTCGCCCCGCCAGAGCCTTTCCGCCGGCCCGCGTTCGACTGCACGCGCGGGCTCGCCGAAGATCGCGCCAAAAATGCGCCGCACGGCACCGCGGTGGCACTCGAGTTCGCGCAGGAATTCATCCCACCGGGCGTAACCGAGGCTCGCCGCCAGACGCGCGCGGCGCGCGGGCCCTTCGGGCAAGCGGTGCTCGGACGCCAGATTCTCGCTCTGCAGACGATTCTCCACCCGGCGCAGGAAATCGTAGGCAGCACGCAGCACGTCGGCATCGCGCGCGCCGAGCAACTCCAGGCGCCGGGCGGCGCGAAGTGCGCCGCGCAGACCCGGTCCGGCCAACGCCGGCTCGCGCCCGCCCCGCACCAACTGAAAAGCCTGGACGACAAACTCGATCTCGCGGATACCTCCCGGCCCGCGCTTGATATCGCGTGCGCTTGTCCCCGCCTCCTCCGCAATCTGGCGCTTCATCTCGCGCAACGCCTCGATCGCGTGGTAATCCAGGTAGCGGCGATAGACGAACGGGCGCAGGCGGGCGAGAAATTCGCGCCCGGCGCGGCGATTCCCGGCCACCGCCCGGGCCTTGAGCCAGGCATAGCGCTCCCATTCGCGCCCGTGGTTCTGGAAATAGGCTTCCATCGCGGGCAGGCCCATGACCGGCGCTCCCGCCTGACCGAAGGGGCGCAGGCGAAGATCGATCCGCCAGCTTCCCTCCAGGCGAGCGATGACTTGTCGCACGGCGAGCAGGCGGCGTTCCTCTTCGCGTTCGCTCTCCCAGGCCTCCCCCGCAAAGACGAGATCGAGGTCGGAGTAAAAATTGAGTTCGCGCCCGCCAAGCTTGCCCAGGCCAAAGACCACGAGTCCGGTGTCGGCGCCCGGGCCATCGGCAAGCGCGCGGGCGAGTATTCTCTCGGCGAGCAGGCTGGCCGCGAGAAGACTCGCCCGCGTCGGCATCAACCCGGCGGCTTCACGCAGTGCGATCAGCGCCAAACCCCGCTCGCTCGCCGCGCCGAGCGAGCGGGCTCCGGCGACGAGCGCACGAATGCGGCCGGGCGACAGCGGAACGCGGGCGGCGGCGAGCAGTGCCGCGCCGCCCTCTTTCCCCAACCGCGCGATCAACCGATACAAAAACTCGCTATAGCCGATCGCGGGGGCGAAAATTGCCTCGTCTCCGAGGCCGAATTCCGCCAGCCGCTCGCGGCCGCGCCGCGTGAGTTCCGCTACCGCATCCACGTCCACGCCCGGCAGGAAAGGTAAAATCGTAACGCTGTTAGCGGAGGAAACCCATGTTCCTGACGGTCCCCGATCTGCTCGATACCGCCGCCGTCGCCCGTCTGCGCACGGGACTCGCCGAAGCGCGCTGGGAAAACGGGCTGGCCACGACCGGCGCGGCGGGACGCGGGCGCAAGAACAATCTCCAAGTCGCGGCGAACGAACCCCGGCTCGCCGAATGGCGGCGCACCGTCGTGCAGGCACTCGGCCGCCATCCCATGCTGCGGTTTCTGGTGCTGCCGAAGTACATCATGCCTCCTATGTTCAACCGTTACGACACCGGCATGTATTACCGCGACCATGTGGATTATCCCCTGCCCGCAAGCGGAGAGGGCGCCATCCGCGCCGATCTTTCCCTCACCGTGTTCCTGTCCGCGCCCGAAGAATACGAGGGCGGCGAACTCGTGGTCGGCGCAAGCGACGGCGAGCGCCGCTTCAAGCTCGCCGCCGGCCAGGCCATCGTGTATCCGGCCTCGACCCTGCACCGCGTGGAGCCGGTGCGCTCGGGCGCACGCCTCGGCGCCGTGAGCACCATCCAGAGCCGGGTGCGTGGCGAAACCGAACGCGCACTTCTCGCCGACATGGTCGCGTTGTGGAATCGCATCGAGGCGCGCGAACCCGACGGCGAGGACGTGCGCCTCGCCAAGAAGATTCATCACAACCTCGTGCGCCTCTGGGCCGATTGAGTCTTACACAACAAGGATAACTGCGGAGATCGCCGAGCTCGCAAATCGAGCCCCATTCAGCGTACTGGCTCAACCGGAGGCCCGCATTCGGACGTCTGCATGTTACTTCGACGAGTCCAGGAATCGCTGGAACCACGCCACCGAATACTGCTCCAGAGCTTTCGTGTCGGTTGCAAGAAGAACATGATTCAGGCCCGGCAGGACTACCAGTCGGGATTGAGCGGTCCTGCCGCTCAACGCCTTGATGCCGGAGAGCGGCGCGATACCATCCTTGCCGCCGGCGATATAAAGAACGTGTGCCTTGATCTTTGCGACCCATTTAAGGGGGTCAGAGAGCGATAAGTTGTAGCCCACAATTTTCCCGGCGAGCGTCAGCGCACGCTTCATGGTTGCGCCTGGTATATCCGCCGCCTTGCCTGGGGCTCGCAGTTTGATGAATGCTTGAATCGCGGACTCCGCATGCGCATACGGCGCCACGGCGACGACGGCCTTGACCTGTGGCATCAAAGCAGCCGCATCCAGGGCAACTGCCGCACCATAGGAGATACCGAAAATTCCGATAGATTTGGGCCTCAACCCATCACTGCGTAGCCCTTTCACCAATTGAGTCAGATCGGTCGCCTCACGTTTGCCATACCCGATGTGCTTGCCACTAGACGCGCCTTGACCCCGAAGATCTACCATTACGGCGACCGATCCAACTTGAGCAAGCGCGTTAGCATACGATAGCAAAGACGACTTGTGCATCCCATATCCAGGCAACAGCAAAACAACACCCTTCTTGCGGCTTATTTGCATCACCGTGGAACAGTCGGCCGAGCTACCGTTCGGGTTTCGATCCCGCTTTTCCGGAAAGACGATCAAGGTTGAGAGAATTGCCTTCGGCGGACCAACCCGTATTTTGGTGGCTCTAACGCAATATTCGGTCAGCTTTCGCATCGTCGTAACCGGGATTCCGGGGCCTTCAACAGGAGAAACCATCTCACGCGCGACTTCCCGGGCCGTCAGTGAACCTTTCGGCAAATTGGTCGCGTACGCCGACGCAAAGCATAATAGACATAGCAGCGCGCCAATGCGGGGGAGAATCATTAGCAGTTTCCGGCAACAATTCGAGCTTTGGTGCAACTCACCAGAAACCAATCCTCGCTTCATCAAGTGAAGCTTCAGACCTCTATTACCCAAGAGTGATGCCGTGCGATATCAAGCCAATTCGCATAAAACCGCAGCAGGCAGCCTGCACAGCGGGAAGCCGGGCAAGAACTACCATTTACAAGCGAGGGGCGCGAAATCACGATGCCGATACTTAAGTCGCGCCTTCACTATTTGCCGGTGATCTGCGCCTTGCACTCGCCGATCCGTTTGGCGTGGGTATCCAACTTGATCTCCATCGGCATGCCGTCCGTTTTGGTCGTGAGTTGAACATGAGAGTGCGAGGTTGCCTTGGAATCATACACTCTCTTGCCAAATACGTGCACGGTGCCCCGCTTCCCGCTGCAATTCATAACGAAGGTTAGCGTATTGCCAGTTAGATTTCCTTTGACCGACTCGCAAATTTCACCTTCCTTGTGTGCGAAGCTCCCAAGTCCCTTGAGTTTTTCGCTGAGGGGTTGGTCAATCACCTGCTTCGAAAGGCACATTTTTTTTGTAATGGTCTTTGGCGGAACAGACATGCTCGTGCCGGGGACTTCAACTCTACGAGTAACTATGAATTCCCATTCACCTGGACTCCGTAAGCTAGAGAGTTTCGACAGGCTGCTACTGCCAGCCTGCGCGGCTAAAGGAACGGCGATGAGTGCCAAAAGGCCGAATAACGTCAGAATTTTCACGGCTGTCTCCTAAACAGGTACGGACGGTAATGCCAGGGCATGACGGCGGGGGTGGACCTCTGCTTCAGACGGCGTGATAACAAGGCTAGTGCGGAGATCTTCATTTCAGGTTTTCACTTTCAGGCCAATGAGACCGCATACGATTTCGGGAAGGGGTAGCCATACCTGCTTGAGCCGGCTTCTGCTAGCCGAGTAAATACCATGGCAGGCGCCTCAGAAATGAAAATTCACCCCCAACGTAAGGTTGCTATTTTCCCAGTCGTCGACATCGCCTCCATACTTGGCATAGACGTACTGCAAAACCAGGCCCACCGAGTGGTTCAGACGCCACTCCAGACCAGCGCCAAAGCTCCAACTATTCCATGAGCTTCCGCTCTCGTCCCCACTCATACGGAGACGCGAATCGGCGAGCCTGATGTACGGCATAAGGTCGTCATTTGCGCCGACGGGCAGCCCAAGTATCACTGCGAAACCATAAACCCTTGAACCCAAATTGGCACTCGTACAGTCCCCGCCAGAATGGCACGTTTGACGGTCTTTGTCCTGATTCCATTCGTAGAAAAGTTGCGGATCGACGACGAACCAATTATTTATTGAAATATTCCAGCCCATCTCAACACCGGCTGTAGATGCATCCGCTGAACCGAAATTGTTAAGCTCGGAATGGTTCCAGCCAACGCGAACGCCAACGTGGGGGCCCGCCCACGAGTCAACTCCCGCTGCCAAGGCGGTGCCGCTGAAGAGTAACAATAAACTGGTGATTACAAGTAAACGTTTCACTACATACCTCCATCACGTAAGGCGCCCTCGCAGAAAGAACGTAAATGGCACAAGCGCAGCGGCGGGTGCTTAATGAAATCAGGCCCGAACCTGCAAACAAGCCAATATCCGGAAGAGCGATAACTCGATGGGCGGACAGACACCCCGCTGGCACGCCTGTCCGCCCAAGAAGGAGACCGATCATTCATCCTTGTCGGTATGATCGAGAACCACCTCACAGGAACGGCTTAGCCACTTTGACTGGAAAGCGCTGGAAAGCTCAGCTTTGACTGGCTTGACCGCTGCTTGGGTACCTGGTTTGGCTCGGTACAGTGCCTGACACCACCGATGCGCGTGCAATGAGGGCCGGTTCCCTGAAATAGCTTGCTTGCAGAGGTATAAGGGTTGCCCGCATAAGATATGACCGCACTAACATCCCCCTGTTGTCCCGCAGGTGGATTGCTGATTGAGGCAGTGCCGGAAATGCTGACCTTAACGTTACCACCGTAATTACTGAACGAGTGAACCCAAGTAGTAACGGCTTGAGGGTCAGCGAATGTGGCAACGTTGCCGTTCACGACATACGGGAATGACTGTGACCCAATGACGTCACCAGTTTGTGCATCCGCGATTGTGATCTTGATGCTTCCCGTGTGAACCGCGAGATTAGTATTGGTCAACGTCAGCGTC
This sequence comes from uncultured Gammaproteobacteria bacterium, assembly GCA_964554305.1. Classification (GTDB taxonomy): domain Bacteria; phylum Pseudomonadota; class Gammaproteobacteria; order JAKDMP01; family JAKDMP01; genus JAKDMP01. Next base: position 27,848 of record CAZKOE010000009.1, read on the forward strand.
ATACTAGCGTCGGCAGCATTGAAATCGGCCAATTCTGAGGCCGGTGGATCCATCACCGTGTTAGCCTGCACGCTACAGTGGAGTGCTCCAGATTCACAGCCGATACCGATTAGCAAAATGACGCCAATCGTAAGCAATCCACAGCCTGCCAAGGAGCCGCTAAGGACTACTAGTGCGAGTAACTTCTGCCAAGGCTTCCAGTTCTTCCAAAAGCGAAGGTGGCTCAGAAAGGCAGGGCCCCCCCGCGCGGGGGG
>CAZKOE010000010.1:0-17185 GCA_964554305.1 uncultured Gammaproteobacteria bacterium
GATCGTCCGCCACGCGCTGCTCGTCCTTCAGGTAGTCCGGAAACTGCGACAAAATGCGCCCGGCGAGCGAAATGTCGCGTGTTTCCAGCCTTATGCCCGCCGAATCGGTAAATGCGTCAACGATGGGCAGGAACGAGGCCGTCGCCAGAAAGGGCGCTTCGTCGGTGAGCGTGTAGATGATTCGGGGCGTGTCGGACATGGAAACCTCAACCGGAAGAACGAAAGCAGCACATTTTATCGTGTGCCGGTCGCCCGGGCGATTCTGCCATTCTCTTCCGGGCGGCGACCCGATGGACTCAAGCCTTTATTCGTTTGCGATTATTGCCGGAATCGTCGCAGATTACGGTAGAGCGCTCGCGCCGGTCCTCGACGCGATGGCGCGGTGGGGAATCGGGCACGTGGCCGGATCGGAGGCCGGATCTGACTATCGTCAAATCGGGTATGCCATACTGGTGACGGCGGCTTGTACGGAAACGAATTGACGATTCACGACTACCGGAGGTGATTATTGCCATGTCTGACGGTGTGTACAGAAGCAGCGACGACCGGGTCCTGGGCGGGATCTGCGGGGGCCTCGCGGACAAGTGGGGGATGAACGCGACGGCGCTGAGGATTATCGTCTTTGTGGTTTCGTTTTTCCTGGGAGCCTGGCTGGGGGCGATCATCATTTATATCGTCCTTTGGCTGGTGCTGCCGGAGCGCCCGACGCGGGTCGTGTCGAGCGGATAGGCGATTGGAGTCTGTCGAGTTGTGGGCGAGCGCCAGGCGGCGTCGCCGTTGCCGGCCTTACCCGACACTCTCCCGGCCGGAAGGAAAGGGTGAATCGGGGGCTGTCTTCTCCGGTTGGAGATTGAGATGAGGCGGTGAATTCCGGAAGGGAGAATGCGGCCCGCCGGGTTCGATATACTGGGTGCGTGCGGGCGCGTGTACCGACGGAGGTGGGCGATCAAATTCGAGGAGGCTTCGCAAACGGGGTGGCTGCGCGAGGCCGGCCGGAGAACAACGTCGCAATTGTGGTTGAAAGCGGTCGGGATTCCCGGTTTCATTGCGCTTTTCTTCGTCGCCTATTTTCTGCTCCTCGATTATCCGTTGTTCGCTGTCCACGTCATGCCCCTGACGGCGCTCGATCGCTGGATCGGGTTTCAACCCTGGGCCTTCATTCCCTATTTTTCACTGTGGGTCTATGTTTCGTTGCCGCCGACGTTGATCGCCGGCAGGCGCGAGCTGATGTCCTATCTTGGGGCCGCCGCCGGTTTGAGCCTTGCCGCCATGCTCGTCTATCTTTTCTGCCCGACGGCAACGCCCGCACCGGGCATTGACTGGGCGCATTATCCCGCTTTCGAGTTTCTCCATTCGGCAGGCCTCGCGCGAAATGCCTGCCCTTCGCTGCACGCGGCCTTCACGGTTTTCTCCGCCTTCTGGATCGGGTGCCTGCTGCGCGAGATGCGCGCGCCGGCGTTGCTGCATGCCGTCAATGTTCTGTGGTGCCTTCTCATCCTTTATTCGACGATCGCCACCCGGCAGCATGTCGCCCTCGACATCTACGCGGGGGTCGCGCTGGGGTTTGCCGGTTATGCCGCGCACCGGTGGTTTGCGGCGGGTTTGCCGGTAAGTTCACGGCGCCCGCGCGCACTCGCCTTCGGTTTGCGCAAACGTCTGTTGGGTGAGTGAGTAATGCGGATTTGTCTTTCAACGCCGGATAGCCATGAGTAAGCCTCCGGAGGTGGCGGTCGAGGATCGCCCGCGCCGGCGCGGCGAGTCGGCGGAGGAGAAGGCGGAGCGCGAAGGGCTGCGCAGGCAGCTCGCGCTTTCGCTGGCAGTGCTGGGCGTCGTCTTCGGCGATCTGGGAACGAGCGCCATTTATTCCCTGCACGCCGTGTTCACCGGCGGCTCGCAACCGCTGGCGCAGAACACGCTCAATGTGCTCGGGATCCTCTCGCTGATTTTCTGGACGCTCGTGATCGTCGTGTCGCTGAAATACATGACCTTCGTGCTGCGTGCCGACAATCGGGGCGAGGGCGGCACTTTCGCCTTGATCGCGCTGTTGCGACCCTGGCGGCACATGGAGCGGCCGCAACGCCGCACGCTGGTACTGCTGGGGCTCGCCGGTGCGGCGATGCTCTATGCCGGCGTCATGATCACGCCGGCCATTTCGATCCTGAGTGCGGTCGAGGGGCTCGAGATCGCCTCGCCCGGCCTCGGCCATTACGTGATCCCGATCACGATCGTGATCCTGGTTGCGCTGTTTGCCGTCCAGCGTTTCGGAACGGCGCGGATCGGTTCGGTCTTCGGCCCGATCATGACCCTGTGGTTTCTCGCGATCGCGGCGCTCGGCGTGTACGGGATTTCCCTGGCGCCGGGGGTTTTGCGGGCGCTCAATCCGGTGCACGCCGTCCGGTTTTTCCAGCACGATCACTGGACGGCGTTCCTGATCCTCTTCGCCGTGTTCCTCGTGACCACGGGGGCCGAAGCCCTGTACGCCGACATCGGGCACTTCGGGCGCAAGCCGATTCGCCGGATGTGGTTTTTCTTCGTGTTGCCGGCGCTGCTCCTGAATTACTTCGGCCAGGGCGCCATGCTGCTCCACGATCCGAAGACCGCGGCACAACCTTTTTTTCATCTCTGTCCCGGCTGGCTGCTTTATCCCCTGGTGGGTCTCGCCACGATCGCAACCATCATCGCTTCGCAGGCGGTTATTACGGGCGCGTTCTCCATGACGAGGCAAGCGGCTCGGCTCGGCATGATACCGCGCTCCCGGGTGGTGCAGACTTCCGAGGAGACTTCGGGCCAGATCTACGTTCCGATCGTGAACTGGGTATTGATGGCAGCGGCGGTCTTCCTGGTATTGATGTTTCGAAGCTCCGACAAGCTCGCGAGCGTTTACGGTATCAGCGTCAGCACGACCATGGTCGTGACGACCATTCTCGCCTTCTTCGTGGCCCGCGAACGCGGCCATTGGCACCTGTGGACCGCCGTGTCGTTCCTCGCCGGTTTCCTGATTGTGGACCTTGCCTATTTCGGCTCCAACCTGATGCGTATTCCTCACGGCGGCTGGTTCCCGGTGGTGATCGCAGCCATCTTTTTCACGATCATGTCCACTTGGCGGCGCGGCGGCGAGTTGCTCGCCAGCCAGACCGACAAGGAGGCGAAGACCATCGAGGATCTGGTGAAAGACCTCGAACGCGACAAGGTCACGCGCGTACCCGGCACGGCAGTATTCCTGACGCCGCGCATGAAGGATGCCCCGCCGTCGCTCAGCCACCATATCGAGCGTAATCGTGCCCTGCAAGAGCAGGTCGTGCTGCTTACCGTACTCACCGAGGACGTGCCGCGAACCACGGGCAAGGAGCGCATCGAGCTCGAGGACTTGCAGGGCGGGTTCTATCGCATGATCCTGCATTACGGCTACATGCAGACAGTGAACGTGCCTTCGGAGCTCGCCGCCTGCAAGTCGCAGGGCCTGACGGTGGATCTCAAGCAGGCTACTTACTACATCGAGCATCAGTCGCCGGTCAGCGGCCGCGGGCGCAAGGACGGCATGATTGTCTGGCGCGATCGGCTCCTCGCCTTTCTCATGCGCAATTCCCCGGATGCCACCTCGGCCTATCAGATCCCGAGCGGGCAGGTGGTGGAGATGGGGATGCGCGTTCATATTTGACACTGCGCGATGCGTCTTCGACCCTTCGGGAGAGGGCCGAGAACGGTGGCCTTACGGGTGGTGGTTTCCGGCTTTCGGCCCTTGCCGAACAAAGACTTATCCACTAAACTAACGGTTCGTATTCAACAGCGGGTCGCGGGCGATGGCAATCAATTTGAGTGAGGCGGCCGCCGAGCGCGTGCGCCGGTTCATGGCCGGGCGCGAGGGCGTGAATGCTCTGCGCCTGGGCGTGAAGAAGACGGGCTGCTCCGGGTTTGCCTACGTCCTCGACTATGCCGGCGAAGCGGGCGCTGACGACGCCGTCTTCGAGGATCGCGGCGTGCGCATTCTCGTCAAACGCGAAAGCCTCCCCCTGCTCGACGGCACGCAGGTGGACTTCGTGCGCGAGGGTTTGAACCAGTCCTTCCGCTTTCGCAATCCCAACGTGGCGGACGAGTGCGGTTGCGGAGAAAGCTTTAACGTCTGAGCCGCCGGGCAGCCGGGATTTGCTTGCAGGCGGGCTATTCATTACACTTTCCCGTTTTGCCGCGTCTTTTCGGGGCGCGGCCCGATACCGGAGTAAACTCATGGCCCTCGAACGCACCCTGTCCATCGTCAAACCCGATGCCGTCGCCGCAAACCGTATCGGCGCCATTCTCGCCCGTCTCGAAACGGGCGGGCTGCGCATCGTGGCCGCCCGTATGCTGCAACTCGACAAGGAGCAGGCCGAGGATTTCTATGCCGTCCACCGCGAGCGGCCGTTTTTCAACGACCTGGTAGCCTTCATGACCTCGGGCCCGGTGCTGGTGCAGGTGCTGGAGGGCGAGAATGCGATCGCGCGCAATCGCGAAATCATGGGCGCCACGAACCCGAAGGAGGCCGCGGCGGGGACGATCCGTGCCGAGTTCGCGAGCAGCATCGAGGAGAACGCCGTTCACGGTTCCGATGGGCCGGAGACGGCGGCGGCCGAAATCGCCTTCTTCTTCGGCGGCGGCGGGATTTGTCCGCGGCTGCGCTGAGCGCGGGAGCAGGCAATTAACGCCAAGTGCAATCTGCTGGACCTGGATCGGATCGGGCTGACCGCCTGGCTCGGCGAGCGGGGTGAACCGCCGTTCCGGGCCCGCCAGCTCATGGCCTGGTTGTATCGCCGCGACACGGACGACTTCGCCGCGATGAGCGATTTGGCCAAACGTCTGCGCACGCGCCTCGAAGCCGAGGCAGAGATCGCGATGCCCGGGGTCGCCGCCATGCAGACGGCCGCCGACGGCACCCGCAAGTGGCTGCTCGCGAGCGGGACGGGCAACGCCGTCGAGATGGTGTTCATTCCCGAGCCGGACCGCGGCACGCTGTGCGTGTCGAGCCAGGTCGGCTGCGCGATGGATTGCGCCTTTTGCGCGACCGGCGCGCAGGGTTTCAATCGCAACCTCTCGACGGCGGAAATCCTGGGCCAGGTTCGCCTAGCCAATCGAATGCTTCCCGCGCGCAATGCCGGGCGGCCGGCCGTCTCGAATGTCGTCTTCATGGGCATGGGCGAGCCGCTCGCAAACTACCGCAATCTCGTTCCGGCGCTGCGCCTTCTCACCGACCCCTTGGGCTTCAACCTGTCCAAGCGCCGGGTGACGGTGAGTACTTCCGGTCTGGTGCCCGCGATTGACCGCCTGGGCGAGGACTGCGACGTTGCGCTCGCGATTTCGCTGCACGCCCCCGAAGACGCGTTGCGCGATGAGCTTGTGCCGATCAATCGCCGCTATCCGATCGCCGAACTCATGGCCGCCTGCCGCCGCTACACGGCGCGCGGAACGCATCGCCACGTCGTGATCGAGTACGTCATGCTCGACGGGGTGAACGACGGCGACCGGCACGCGAGGGTGCTCGCGCGCCGCCTCGCGGGGCTCAACGCCAAGGTAAACCTGATTCCCTTCAATGTCTTTCCCGGTACGCGCTTTGCCTGCTCGCCGCCCGGGCGCATCGATCGCTTTCGCGAAATTCTGCTCCGGTCGGGCTTCATGACCGTGACGCGGCGCACCCGCGGCGACGATATCGCCGCCGCCTGCGGGCAGCTGGCCGGGCGGGTGTGCGACCGTACTCGGCATCGCCTCGGTGCGCGCGGGGCGCAGGCGGGGCTCGCGGCATGACGCGGGCATTGCCCGGGTTCGTTCTCGTGCTGGCGGCTGGCGCCGCCCTGTGCGCCTGCACCACGACGACGACCGGCGGCACGGCGAGCAGGAAATCCCCGGAACTCGCGGCGAAGCTGAATGCCCAGCTTGCGAGCGGCTACATGCGGGAAGGGCGGATGAATCTGGCCCGCCAGAAACTCGCGGATGCCATGAAGGAGGCGCCGCATCTGGCGGTGGTGCACAATACGCTCGCCCTGTATTACACGCGCCTCGGCGAATATGACAAGGCCGAGGCACAGTACAAACTGTCTCTGCAATACGAGCCCGGCGATCCGGACACGCTGAACAACTACGGCACTTTCCTGTGCTCGCACGGCAAGCCGCGGGCCTCGATCAAGTACTTCACGCAGGCGGCCGGCGACCTGAATTACTCGACGCCGGATTCGGCGCTCGCGAACGCCGGCCTGTGCGCCCAGAAGATTCCCGACAACAAGTTGGCGACCGAGTATTTCAAGCGCGCGCTGGCGGTCAATCCCGATCAGTCGCAGGCCTTGTGGCAACTGGGGCTGATGGCCTTCACGCAGGGGCGATACGGTGAGGCGGACCGGTATCTCTCGCAGTTGATAAGCACCCGGTCGCGACCGGCGGCACGGGTTCTGTGGGTGGCCATCGAGACAAACTGGACGCTGGGACGGGCCGAGCAGGCAAAAAAATACGGCCGCGAACTCCTCAAGGATTATCCCGGATCGCCGGAGGCGAAAAAGTTTCTGCAATTACAGAGTCAGTCGATGTGAGCGAGTAGACGCCGGCGGAGAATCACGCGCCCGCGAACGAGCCCCGGAGCGCAGGCGAGCGCTTGCGTGCCACGCGCGAAGCGCAGGGGCTGCGCGTGGAGACCGCAGCCGGCGCGCTGGGGTTGGCGCGCGACGTCGTCATTGCCCTGGAAGCCGACGATTACGCGCGTCTCGGTGCGCCCGTCTACGTTCGCGGCTATCTGCGCAAGTACGCGCGCTACCTCGATCTTCCCGGCGACGAGCTGGTTGCGCGCTACGAACGGGGCGCCGCGCCGCGCGAACCGGAGTTGACGGCGCGTTTGAGCCCGATTGCGGTGCCGCGCCGCGGCAAAGGAGGGCACTGGCTCGTGGGCATAGTGGTGGTCATCGTCATCGTCATCCTGGTGATCGCCGCACTTTGGGGCTGGCACTATGCCCGCCGGACGCGAAAGACTACGCAGATTCCTCCGGCCGCCGCGGCTTCGGCCGCCCCCGTCTTTGCCCGCAATTCGGTTTCGGGCGGGCTCGCGGCCCTGCCGCCGGCGGTTACCCGCGTTCCGGCGCGCGTGGCTGCCTCGGCGCCGGGAGACGTCTCCGCGGCCGGGGCCGCACCGGTGCTTTCCGCCGTTGAGCCCGCGGCGGCCGGCGTTGCGGGTAAACCGCAGTTGACGCTGCATTTGACCACCGTCTCGTGGGTCGAGGTGCGCGGGGCGGATCATACGCGCCTGTTTTACGGTCTCGCGCCCGCGGGGAAAACGCTTCACTTCGGCGGCAAGCACGGTGCGCTGACGGTTTACCTGGGCAACGCGGCGGGCGTGAAGGTCGAGGTCGACGGCAAGCCGTACCCGATTCCTGCGGCGAGCCGCAAGGGCGACACCGCGCGATTCACGGTGAGCCTTGCGCCGGCATACGCCCCCGCCGCGGTCTCGGTGCAATGAGCGAAGGGATTCGCCCCGTCCGGGGTTTCAGCGACATCCTGCCGCCGGCTTCCGCCCAGTGGGCGCGGGTGGAAGCCGAGGCGGCCGCGGTGCTTGAATCGGCCGGCTATGGCGAGATCCGCCTCCCGCTCGTGGAGCCGACGGCGTTGTTTGCGCGCTCGATCGGCGCGGCGACCGACATCGTCGAGAAGGAGATGTACAGCTTTGTCGATCGCGGCGGCGATTCGCTGAGCCTGCGCCCGGAGGCGACGGCGGGCGTCGTGCGGGCGGGCATCACGAACGGGCTTTTCGACGGCAGTCAGCGCCGGCTGTGGTGCCGTGGGCCGATGTTTCGCCATGAGCGGCCCCAGAAGGGGCGTTATCGCCAGTTCCACCAGATTGACGCCGAGGCCTTCGGCATGGCGGGTGCCGGCATCGAGGCGGAGATGATCGCGCTGAGCGCGCGGCTGTGGAAGCGCCTCGGTCTGAAGCGGCTCACGCTCAAGATCAATTCCCTGGGTTCGTTCGAGGATCGCATCCGCTATCGCGAGCGCTTGGTAAAATACCTGCTTGGACACGAAGCGGTGCTGGACGCGGACAGCCGCCGGCGGCTCGCGACTAATCCATTAAGGGTTTTCGACAGCAAGGTGGCGGCGACGCGCGAACTGCTCGGCGAGGCCCCGCGCATCAGTGACAACCTGGGGAGCGATGCGAAGGCCCGGTTCGAGGAATTGCAGGCGCGGCTCGATGTTTTGGGGATAGTTTTTGACCACGATCCTTTTCTGGTGCGCGGACTGGATTATTACACCGGCACCGTGTTCGAGTGGACGACGGACGCGCTCGGCGCGCAGGACGCCGTGTGTTCGGGAGGCCGTTACGACGGCCTGGTCGCCGAGCTGGGCGGGCGCGCGACGCCGGCGGTCGGTTGGGCGCTGGGCATGGAGCGGCTGATATTGCTGGCCGCAACGGAAGGCGTTCTGGCGCCGCCACCGGGTCCCGATGTCTATCTGATCGCGCTCGGACGCGCGGCCGAGCACCGCGCGCTTGCGCTGTCGGAACGGTTGCGGGACGAACATCCGGCGTTGCGCTTGACGGTGAACGCCGACGGCGGTTCGCTCAAGGCGCAACTGCGCCGCGCCGGCAAGTCCGGTGCGGTGTACGCACTGATCCTCGGCGAAGACGAGCTTGCCGCGGATACGGTTACGATCAAGCCGCTCGCGGGCGCGGGCGAACAGACGGCGGTGGCTGCCGCGGCGCTCGGCGAGGAACTTGTCCGGCGTTTGCCGGACTTAGAAAGGCGTTCGCCGAAGCGTTGAAATGGAGTTGATGCGGGCGATCGCCCGCGTTCTGACAAGGAGATCGGGGTTTGGTTGAAGGTTACGGTACGGACTCGGAACAGATCGAGGCGCTTCGGAGCTGGTGGGCGAAGTACGGTCGCTATGTGATTGCGGGCCTCGTCATTGCAGCGATCGTGATCGGCGTTTGGCGGGGCTGGGACTGGTGGGAGGCGAAGAAGGCGGGAGCCGCGGCCGAACTCTATGCCCCGGTCGTGATTGCCGAGCAGAAGGGTGACAACGCCGCGGTCGCCAACGCGGCCCGGGCCGTGATCGGGGAGTATCCCGATACGGCCTATGGCGCGCTCGCGGGGCTCGCGCTTGCGAAGTCCGAATTCTCCCAGCACCACTTCATCAAGGCCGAGCATGCCTTGACCAACGTGATAGCGCATTCGCCGGATCAGGGTTTTGCCACCATTGCTCGCCTGCGTCTCGCGAGCATCCAGATGCAGCGCGGCGATGCGAAGGCGGCGCTCGCCACGCTCGACAAGGCGAAAATTCCCGCGGCCTTCCTCGTGTCCGCCGAGACCTTGCGCGGCGAGGCCTACGAGATACTCGGCCGGCATGCGCAGGCGCGTGCGGCCTGGCAAAGCGCGCTCGCGGCGAGCGATCCGGCAAGCGGCCGGCACCGGCTTCTTGAAATGCGTCTCGCGGGCCTGTCTCTGGCGTCCACCGCGGTGCCGGCCGCAAGCGTCGCTGCAGGCACCCCGGCTTCGACGGGTGCCGCGGCCGGAAAGACGCCGGCGGTGCCGGCGACGCGCACGAAAGCCGCCGCCACAAGCACGGGAGGGCGCAAGGGGGCCAAGCGATGAATTCGATACCACGCTTCCGACTTGCCGCGACCCTGGCCACGCTGGGCGGAATGGCGCTCCTGTTCGGCTGTTCCAGCAACTACAATCAGAAGCCGCCGAAACCGCTGCCGCCGAATCCCCATGCCGTCAGCGTTCAGAGGGTCTGGTCGCACAATGTCGGCGGTGGCGGCGGGCGGCAACTGCTGGGCCTGGCGGCCGGCATCGGTGCCGGGCCGGGCGGCCCCGAGGTGTTCGCCGCCTCGACCCACGGGCACGTGGCCGCGTACGATGCCGGCACCGGCAAGCGGCTGTGGAGCAAGCATGTCAAGAAGGAGCGCCTCTCCGGGGGGCCCGTGGCGGGTGACGGCATCGTCGTCGTGGGTACCCGTTCGGGCGATGCCGTCGCGCTCGCTGCCAGCGATGGCAAGCTCGAGTGGAAACAGTACGTTGGCGCACCGGTGCTCGCCGCGCCCGCCATCGGCACGAGTATCGTGGCGGTGAGGACCATCGCCGGCGACTTGGTGGGCCTGTCGCCGAAAACGGGTGCCATCGTCTGGCGGACCAGCGAGGCGCAGCCTTCGTTGACGCTGCGCTTCGGGATCGAACCCCTGATTGTGAACGGCACCGTCTTCGGCGGCTTCGCCGACGGCAGCGTGATCGCTGTGGATGCCGCGACCGGCAAGGAACAGTGGCGCCGGCAGGTCGGCCAGCCGTCCGGCAATAACCCTGTCGCCAACCTTGTCAACGTGGGCGGTGTCATGGATTTTGCGGGTGGAGATCTGTACGTTGCCACGTATCAGGGCCGGCTCGCCGCGATAGACGCGATTTCCGGCCAGGTGCTCTGGTCGCGCAAGCTCTCGAGCTACACGGGGGTCAGCCTCGACGGTGTGCACGTGTACGTGAGCGATGCCGCCGGGACGGTGCACGCCTATGATCTCGTGACCGGGGTTCCGGACTGGGCCGATTCCGTATTGGGTTACCGCCGCCTGTCCGCCGCCGTACCGTTCGGCAAACTCGTCGCGGTGGGCGATCGTTTTGGCTGGCTGCACTTCCTCGATCGCGACAACGGGCATTATCTCGGGCGCGTCAAGGTGGGCGGCGGCGCGATCCGCATGCCGCCGGTGGTTGTCGGCAACCTGCTGGTTGTGCTCGATGACGACGGCACGCTCGCCGCCTACACGCTGCCCGCAGCGGCGGCGACGCCCGTTCCGCCGGCGTCCACATCCGCCCGGCCCTGATCATTTCCGGCGCGTGCCGTGTTCTTGCCGGTCATTGCCCTGGTCGGCCGGCCCAATGCCGGTAAATCCACGCTGTTCAATCGGCTGACGGCGAGTCACGCCGCCCTGGTTGCCGATCTGCCGGGTCTTACGCGGGATCGCCATTACGGCTATGGCGAACTCGGCGGGCGGCGTGTCGTGCTGGTGGACACCGGCGGCCTGGCCGGTGAGACCGAGCTTGCCGTGGCCGCCGAGGCGCAAACCTGGCGGGCCGTTGCCGAAGCGGATACCGTGCTGTTTCTCGTGGACGCGCGCGCCGGACTGACTGCGGCCGACGCGGATCTGGCAAAGCGTCTGCGCGCGAGCGGCAAACCGACTTTCCTGGTAGCGAACAAGGCCGAGGGGCTCGAGGAGGCGCGGCTCGGCGAGTTTCATGCCCTGGGTTTCAGCCCGCTTTTCCCGCTGTCGGCCAAGCGCGGTTCGGGCGTCGCGGCCATGGCGGCCGCGCTGAGCGGCTACCTCTCTCCGCCGGCCATTGGGGAGGAATCGCCGCCGCCGGGGCTTGCCGTTGCCGTGATCGGCCGACCCAACGTCGGCAAGTCCACGCTTGCGAATCGCCTGCTCGGCGAGGAGCGGTTGCTCGCGAGCGACGTCCCCGGCACAACCCGCGACGCAATCCATGTGCCGTTCACACGCAACGGCAAAAATTACATTCTCATCGATACGGCCGGGTTTCGTCGCCGGGCGCGGGTCGAGACGGGCGCCGAGCGACTGGGCGTGCTCGCGGCGATTGCCGCACTGGAAGAGGCGAGCGTCGCCGTCGTCATGGCCGACGCCCGCGAAGGGGTGACGGGGCAGGATCAGCGTCTCGTGCGCCTCGCGCTGGAGCGTGGCCGGGCCGCCGTCATTGCGCTCAACAAATGGGACGGACTCGCGCCCGACGGGCGCCATCATGCCGAAGCAAGTGCCGAGCGCCGATTAAGCTTCGCGCCCTTCGTTCGCCGGGTGCAACTGTCGGCACTGCATGGCACCGGCATCGGCGCATTGTGGCAGGCGGTCGACGAGGCGGGTGCCGCGAGCGAGGCCGAATTCGCGACGCCCGATCTCAACCGCGTGTTGCAGCGGTTGGTGGCCGAAACGCCGCCGCCGCTTGTGCGCGGCCGCCGCGTGAAGTTGCGCTACGCGCACCAGAGCGGCGGCCGTCCGCCGAAAATTCGAATTCACGGCACCCAGGCCGGCAGACTTCCCGCCGCCTATCGGCGCTATCTTGCGGCCGGCTTTCGCGAGGCCTTTGCACTCGCCGGCGTGCCTCTCGTCCTCGAGTTCAAATCGCCTCCCAATCCCTACGCCGACAAACCGCGGCCGCGGCACCCTCGCGGACGCCGTTCCCGGCGTCGCTGATCCACGGTCAATCGGGGACGCTCGGTTGGTTCCTGATTCGAGGGGAACCGCCGTCTCGTCCCGGCTCGGTTCGCGTGCAGCCGGGCGTGTTCGGCGTGGGGAGATTAACAGTTCGTTAACGGTGATTCGGTTGGCGCGATCTTTCATGCAATCCGTCCTGTTGCCGCTTCTACAATCGCGGCGGCGGACATTGTTTTCGAACGTCGCGGTGGTGGATCCAGTCTCTTCCTGACACCCACCGTGCCGGGCGTGAGCAACCTGCCGATGATGTCGGTCTTCGTGACATCCCGAGCGATTTGTCTTACTATACGTACGTTTCCCCGCCCCCGATCGAGCAGAATTTGGTCAACGTGAACGACAATCCCGTCCGTTTTTTCCCCGTGAGTGGCGAGGCACGTATCGTCGGGCGGCGGTTTCGGTCTCACTGCACGCAATGGCATGATCGACGCGCGGGGCGGGCGCATCGAAGCAGTGGCCGGAATGGATGGCTACGGCACGGCTGCTGCGACGGGACCGCCGTGGACGGAGCCTTGGAAAGGGGGGAAGCGCGGCGTACCGATGGCGAGTAACGATCAGAACGCCAGCCGTATCCTGGTGATCGACCCTGAGGTGCAGGTCCGGCGTCTCCTCCGTATCGGCCTGAACAGTCAGGGCTACCAGATGCTGGAGGCGACAACCGGCGTTCGGGGTGTGGAATTGGCCGCCACCAAGTCGTCCGATCTGGTTGTTCTGGATCCCGATCTGCCCGACATGGACGGTTTCACGGTTCTCGGGGAGATTCGAAGTTGGTCCAAGGTACCGATCCTGGTTCTGTCTGCCTGCTCCGACGAGAACGAAAAGGTGCGCATGTTCGATGCCGGCGCCAACGACTACGTGACGAAACCGTTCGGCCCGGCGGAATTTCTTGCACGGGTACGCAATCTCCTGCGCGGCACGACAGCGAATGGCGACGGCGGCAGTGCCTACGACGACGGTTATCTGACCATCGACCTTGCCTACCGCCGGATCGCGGTCGAGGACAGGTACGTCCGGCTCACGCGCAAGGAATTCGATGTACTCAAGGTGTTGTTTACCCACCGTGGCCGCGTGGTCACGCAGCCCCATTTGCTCAGCCAGGTTTGGGGGCCCGGCCATAGGGATCAGACCCACTACCTGCGAGTCATCGTCGGCAGGTTGCGCCACAAGCTCGGAGACGATCCGGCCCGGCCTCGCTATCTGTTTACCGAGCCCGGCATCGGCTACAGGATGGTGACCGAGGCTGCGGACGCGGGCTCGAAACAGCCCGATTGTTGACAGATGGCCGTCTCGGGTTGCGGTGCAGCCGCCGAATTCTATTGCTGCGTTGATTGCCGCCGGACCTGCTGCAGCAGGCTCCGCGGGTCGACTGCCGTTGGTTCATTGCCGGGTCGTCCGACGTGTTAGTTATATTATTTTTACTATGATGGGACATTTTTTTATGTACTTTTTTTGTCTACGATGATAACATTCCGCCTCCCGAATTCGGATACTTTCGTGACGTTGATTGTCGGCGCGCTACCGTGGGTAACTCGCCGGGAACAATGGCAATGAACCAATGCCGATGCTGCCGACGACGTTCGATCAGGAGACGAGACTGCCATGAGGAAGTTCCATTCCATCCCTAAGGCGGGCGACACGCATGCGCGTCGGCGACCTGCCCTCAACCGGTCAATCTGTGCGGTGGTGGTTGCCCTGTGCGCGATAGCTACCGCCCCGGCCATGTCCGCCGACACCCAACAACAGCTCAACGACATCGTGGCCACGACGAAGGCGGCCAACCAGGCCGCCGCGCAGGCCCAGAACAAGATAGATGCGCTCTCCCAGCGCACGCAGGATGCTGCCTCGCAATATGCGGGGATCAAGGCGGACATCAAGAGTTACGAGGCGTACAACAAGAAGTTGAACGGCCTGGTGCAGGCGCAACACAAACGCATCGCATCACTCAACCTGCAATTGCATCAGATCGAGTCGACCCGGCGGGGAATTTCGCCGCTGATGGACAACATGGTCCAGACGTTGTCGAAGTTTGTGGCCGTTGATCTGCCGTTTCTGCCCCAGAAGCGGGCCCAGCAGATGCAGCAGCTGCAGGACCTGATGTCGCGCGTGGACGTGACGATTTCGGAGAAATACCGGATCATCCTCCAGGATTACCTGAACGAGCTCAAGTATGGGCAGACCATCGGCGCCTACAAGGGTACCCTGGGCAAGGGCAAGAATGCCCAGACCGTCCAGTTCGTCAGGATCGGCCGGGTGGCCCTGATGTACCAGACGCTCGATGGTTCGCAAACCGGTTACTGGAACGCCCAGGAAAACAAATGGGTCGTCGACAACAGTTATGCATCGGCCTTCAAGCATGCGCTGGATATGGCCAATCAGAGGGGTACGCCCCAGTTGCTGACCGTACCGGTACCGGCGCCGCAGCCGGCGGCGAAGCTGGCGCTGCCGTCGCTCCCGCAGCCGGTTCCGCAGTCGGCGCCCGCACCGGCGTCGCAAGGGAATCCATCATGAGGAAATCATTCTCCGCCGCGATCGTCATGGGCGCCGCCACCCTGGCCCTCGGACTGGTCCTCGGTTGCCCCGTTGCCCGGGCAGCAGCCGGGGCCCAGAATCCGGTCGAAAAGCTCCTGGATCAGGTCAAGGCCGAAAGCCAGCAGAACGAGGCGCTGTTCGCCAGGAACCGCGCGGCATACGCCGCCGCGACACAGGCGCAGCAAAAGCAGATGATGGCGCAGGCGCAGGCGGCGCTGGCCAAGGTCAAGGCCGCGTCGTCGGGCCTGTCGGATCAGTTCTCGACCAATCAGTTGCAGATCACCAAACTCGTCAATCAGCTTCAGGGAAAAGCCGAATCGCTGGGGCTCACGAATGTGTTCAGCATCGCCCAGAAAACCGCGGACACGTTCGATTCCGATCTTCAGAACGCGTTGTCCAACACGCAGTTCTCGCCGGCGCAAGGCGAACCCGCCCGTCTTGCCTTTTTGATACGCCTCGCCGGGGATCCCAACGAGCCGACGCTGAACGATCTCCAACGGTTGTGGTATGAGATGCAGCGCGAACTGACCGCCCAGGGAGAGGTCGTGCGCTACCAGGCGCCGGTAGTGCAATCCAATAACAGGAGCGTTTCCAGCCCCGTCATCCGGGTGGGCCCGTTCATGGCGTCGTCCGAAGGTCGTTACCTCGAGTATCTGCCGGAGCTGAATACCCTGGCCGTGCTGCCCCGCGAGTTGCCCGGGGGGTACCGGAGTACGCTGGCACGCCTGCAACGCACCACCTCGGGTTATACCCGGGCGGTCATAGATACAAGTGGCGGGACGCTGGTCCAGGAGTTCATGCAGGCCCCGACGTGGCTCGAGCGTATCCACCTGGGAGGCAAGGTAGGTTATGTGATCATCATCATCGGGATCATCGGCTTGATCCTGTTCTTCATTCAACTCGTCAGGCTGGTCATCATCCGGTTCGCCGTCACCCGGCAACTGAAGAATTTGAACGACCCCAGGAACAACAATCCCCTGGGACGCGTATTGCTGGCGTTCAGGGGCGACCCGGGGAAAATCGAGGAGGAAGCCGACAGCGCGGAGCTGCGTATCACCGAAGCGGTGCTCCGCGAAGAGCCGAAGATCGAGCGGTTCCAATCCTATCTGCGTCTCGCGGTAGCCGCCGGACCGCTGCTGGGCCTGATCGGTACCGTGGTCGGCATGATCATCACCTTCCAGACCATTACGGAAACCGGCTCCGCCGACCCGAGGCTGATGGCCACCGGCATCGGCCATGCCATGATTGCGACGGTACTCGGACTCGCCGTTGCCATCGTCCTCCTGTTCGCGAATGCGTTGCTGAGGTCCATATCGGCGAACCTCATGCAGCTTCTCGATAAGCAAAGCGCCGGCATGCTCGCGGAAAAGATCGAAACGCAGCGCAATGCTTGATCAACTGCCTCTTGTCAGCGACCTGGCTCACCTCGCCGATCAGGGCGGTCCCGTCGTCATCGCGATCTTTGCGGTGGGGGCGCTCATGTGGGCGATCATCGTGGAGCGCATCTGGTATTTCTCGTGGACGTTGCCGCGCCAGACGAGGAACGCGCGGGCGCAATGGGAAGCGCGCAGCGATCACCACTCCTGGTGCGCGCGGCAGATTCGCGAGGCCACGATTTCCCGCGTGAACGTGTCCATGACCAATGGCTTGCAGATGATCGCGGTTCTGGTCGCGATGGCGCCGCTGCTGGGATTGATCGGCACCGTCACCGGGATGTTGGAAGTATTCAGCTCCATGGAAATACTCGGCACCGCCAATGCCGGGGCAATGGCCGGCGGCGTGTCCGCCGCCATGGTATGCACGGTCAGCGGGCTCGCCGTCGCCATCTCGGGGCTCTATCCGGGCTACTATTTCCGCCGGCGGGCGGCTCGGGAAACCGAGAAACTGGCCGACGAGCTGGGCGTGATACTGGCCGACGACGAGTCGGACATCGTGCTGTCCGGCGACGTCCTGGACGAGGATCAATAGTCCATGCGCATGCGCCGCCACCGCCGGGCAGAAGAGGACGTGGCGAGTCACGGCATCGATCTCGCGCCGATGCTGGATTTCACAACCAACCTGCTGATTTTTTTCATCATTACCGCAGTGTTCGCCAAGCAGTTCGGGCTGGTCGTCAACCGCCCCAGCTCGACGCCGCAGCAGAGTACGAAAAAGCTCAAACTCATTCCGATCCGGGTATTGGCCACCGGCAAGGTTTCGATGGACGGCAGGACGGTCAGCCTGGGTGCGGTGCGCGCCAATATCGCGCGCGAGCTTGCGCTTAACCCAAATGCCAATGTGCTGATCATCGCCCAGAAGGGTGCCCCCAACGGGGTGTTGGTACAGGTGGTGGACAAGGCGCATCTGGCCGGCGTTTCCAACGTGACTTTCTCGATACAGCAATGAGCGGCGGAGGCGGAGCATGGTGACGAGATGGCGATAAGGAGACGGCGGCGGGAAAGCCCCGTATCG
>CAZKOE010000010.1:17195-26787 GCA_964554305.1 uncultured Gammaproteobacteria bacterium
CGATGCTGGACTTCACGACCAACCTGTTGATTTTTTTCATTATCACGACGTCGTTCATCAACCGGCCCGGGGTCAAGGTACATCAACCCGATGCGGTGACCGCCAGGGCGCGCCCCAACGGCAAACTGTTGATTGCCATCCAGCCGAACGGCGACGTCTGGATGAGCGGGCACCAGGTGAGCCTGCGCAGCATTCCGGCGCAGATACAGCGACTGCACACCCAACGGCCTTCCGACACCGTGGTCATTCTCGCCTCCAAGGACTCCAAGGCGGGTGTGCTGGCGCAAGTCATGACCAAGGTGCATCAGGGAGGTATCGACGCGATCGCGGTGGGCGCCAAGAAATCGGGCGGCAACGGCTGACATGGGAAGAGACGTCACGATGCTGTTGCAGGCCAGCCTGGCCGGTACTTCCCGGGTCGGGCGCGGGCCGGCGGTACGAGCGCCGAGAGTTTGTTCCGATGACGGGCTGCAAGTGATGGAGATTGGAACATGACCTGCCGGCTGTGCCGGGCCGGCATGGCCATGAAGCGCCGGGCGGTGCCTGTCCTGCTTTTTGCGGGCATCGCCGCAATCGCACTGGCGGTGGCAAATGTTGCCTGGATACCGGATGCCGGTGCCGCGACGGGCTCGAGCGCTCCCGCCGCGTCTGAAGTACTGGCGAAGCTGGCTCGACAGGCACGGCAGTATCGCCACGAGGTGGAGGCGACGGCGAAGCGGCGCGAGGCCGCGGCCCGCAGCGAACTTGCAAAACAGCAAAAGCTTGTAGCGCAGGCGAGCGCGCACCGGAACGCACTCAAGGCACGTGGCGATGCGCTCCAGAAACAGTTCAACGCCAATGGTGCGCAGATCAAGAAGCTCAGCGAGTTGTTGGCGCAGCGCCAGGGCAACATGGGCGAGTTGTTCGGCGTCGTGAGAGTGGTATCGGCGGAGGCCGCCAAGGAATTGCAGAACTCGCTGCTGGCCACCCAATTCAAACCGAAACCGGGACAGGAGGCGGAGTGGCAATTCCTGAAGAAGCTGTCCGGCGCGGAATCGCTGCCTTCGATCGCAAAGCTTCAGCGGCTGTGGTTCGCCCTGCTCAGGGAGATGATCGCAGGCGGCAACGTCGTGCGCTACCGGACCGGTGTGCTGCAGCTCGATCAGCAGGGCCAACTGACCGGAAAGGCGGTGTCCACGGAGGTGGTGAGGGTCGGGCCGTTCACGGCCGTCACTGCCAAGGGTCGATACCTGGGTTACCTCTCGAGTGTCCAGTCGCTGGCCGAGCTCGACGGCAGGCTGCCGGGGCATTTTCGCGATACCGCCTATGCGCTGGCGCACAAGGGGCCCGGCTCGGGCTATACGAGCGCCGTCGTCGACGTTGCCAGGGGAGGGCTGCTGCGCCGGACTCTCTCGCAACCAAGCTGGCTGGAGAGGATACAGCTTGGCCAGGCGGTGGGCTATGTCATCATTGCGGTCGGCATCATTGGCTTGTTGATGGCGATTTTTCAATACATTTATCTGCTGCGCACGCGCCTCGCCATTCGGGCGCAGCTTGGAGATCCTTCCCGGCCGAAGCCGAACAACCCACTGGGCCGCCTGGAACTGGCTCTCCGCGACGATGACAAGGGCGGTCAGAAATCGGAAAGCACCGAGCTCGTGGCATTGCATCTGGACGACACGGTCCGGAGGGAAGTGTTGAAGCTGGACCGTTTCCAGGCGTTCATCCGGCTGGCTATAGCCGTCGGCCCGCTGCTCGGCCTGATCGGCACTGTGACCGGCATGATCATCACGTTCCATGCGATCGTCGCCTCGGGGGGCGGCGACCCGACGGTGATGGCCACCGGTATCGGGCAGGCGATGATCGCCACCGTGTTGGGCCTCGGTGTCGCGGTGCCGTTGCTGTTCCTCAACATGGGGCTCAGGGCTTTTTCCGGCAGTATCACTCAGATGCTCGATGAACGCAGCAACACCTTGCTCGCGGAACGGCTCAAGGGCGACGTAAAACATGCCACCTGACGCCGGAAATCCCTTGACGCGCCGTCACCCGGGGGCCGCATGATGCATGCCGGACTGGGTGGTGGTGTCCGCATTGTTCTGGCGGTTGTCGTCGGCGTCATCATTGCGCTGGCGATCTTCCTCGGCTTGAACAAGATGCTTTCGGGCAATGCGGAGTCGAGCACGGCGGGTGCCGTGGCTCAGTTGGTGAACTATGTGAACACCCCGCGGAATATCCAGGTGAAGCGCAAGCAACTAGTCAAGCCACCGCCCCCGCCGCCGAAGAAGCCCCCGCCCCCGAAGCAAGTGCAGATGCACGTTTCCAAGAACGTGCCGACGCAGCGATTGCCCGTCAAGGTCCAACTCAGCAATCTCGGCATGGGCGGCGGCAGCGGCCTCTACATCAATCCGAACAGCGGGCCTTCGGTCAACGCCAACGGTTATGCGCCACTCACTCCCATGGTTCGCTTCAAACCCATGTATCCCCCGCGGGCACAAATGCAAGGCGTGCAGGGCACCATCAAAACCTGCTTCACGGTCGAGCCCGACGGTTCGGTTTCCAGTCCGTATGTCAAGCGTGCCAGCAATCCCCAGGCTCGGCGCATGCTGAGTGAGGCGGCCTTGAAGACGATTCGCCATTGGAAGTTTTTTCCGAAAAAGGTGAACGGCAAGCCGGTGGCTTCATCCGGGGTTTGCCAGGATATTACGTTCAAGATCGGTGGTAATTGATCGGGAACAGGCGGTATACTCAACGTGGAGGTGCTTCCCGCATGACTTTAGAGATTCGTTCCCGTTTCTGTCTGACCGTGTTTGCCGCGGGTATTCTCGCGGTTGTTGTGGCATTCAGCGGTACGTCGGCCCTGGCACAGAACTCCGGAGGCGGCGGCAGCGGAGGAAATTCCGACAACTCCTACGTTCTGGAGAAGCAGACCTACGAACGGATAACGCGCATTCAGAAACTCATGGGGGAGAAAAAGTATTCCCAGGCGATTGCGAAAGCGAAGAACTTGCTGCCCACGGCGAAGAAGCAAAGCGACTATGCCTATGCACTGGTCAATCAAGTCATAGCCCAGAACTATCTGCTTCTGAAGAATTACTCTGCCGCCGAGCCTTACCTGGAAAAAATTGTTACGCTCAACGCGCTGCAGCCGCGTGCGCAACGCTCCGCACTTTACGAACTCGCTACCCTTTACTTGTTGCAGGAACAGCACGACAAAGCCATACAATTGTACAAGAAGGTGATAGCGCGGGCCGAAGCGCGGAAGAAGAGCGTCAGGCCGCTACTGTATTATCACCTGGGAGAGGCTTATTACCAGGCGAAAGATTACCGGCATGCCTACCAATATATCCATCTCGCCATACAGCAACGTGAAAATGCAAAACCCACCACCGATGCACAAGGGAAAAAGGTGGAACCGAAACCCGTGCCCAAGGATTGGTATCAAAACCTGTTCATTACCGTATACCAGCAGCAGAAATACAGCCAGGCCAACGATATTGCCGGCATGCTCGTCGCCAAGTACCCGGATGACGATGCCTTCTGGAATTATTATGTCAATACCTATCTTATCTTGAAGGAAGACAAGCAGGCGGCCGCCGTGTATGCCTTGATGAAAATGCGGGGCATGCTCAAGTCGAAGGAAGATTACAAGCAGTTGGTCAGCCTGTATATCGAGAACGGCATCCCCTACCAGGCCGCGCGGTTATTGAGCGAGGGTCTGGACAAGGGCATTGTGCCGAAAACCGAGGCCAACTACAACCTTTTGTCTTCCACCTGGATGCGGGCGAAGGATTGGGACAAGGCCCTCGAGGCATTGGGCAAACAGGCCGCGGTTTCCCCGAGCGGCCAGGTTTATCTGCGCCAGGCGTCCATTTATCTGGCCCGATTTCAATACGGTCAGGCGATAACCGCTGCACAGAATGCAATCCGGAAGGGCGGACTGGACGATCCCGGCCTCGCCTGGATGATCCTGGGGCAGGCCGCATTCAGTGCTCATCAAACGCAAACGGCGCTTGGCGCCTTTCACAAGGCCGAGGGTTACAGCGCGCACGCAAAGAGCGCGCGAAACTGGATCAAGTACGTCCAGCAGGCCGCCAGCGGGTAGTCAATGCGTGGCGGTAGCCGCGTCCGCGGCCCGGGTAGTGTCGTAGCGTTTGACCAGGGCCTCGAAGCGGGGATCGCCGTGCAGGGGAAGATAGACGGGGTTGAGACTCAGGTCGCTGCATTCGATTGGCGAGGCCGCGCAGGTTTTCGGCAAGGCACCGAGGACCGTGTCCTTTTCGCCCAGGACAAGGTAGGTCTGGAGCAGGTTGACCTGGGAGGCGGGGTCCAGTCCGGGCCGGCTCCACAGCGCATTCGTGGCGGCGAGCGCCTGTGAATGCAGTTTGCGATCGAACGCCGAGCGGTAGGCGAGGCGCCCCGCGGCAATCAGCTGCCGACCCAGTTTCGTGGTGGGCTGGGCCAGATCGAAGGCCTTGGCGGCATCCTTTCCGCGGTGCAGCAGGGAGTAGGTCAGGGCGAGCAGGAATGCCGCATCGGTACTGTGGGGCGCCAGTCGCATGACTGCCCGGGCCGGGGCGAGCGCCTTCGCGTAGTTCCCCAGGTCGAGATAAGCAATGGCGAGGTTGTTTTGCGCCGTGGCGTTGTCGGGGTCCAATCTGACGGCCTGGACGGTTTGCGCCAGCGCTTCTCCCGGGGGCAGTACCAGCGAGTAATCGAGGTGCGCCGTGGCGTTGCTGGGATCACTTTTCAGGGCCTGCTCGTAGTGGCTGCGCGCCGCCGTAACCTTGCCTTCGACAAGATCGGCGTTGCCAAGCACGACCAGGGCCGTCACGTTTTCGGGGTCCAGCGCCAAGGCCTTCCGGGCTTCCGCGCGCACCCGGGGCAGTGCCTGCTTCAGGGATAACGTCGAGAGCTGGGTCAGGTCGAAGGTGGCGCGGGCAAGCCCGGCGTGCGCGTCGGCATAATCGGGATCGAGCGCGATCGCCTCTTCGAAGTACTTTTGCGCCTGCGTGAAGGGAGCGGCCGAATGTGCGGTCTGCATTTGTGCCCGGGCCTTCAGCACCAGCTCATAGGCCTTGGGGTCGACGGTTTCCGTCGCCCGCGCGCTGGTGGCGAATTTCACTTTCAAAGCGCTGGCGATGGCCGAGGAAATCCTATCCTGCACGGCGAAAATGTTTTTCAGCGAACCGTCGTAGTGTTGCGACCAGGTCTGGTAACCCGTGGTAGTGTCCACCAGCTCCGAGGTGACACGGACTTCGTTACCCGAGCGGCGGATGCTCCCGTTCAGCAGATAGGCGACGTTCAGCGCCTTGCCGATGTCCACGGCCGTCAATTTACTGTCGCGATACTTTGACGCGGTATCCCAGGCGATCACGTGCAGCGGCGTGTCTTGTCCCAGGACGTTGGTCAACTCCTCGGTGATCCCGTCGCTGAAATATTGTTGATCGGCGCCGCCGCCCAGGTTTTTGAAGGGCAGTACGGCCAGCGTATCGGGGGGAGGCTGAAAGGGAGCAGGCCTGGCGGACGTGGCGGTTTTCGTGGTTGCGGCGCTCGCGGATGTTTGCGCGGCGCTGAACTGCCACCAACTCGAATACCGCCACACACTCCAGCCCGAAATCACCACCAGCGCCAGAACCACGACGGATACGCTGAGACCGAGTTTCCAGTGCAGGCGTTCCCAGCGATCGAGTCGCGTCGGGTCCTTGGGCCGGATGAACGCCCAGGCGAAAGCGAGCGTTACCGGGAAGCCGAGCACCAGGGCGAGGATGAGGATACGCACGGCACCCGCGCCGAGGCCGAAGCTCGGGAAGACGTTGTTCGCTACCTGCACGAGAATCCATGCAGTCACCACGTAGATGATGACTACGCGGTAGACGTGGTGCGACTTCAGGCGGGTCCAAAGGCTTGGCTTCACGTCCTCGGGCATAAGCGGCTTCCGCGGCGGCCTCGTTCGTCTGTTGCAAAGTATAGCCCCAAGCGGCTTGGAGAAAGTGCAAACGCAGCCGGTGGTTACTTGAGAAACGCGGGGTATGCTAGATTGGTTTCAGCAATTTCGGACTCGCAGGCGCGAAGTAGAACGTGGCTGAACTCATTTTGGGACCGCTGTTGCGCTACGTGGACGCGACGGATGCGACGGTCTGGGTCGAGACCGACTCGGCCTGCGAAGTGGAGGTGCTCGGGTATGGTGCGCGTACCTTTGCCGTCGAGGGCCATCATTACGCGCTCGTCTGTATCGCCGGCCTTGCGCCCGCGACCCGGCACGAGTACACGGTCAGGCTCGACGGCAGGCAGGTTTGGCCCGAGCCGCATTCTTCGTTTTCCTCCAGTCTGATTCGTACCTTCGACGAAGGGGCCGCCTTCAAGCTTGCGTTCGGTTCCTGCCGCGTCGCGATGCCGCTCGCGCCGCCCTACACGTTGACCAAGCGCGAATCGGAACGGGGCTACGAGATTGATGCGCTCTACGCGCTCTCGCGCCGCTTGCAGGGGTTGCCCGATGGGGAATGGCCCCAGGCGCTACTGTTGCTCGGCGACCAGGTCTATGCCGACGAGGTCGCGCCGACGACGCTCGATTTCATGCGCGCGCGGCGCAGTCTCGACGAGCCGCCCGGCAGGGAAATCGCGGACTTCGAGGAATACACGCGGCTGTACCGCGATTCGTGGACGCAGCCGGATGTGCGCTGGCTGCTCGCCAACGTTCCGAGCGCCATGATCTTCGACGATCACGATGTGCATGACGACTGGAATATTTCGGAAGCCTGGACGGAGGACATGCGCGCCAAGCCCTGGTGGCTCGCGCGCATCGTCGGCGCCTTCATGTCCTACTGGATTTACCAGCACCTGGGCAATCGCTCGCCGCGCGAATTGGCGCGCGACGAACTGTATCAGACCGTGAGGAACTCGGCCGATGCCGGTCCGCTGCTGCGCGAGTTCGCCGAAGCCGTGTACGAGCGCCGCCGGATACAGTGGTGGAGTTTTTACCGCGACTTCGGCAGGACGCGGCTCGTGGTGATGGATTCGCGCGCCGGGCGCGTGCTTGAAGCGGATCGGCGCGCGATGGTCTCGCCCGAGGAATGGAATTGGATCGGCGAGCATGCCGAGGGCGATTTCGATCACCTGTTGCTCGGCACCTCCATTCCCGTGCTGATGGGGCAGGGGATTCATTACCTGGAGGGCTGGAACGAGGCCCTGTGCGCCGGCGCCTGGGGCCGATGGGCAGCCAGGCTGAGCGAGAAAATCCGCCGCCGCGTGGATCTCGAGGACTGGGCGGCCTTTCAGGGTTCATTCCGCCACATGGTCGAGTTGCTCGACCGGCTCGCGCGGGGCGAGCATGCACCCGCCACCATTACGTTTCTGTCGGGCGACGTGCATCACAGCTATCTCGTCGAGGCCCGGCTCGCCGGCGGTGCGGCGACAAGCCGCATTTATCAGGCGGTCTGTTCGCCGTTCAGAAATCCGCTCGACAGGAAAAAGCGGCGTGCGATGCGGGCTGTCTGGTCGCACCCCCTGACCCTGCTTGCGAAGGGTTTGGCCTTTCTCGCGGGTGTCCGCTCACCGGACATCGCGTGGTGGCGGACGCACAAAAAGCTCTGGTTCGACAACGTCGTCTCGGAACTCGAATTTACGCGCGGCACCTCGCGGCTCAAGATCGAGAAGTGTCCGCCGGGCGACGCGCAGAATCCCCGTCTCGAAGTGGTGTACACCTGCACCCTGACAGCGGAGAATGAAGCCGAGAGAACGTAATACGGCTTATGGTGTTCGCGCCGGTTATTCGTTCGGGTTGTAGTAGCTGGTCAGGAAATCCGAGATCGGATGGAGCGGTTCGATTTCCTCGCACATGAGCTTGAAGCTCGCGAGCAGGGGCACGGCGATGATCGCGCCGACGACGCCCCGGAGCCACCCCCAGACGACGAGCGTCACGAACACGGCGACGGGGCTCAGGGAGAGCCGCCGCCCGACGATGTGCAGGGTGAGGAATTGGCCCTCCAGAATCGCCACCACGAGCACGATCACCGCGCCGACCGGACGCGGAATGCGCCAGCGCGCCAGCCGGGCGACGGCCGGGATCAGGATCAGGCTGAAGAGAAAGGCGATCGCCATGGGGATGAGAATCGCCCGTGCGAAATAGGCCGTGTAGAGGATCATCAAAACCAGGATGCCGACGAGCGCCCCGGAGCGGATTTTTTGTGCGGTTTCGGGACAAGGCGTCTCGAATTCACTTCTCTTGGCAGGCTCGGTTTTTTTCGTCTCCGAATCGGTCACGGTTTTTTTGCCCCACTTTCGATGAATGGGTGAGACAACCAGTAATGCCTGAAGCGGGGCGCTCGGTTCAAGTGGGCGATCAAGTGAGCCAGACGTAATTGATGACGATGACGGAAACGGCACCGACGAGAATGTTCAGCGGCAACCCGAAGCGCACGAAATCGCCGAAGCGATAGCCGCCGGGACCGTAAACCATGAGATTGGTCTGGTAGCTGATTGGAGTCGCGAAACTCGCCGAGGCCGCCATCGCAATGGCGAGTGCGTAGGGCAGCACGGGTTGGCCGAGGCTCGCCACCGCCGCGATGGTGAGCGGAAACATCAGCACGGCGGCGGCGTTGTGACTGATGAAATTGGTGAGGATCGCGGTAATGGCATAGACGGCGGCGAGCAGGCCGAGCGGTGAGCCTTCGGCCAGTTGCAGCAGCGGTTTGGCGATGGCGACGGCGGCTCCCGTGTGAACGAGTGCGGCGGCGAGACCGAAGGCGGCTCCGATGACGAGGATCACCTGCAGTTCGATCGAACGGCGGGCGGCGGTGAGCCCGATGCAGCGGGTCGCCACCATGGCGACGGCCGCGAACACGGCGGCTGGCGCGATCGAAACAATGCGCGCGGTAACGAGTCCAATCAACGCGGCCATGATCAGCCAGGCGATCCAGGCGCGTTCGTAGTGGGGCTGCACATTCTCTTCGAGCGGGCGCAGCAGGAGAAACTCGCGGCTGTGGCGGTAGCGGCGAAGGAACTGCGCCGGTGCTTCGAGCAGAAGTGTGTCGCCGGCCTCCAGGGTAATCGCGCCGATTTTGCCCGCAACGCGCTGACCGTGCCGGGCGACGGCGATCACCACGGCGCCGTAGCGCGAGCGAAAGCCGCCCTCGCGCACGCTGCGCCCGGCGACGGGATTCTCGGGGGCGATCACGGCCTCGATCAGGCGCCGATCCGGACGCGGGGTGTCGAGCTTGAAGACCTGCCCGGTGGCGGGGACGAGGCCGCGCATCTTCTGCAGGTCCGCCACCGATTCGACGATTCCGGCAAACACCAGCCGATCGCCTTCCTGCAGCAGTTCTTCCGGCCCCGGTGCGGAAACGAGACCACCGCCGCGTTCGATCTCCACCACATAGAGCCCGGGCAGATGTCGCAAGCCCGCGGCTTCGAGACTGCGTTCGGCGAGCGGGCTGCCCGCCGGCACTTCCATCTCGACGGTATATTCGCGCGGATCGGTGAAGTCACCCAGGACGCCCTGGCGGGCGGGCAGCAGGCGGCGGCCGAAGAGCAGGATGTAGAGAAAGCCCACGATTGCAACGGGCAGGCCGACGATGCCGATGGTGAAAAAGCCCATCCCGGTTCCCGTAGCCGACAC
>CAZKOE010000011.1:0-18212 GCA_964554305.1 uncultured Gammaproteobacteria bacterium
CAACCGGCCAGGGCGCCCTGCCGATCTTTCCGAGCGCCCGGGATGAATTCCTCGCCAACATGGCCGACATCCAAATCAGCTTTCTGCACGGAAAGAAGGGGAAGATAGTCGGGCTTCTGCTGCATCAGAACGGCAACAACACCCCCGCCCGGCGGGTGGATACGGCGACCGCGGCCGAGGTGGTCGGCAAGACGCTCGTGCCGCTCGACACCAAGACCCTGCGCGACTATGTCGGCCGTTACAAGTTCAAGTCGGGCGACGTCATGGACGTGACGCGCAGGGACAATCAACTCTACGCGCAGCTCACCGGGCAGGCGCCGCTCCCGATTTACCCGAGCGCGAAGGACAGCTTCTTCTATATTCTGGTCAACGCGACAATAGCCTTCAAGCGCGACAAGGCGGGCAAGGTCAATGCGCTGGTGCTATACCAGCACGGCACCATTCAGCACGCGCCCCGCCTCGAAAAGCGCCGGTAACCCCCATAAGCGCACGCCGATACGGGCGTTCCGGGGCCAATGACGCCGGAAGCGCCCCGCTTGCCTTGCCGGAATCCCGGAAATGGGAATGGGGTGATCGAACCGTCCCATTCTCGTGGCGCCCAAGGCCGGGGAAACCCGGGGCTGCCTCCGCCGATTGATCGTCATTCCCGCGCAGGCGGGAATCTATCTTCTTGATTTTCTGGGGATTTACGCCTTCCCGGGAGGAGTTTCCGCCGTCGCGATCGACGGTTTGGCACGATTCTTGCTGCGTAACGGGTGAGACTTCACTGGAACGTCGACCGTGTCATTGCCCAACTGGTTTGCCGGCCTGAAACCGCTGACTCGCAACCCGCGCTTCGCGGCGACGGTGATCGTGGTGCTCGCGCTCGGCATCGGCATCAACGTCGCGACACTCGGTCTCTTGTACCGCTACTACGTCTCGCCGCTGCCGTTTCCGCAGGGCGGGCGGATTCTGAGCGTGTATTTCACGGCCAACCAGCCGATTCCGAAGGCCATGTCCATTCCGACCTGGCAACGGTTGAAAAAAGGCGCGCCGGCGCTCGCCGATTCGGGCCTGTACAACAAGCAGGGCTACAACCTGGTGCTCGGCGGTCGGCAACGGCGGCTGGTCGGAATCGAGGCCACCGCCTCGGTGTTCTCGACGCTCGCCGTGCGTCCCCGGCTCGGCCGCGTCTTCGGGCCGGACAGCAACGAGCCCGGCGCGCAACCCGTCGTCGTGCTGAGTTACGGGCTGTGGCAACAGTTGTTCGACGGCGAGCCGTCCGTGATCGGCAAGACGCTGAAGTTGAACGGCAAGCTCTTCACCGTGATCGGCGTCATGCCGAAGCGCTTCAATTTCCCGACCGCACAGACCGCGCTGTGGACGCCTTACACCATCACGGCCTCCGACCAGAACGCCCACAGGTTGACGACGTTCCATTTCCAAATGGTCGGGCGCCTCGCCGCGGGCGCAAGCCGGTCGCAGTTTCTCACCCAGGCCGATCGGGTGCTCAAGAACGAAATTGCCAACTTCCCGAGTCCGACGGCGATCCCGCTGTTTCAAAAATACAACTTCGGCATTGATGCTCAGGGTTGGCGCGCGAGCCGGCTCGGGAATCTGCAACAGTCGCTGGTGCTGGTGTTCTGCGCGACGGCGCTCCTGATGCTGCTCGTCTGGTTCAATCTTGCCAACCTCTTTCTCGCGCGCTCCTTCGCGCGGCGTGGCGAACTCACCTTGCGCCGCGTTCTCGGCGCCGGCACCGCAACGCTGACCGTCTCGCTCCTGCGCGAAAATTTCCTGCTGAGTCTCGTCGGCGCGGGCCTCGGCGTCGTCTTCGGCCACTTCCTGCTCGCGCGTTTCGCCGCGAGCGGCGTTGCCGCTGGCGCCTCCTCCATTCCCGGCGCGTCCTGGCCGGCGCTCATCGTCATCGCCGTCATTCTGGCGTTGATCTCGACCGCGGTCTTTACCGTCGTCGGCCTGGGATTCCTGCGCGGCAACAGCCTGTCCGCCGCGCTCGGCGAGGCCGGCACACGCGCCTCGCCCGGCCCCGTCGCGCGTCGCATCCGCATGGGGCTCATCGCGGGACAGATCGCGCTCGCCTGCGCCATCGCCGGCACCGGGCTTTTCCTCGGTCGCGGCCTGCTGAACCTCAACGCCGTCAACCTGGGCTTCAAACCAAATCATGTCATCACCTTCAAAATGAGTTTCCCGAGCGCCCAGTATCCGACAGACAAAATGATGACCGCGCTCAACAGCCTGCGCGGCGCGGTGAGCCGGCTGCCGGGAGTGCAATCGGCAAGCCTGAGTTCCGCCATACCCTTCAACGGAGACGTGGGCAGCAACAGCGCCTTTCCGCGCCCCGCCAATCCGGATGTTCACCCCTCGGTTTTCCCGCTTGCCACCGATGCCGAACACTTCGAGAGTTTCGGTATGCCTCTGCTCCGGGGCCGCAACTTCACCCCCGCCGACAAGAACGGCGGTGTGAGCGTGGCAATCATTGACACGCTGGCCGCGAAGCAACTGTTCGGCACCGAAGATGTCGTCGGTCGCGAATTCAGCTTCGACAGTGCCCATGACAATCGCTTTGGGGTCCTTTATCGCGTCATCGGCATCGTGCCCACGGTGCGTCGTGCGGATTTGGGCGCTGCGCCGGTGGAGGGCAGCGTGTACGTGGATGCCAACCAAGTCGTCGGCGCGCGTTCTTCTGGGTGGTCGTGGGGTTTCCCGGACTGGTATCTTTCCGTGCGCTCGCCGCTGCCCGCCGCGACCGTCATCGCACAAGTGAAAAATGTGGCGCGGAAGGTCATTCCCGACGTGCCGCTCTATGACATCCAGACGATGCATCAGCGTCTGGGTTCGGCGCTCGCCTCCAATCGTTTGCTCACGGTTCTGGTGCTCTTGTTTGCGATCGGTGCGCTCGTGCTCGCGGCACTCGGCCTCTATGCCGTGCAGGCCTACGCCGTCGCGCAACGCGCACGCGAATTCGCGATTCGTGCGGCGCTCGGCGCGGATCGCAGCCGTCTGCTTGCGATGGTACTCGGTGAAACGGCGCGCCTGCTCGTCATCGGCTTGGTAATCGGCCTTGCGGGCTTGGCCGGCATCGGCGTCGCCTTCGCCTCCGCCTTCTACGGCATCGGCGCCGTGGATCCGACGAGCATGGTCATCGCCGCCGTCGTGCTCGCCCTCGCAGCGCTCGCCGCAAGCTGGTTCCCGGCCTGGCGCGCCAGCCGCGTCGCCCCCGATAAGGCGCTGCGCAACACATGAACACCATGACTACTTCGAATGTAGGCCGGATAACCTCGCACTTGATGCGGGGGTTCCCGGCAATGCGGACTGATTGGAGAACGATGCCGTGACGAATTTTATGAGACCTTCCGCCTGGCTGGGCTCACTCGCACGCAACCCGCGCTTTTCGGCAACGGTAATCGTAGTGCTCGCGCTCGGCATCGGCATCAACGTCGCGACCCTTGGCCTGCTCTACCGCTATTACATCTCGCCGCTGCCGTATCCACAGGGCGGTCGCGTCATGAGCGTGTACTTCACGGCCAATCAACCGATTCCGAAAGCCATGTCCATCCCGACTTGGGAGAGACTGAAGAAGGGTGCGCCGGCACTCGCGAATTCTGGACTCTACCGTAATCACGGTTACAACCTCGTGCTCGGCAGTCGGCGGAGCCGGCTGAACGGCATCGAAGCGACGGTCTCGGTCTTCTCAACGCTCGCTGTACGGCCCGCGCTCGGCCGCGTGTTCGGGTCGCAAAGCAACAAGCCAGGCGCGCAGCCCGTTGCCGTGTTGAGTTACCGGCTTTGGCAACGGTTATTCGACGGCAAGGTTTCCGCGATCGGAAAGACGCTGCATCTCAACGGCAAACTCTATACCGTGATTGGCGTGATGCCGAAAGGCTTCAATTTTCCTACACGGCAGACGGCGTTGTGGACGCCTTATACCATGACGTCCGGCGCTCAAGATGCCGACATGCTGACGGGGTTTCATTTTCGGATGGTGGGGCGGCTTGCACGCGGCGTATCCATGAAAACCTTCCTCGTGCAAGCGAACACCGTGCTGCAACGTGAAATCGCAAATTTCCCGTACCCCCAATCAATCCCGCATTTCAAGCAGATCCATCTTGCGATTCATGCCCAAGGTTGGCGATCAAGCCGGATCGGACACCTGCAGCGATCTCTTGTTTTGGTGTTCTGCGCGACAGCGCTTCTGATGCTCCTCGTCTGGTTCAATCTGTCCAATCTATTTTTAACCCGCAGCTTTTCTCGCCGTAGCGAATTGACCATGCGTCGCATCCTCGGCGCCAGTACCGGGACGCTTGTTTTCGGGCTCGCCCGTGAAAACTTTATCTTGAGTCTCGTTGGTGCTGGGCTGGGTGTCGTGTTCGGCCATTTTCTGCTTGGCCTCTTTGCCGGTAGCACCATCGCTGTTGGAGCTTCCGCAGTTGGGTCGGCGTCCTGGCCGGCGCTTGTTGTGATTGCGACCATACTCGCACTCGTTTCCACGGCGGTCTTCACCCTGATGGGTGTGAGTTTTTTGCGTGGCAACGATCTTTCTGCTGCGCTTGGAGATGCGGGTGCTCATGCTTCTCCTGGGCGTGGCGCCAAACGTTTGCGCGTCAGCCTGATCGCGGGGCAGATCGCGCTGGCCTGCGCGATTGCTGGCACCGGACTGCTGCTCGGTCGCAGCCTGCTCAATCTTAATGCCGTCCATCTCGGCTTCAAGCCCGATCATGTCATCACCTTCAAATTAAGCTTTCCCCAAAGCCAGTACCAATATCCAGACACCAAAGTGATCGCCTCTCTCGATCGCTTGCGTAGTTCCCTGAAACATTCGGCGGGAATCAAGTCCGTGACCCTCGCCAGCCAGGTTCCCTTCGACAGCAGAGCAAGCGGTTACGTCGTCGGCGTGAATCCCCGTCCGGTCGATCCCAGTATTCATCCTGTAGTATTCCCTACCGCGACTGATGCCGGTTACTTCCGCACGCTGGGTATGCCGTTGCTCGCCGGGCGTAACTTCAGACCGACCGACAGACACAACGGAACGGGCGTTGCGATCATCGATACGCTGGCCGCGACGCGATTGTTCGGTACCGATAAAAACGTCGTCGGCCGTAAGTTCAGTTTCAACTGCACGAACTGCACTACCTTGGGCCTTTTCTTTCGCGTAATCGGTGTCGTCCCGACCGTGCGTCGCGCGAATCTGGGCTCGGCGCTTGCCACGGGGAACATTTACGTGGATTTCGATCAGGTCACGGGGAAGGATTCCCACTGGACCTGGGGGTTCCTCGATTGGTATCTGGCGGTGCGCTCGCCACTCCCCACTGCCGCCGTGGTTTCGGAAGTGAAAGGCGTTGCGCGCCGTGTGATCCCCGGCATCCCGCTTTACGACGTACAGACGATGAATCAGCGTCTTGCCGCCTCGCTCGCCTCCAATCGCCTGCTTACTGTACTGGTGCTCTTGTTCGCGATCGGTGCGCTCGTGCTCGCCGCCATCGGCCTCTATGCCGTGCAGGCCTACGCCGTCGCGCAACGCGCACGCGAATTCGCGATCCGCGCGGCGCTCGGCGCGGATCGCAGCCGCTTGTTGGCGCTCGTGCTTGGAGAAACGGTGCGCCTGCTCGTGATCGGCCTCGTCATCGGTCTGGCTGGACTTGCCGGCATTGGCGTCGCCTTCGCTTCGGCCTTCTACGGTATCGGTGCCGTGGATCCGACGAGCATGGCGATTACCGCCGTCGTCCTTGTGGTTGCCGCCCTCGCCGCGAGTTGGTTCCCGGCCTGGCGCGCGAGCCGCGTCGCCCCCGACAAAGCGCTGCGCAACACATGAACGCCGTGCCTTATTTCTATTTCGTCATTCCGGACGCGCGAAAGCGCGATCCGGAATCTTGCAGGATGAAGACGCCAAAGTCTAAGCCTGTGCCTTGTTTGGGAAAGATTCCGGGTTCTCCCTACGGGAGCCCCGGAATGACGAAATAATTTTGAATGGGGAGTGAACAGATGTTAACGACGATTGAAAATTGGATGAGCGAGTTGGGACAGGCGCTGCGTAGGCTCGGCCGCGAGTGGGGCTTCGTCGTCGCATTCGTCGTCACGCTTGCGCTCGGAATCGGCGCGAACGGCGCCGTATTCACGGCGTTGAATGCGTACCTTTTCAAGCCGCTGCCGTATCCGCAGGCGGGACAGCTCAGTAATGTGTACGTCGGGTTTCATGCAATTTCCATTCCCAAAGGGATTCTTTCGGCGGAAGCCGCCAAAGCCTTGGCGAAGCCGCCGGGAATTGAGTCGAGTGGACTTTATAGTGGCGGTCATGTCGGAGCGGGGATTGCGGGTGGAACGGTGACCGTGATTTCCAACGGCAAGCCGACGAGCGTTGGCGCGGTCAGTGTCACCGCGTCGTTGTTCAAGACACTCGGGGTTCATCCGGTGCTCGGGCGCTGGATCAACCCGGCAAGCAACCGACCGGGCGGTCCGCGCGAAGTGGTGGTGAGTTACGGCTTCTGGCGAAGCGCGCTTGGCGGCGAGCGTAACGCAATCGGAAAGCCGCTCGAAATAGATGGCGAACAGTACACGGTAGTTGGCGTCATGCCGAAGGATTTCACGTTTCCTGCCCGAACCACGCTGTTGTGGCGTTCGATGGTGTTGACGCCGATGGAGTTGAGTCCGGCACGCCTGATGTCGTTCAACTGGAACATGATCGTGCGCCGGTCCCCGCAGGTTTCTCCGGCTGCCTTGCACACTGCGCTCAATGCGCAATTGGAGCGCGAGTTATCGGCGATTCCGACTCAGGACGCTCAAAAGATGCGGAAGTACAAACCTTACGCCGGCGCGATTCCGCTGCGGGCGTGGTTTGGGGGAGCGACCGGCAACCAGTTGCTGCTCATGCAGCTCGGCGCCCTGCTTTTGCTGATCCTTGCCGCGGCCAATCTCGGCAACCTGGCGCTGGTCCGGACGCTTCGCCGGCGGCACGAACTGGGGTTGCGGCTCGCACTCGGCGCGAACCGGCTCACGTTGCTGCGCCTGGCGCTCGGCGAAACCTTGCCGCTGGGTATCGCCGCCGCGATCCTCGGTTGGATTCTTTCGCGCATCGGTGCATCGGCGCTCACGCATTTCGGTGTTGCGTCGGGCGGTACTGCATTTGCGATCGGCGGGGGCGGCAGTACGGCCTGGCTCGGGGTTGTACTATCACTGATTGTTGCGTTTATCGCCTTGAGCGCGCCGATGGTCCTGGTTCGCTCACGTCACCTGATGGGGTTACTCCAGTCCGGTGGCGGCAAAGGTGCTGCGGGCGGACGCGGCTCGAAGCGCACGCGCAAGGGACTCAGCGTGGTGCAGATCGCGCTTGCCGTCATGCTTTTGAGCGCTTCTGCGCTGGTGGGAATTTCCCTGCATCGAACGCTCAATCAGAATCAGGGCTTCGAGCCCGGCCATCTGACGGTTGCGAGCGTCGATCCCAGGGGATCGGCTTACGACAGTTACGCCAAGATGATTGGCGCCTGGCGTGCCACGCAAAGCGCCGTAGCTGGGTTGCCCGGCGTGCGTGCGGTTGGCGTGGGTACGGGCGTGCCTTTCACGAGCGGGGGTTCGCAGAATCCCTTTCGGGTGGCGGGCCGGAAGGAGTCGGCGCAGAGCCGCAGCATTCTCACGAATATGACGGTCGCCGGCGTCACATTGCCGAAAACGCTGGGCTTGCACTTGTTGCACGGGCGTCTGCTCGATGCGGCCGATGCCCAAGGTGACGCTCATAACATCGTCGTGGATGCAAACTTTGCCAAGTCGTTGTTCGGGACCACGAATGTCATTGGGCGCCGCGTGGAAAGCAGTGGCTATGTTTTCCGTATCGTCGGTGTTGTCTCCTCCATCCGGAATCATCCGGTTCACGGCGGCTTCAACACCTCGCGGGGGACCGTCATCGTTCCGCTTACGAAAACAGCCTATTTTATATTTTCGAGCCGGCCAATCGACATCGTGATTCGCTCGCCGTTGCCGACGCGAACGGTGACCCGTGAATTGAAGTCGGCGCTGGCACAGGCTCTGCCGGGCCAGGCGATCATGAAGGTTTCCTCGATGCGCGGCCTGATCGCCGAATCATCGCGGGGCACTTCGGCACTGGCGACGTTGTTGATCGCTTTCGGGATTCTCGCGTTTGTACTGGCGAGCGTTGGGACCTACGGCGTCGTCGCCTATCTCACGCGGCTGCGGCGACGCGAGTTTGCGATTCGTCTCGTGCTCGGCGCGCGACCGGGCCAGATCGAATGGCTCGTGCTCGCGCAAGGCATCGGCTTGTGGGCGTTGGGCGCGGTGCTCGGTATCGGCTTTGCGATCCTTTTCGGGCGTTTGCTCGGCGGCAGCGTTGGGGGCATCAGCCTGTTCTCGCCCGCGGCCTACATTGTGCCCGCGATTGTGCTCGGTATCGTCGTCGCGCTCGCCTCCTGGCTGCCCGCGCGCCGAGTGCGTCGCACCGCCCTCGCCGAAACCCTGAACCCGCAATGAAACGCTTGAGGGAATGACATGTTAACGACGATTGAAAACTGGATGAGCGAATTCGGGCAGACGCTGCGGCGCTTCACCCGTGAATGGGGTTTTGTTGTAGCCTTCGTCGCGACACTTGCGCTTGGGATTGGCGCGAACGGCGCGGTGTTCACGGCCTTGAACGCCTATTTTCTCCGACCATTGCCGTACCCGCACGCGGGGCAACTCAGCAATGCCTATTTCAGTGTGCATGCGATTCCGTTTCCGAAGGGCATCATTCAGGCGGTGGCCTACGAGCAGCTACGCAAGACGCCGGGGGTTGCCGCGGCGGGACTCTTCGAAGGCCACGGCATCGAGCCGGCGGGCGGCGCGGCGACGGTGATCTCGAATGGCGAGCCGAAAAGCGTCGGCGCGGTGAGCGCCACTGCCTCGTTGTTCAAGACGCTGGGCGTGCAGCCGCTTCTCGGGCGCTGGCTCGATCCGGCAAGCAACCGGCCCGGTGGGCCGAGCGAGGTGGTGGTGAGTTACCGCTTCTGGCAAAGCGCGCTCGGAGGCAAGCGCGATGCGATCGGCCAACCGCTCAAGATAGACGGCAAACAATACACGGTGGTCGGCGTCATGCCGCGCGGTTTTTCCTTTCCCGACCGCTCCACCGCGCTTTGGCGCTCGCTGGTGTTGACGCCGGGCGAGTTGAGCCTCGCTTCCGGAGTTAATGACTTCAGTTGGAACATGATCGTGCGCCGCGCGCCGGGCGTGTCGCAAGCCGAGTTGCAAACGGCGCTCAATGTTCGATTGAAGCGGATGCTTTCGCACTTGCCGCCCAAGCCCGGTTTCAACGTCGACAAGTATTACGTCGGGCTTATTCCGCTGCGCCAATGGTTCGGCGGCGCGACCGGCGGCCGGCTGCTGCTCTTGCAAATTGGCGCAGTGCTGCTGTTGATTCTCGCCGCCGCCAATCTCGGCAACCTGGCGCTGGTACGGATGCTGCGGCGCCGGCACGAATTGGGTCTGCGTATGGCGCTTGGTGCAAGCCGGCTCGCGCTCTTGCGGCTGACCTTGGTCGAAACGATACCGCTTGGAATCGCCGCCGCGATCATCGGTTGGTTTCTGTCGCGGGTCGGCGCGAGGGCGCTGGCAAGCTTTGGCGTCGCCTCCGGCCAGACGGCTTTCACGATCGGTGCCGGTGGCAGTGTGGCGCTGCTGGGTGTCGTGCTGTCGTTGATTATTGCATTCATTGCACTGAGCGCGCCGCTGGCGCTGGTGCGCTCGCGGCATTTGACGATGCTGCTTCAGTCCGGCGGCGGGCGGAGCGCCGCGGGCGGGCGCGGTTCAAAGCGCACCCGCAAAGGCCTTAGCGTGGTGCAGATCGCGCTTGCCGTGATGCTGCTCAGCGCCTCGGCACTGGTGGGGCTTTCCCTGCACCGAATGCTCACGCAAGACGCGGGGTTCAGGCCGGATCATTTAACGGTCGCGAGCGTCAAGATCGCCGGTCCGGCCTATCAAAATTACGGACAAGTCTCGGGGGCCTGGCGCGCCACGCAAAGCGCCATCGCCGCGCTTCCTGGCGTACATGCGACCGGTCTCGGCTGGGGCGTTCCGTTTACAGGCGCTGCGCCGGCCAGCGCCTTCGCGGTTGCCGGCAATGGGAATGCGGCGCATCGTCAAACCTACACGGAGCGCATTTTGGCGTCCGGCGCCCATCTGCTGAAGAGTCTGGACGTGCGTCTTCTGCACGGGCGACTGTTGAATGCGGCCGACGCGAAAAACGGCGCCCACGTTCTCATGCTGGATGCCGCCGCCGCGCAGACCCTCTTCGGCACGGTTGACGTCGTCGGCCGGCGCCTCCGATGTGTCGGCACGGACTGGCGCATTGTCGGCGTGATTGCGCCGATCAAGGCCACCTTTTCACCCAAGGGTTTCGGCGCTTCGCCGGGCCTGGTGATTATGCCGACGTCGAAGACGGTCTTCGGGAACTGGATGGGTTCCAACATCAACATCGTGGTGCGTTCGCCGTTGCCGACGGCGACGGTGGTGCGCGAGTTGAAGTCGGCGCTGGCGCAGGCGCTCCCGGGGCAGGCGATTACGCACGTTTCTTCGATGGGCGAACTCATCACGGCCTCGGCACAAGGAACCTCCGCACTCGCAACTTTGTTGATCGTCTTCGGCATTTTGGCTTTCGTGCTCGCGAGCGTCGGCACCTACGGTGTTGTCGCCTACCTCACGCGGCTGCGCCGGCGCGAGTTCGCGATCCGGCTCGTGCTCGGCGCGCGGCCGGGACAGATCGAGTGGTTGGTGCTCGCTCAGGGCATCGGCTTGTGGGCTTTGGGCGCCGTGATCGGCATTGGCTTCGCAGTCTTGTTCGGGCGCCTCCTCGGTGGCCAACTTCACGGAGTGAGTCTCTTATCTCCCGCCGCCTACATCGTGCCCGCGGTCGTGCTCGGTATCGTCGTCGCGCTTGCCTCCTGGCTGCCCGCGCGGCGCGTGCGTCGCACCGCCCTCGCCGAAACCCTGAATCCGCAATGAACGCAAACCAACATTCGGCAAGTGTAGGCCGGGATAAGCGCAGCGTTCCCGGCGCTTCAGTAACGCCGACAACGGCCGTCGGCCTTATGCCGGCCTACACAGGAAAGAGGTGAAAATATGAATAACTTTTTGACGGATATTCGCTTTGCGTTGAGAC
The DNA here is from genome assembly GCA_964554305.1 of uncultured Gammaproteobacteria bacterium. Lineage (GTDB taxonomy): Bacteria > Pseudomonadota > Gammaproteobacteria > JAKDMP01 > JAKDMP01 > JAKDMP01. The sequence continues at coordinate 11,132 of CAZKOE010000011.1, forward strand.
AACTTGCAGCGAAGCCCGGTTTTGCCGCGGCGGCGATAGCGACGCTTGCGCTCGGCATCGGTGCGAACATCGCCGTGTTCAGCATGGTGAGCGGTTACCTGTTCAAGCCTCTGCCGTATCCGAACGCCGGGCGGCTGGTGCAGGTGCACGTGAAGATGCCGAAGTACATGGCGGGTGAGATGCCCGTGTCATTGCCGATGCAGCAAGTCATCCAGAAGCACGCCAACGTGTTTGCCGCAACCGCGATTTATGGTGGCGACGATTACAACATGCGGGCAAATGGAAAGGCATTCGATGTTTACGACTATATGGCCACCGGGTCGCTGTTCCAGATATTGGGTGTGCGCCCGGCGCTGGGCCGTGTGTTCACCGATGCCGATTTCGGTCAGGGCAACGATCATGTGGCGGTCCTCAGTTATGCGATGTGGCACAAAGCCTTCGGTGGGGATCCCGGTGTTATCGGCAAGGAGTTCACGTTCGCAAGCAAACCCTACAGGGTCATCGGCGTGATGCCCAAGGGCTTCGCGTTCCCCAATCACGATGCCGAAATGTGGACGCCCATGGAAATCGGTCCGAATGCTTACAAACCGAACCAGTTTTTTGCCCTGCAGGGGCCGATGATCGGTTTGCTCAAGCCAGGCGTCAGTGCGGTCGCCGCCCAGCGCCAGATTCATCACGCCATTCGTGCATGGTTAAACAGCCATTTGCCGGTCATGGCAGGCAAGCTCAAGATAGACAGGCACTTTCTCGAAAAAACCGGATTCGAGATGCAGAGCCGCCCCTTTCGGAAAGGGTTGCTTGGCCAGCGACCGGCCACCCTGTGGTTGTTGCAGGGAGCCGTACTGCTCATTCTTTTGATTACCTGCGTCAACGTTGCCAACTTGTTGTTGTCACGTATCCTTGGACGCAGTCATGAAATGGCCATGCGTGGCGCCCTGGGAGCTTCGCGCCCCATGCTTGCAAAGCAGTTGCTGACCGAGGCCTTGTGCCTGACGGTGCCCGGCGGGCTCATCGGAGTTGGACTCGGCTGGCTGGGGTTGCACTTTCTCACTACCTCCGCATTGGGCGCGGGCGCCAGCGTATTCGACATCGCGCTCGATTGGCGCGTCGGGTTGTTCGCGCTGGGAGCGGTTTTGTTCACCGCCGCCTTGGTGAGTGTGCTACCGATCCGGCATCTTGCCAAGACCGACTTGCAAACCGTGTTGAAGGAGGGCACCCGTACCAGCAGTGGGGGTCAGGGGGCGAAGCGTGTGCGCAGCGCGCTTGTCATCGTGCAACTGACGCTGGCTACCGGCTTGCTCGCCGTGTCTGGGCTGCTGCTGCACAGCTTCATGAATCTCCAGAGTGTGAATCCGGGATATCGAACGGATCATTTGCTGATCGCCCATCTGACGGTGTCCTGGGATGACTTTCCGAACGACCAGGCGCTGAGCAATGCCTACAAGGAGGTGGTACGCCGGGTCAATGTACTGCCCGGGGTGGTCAGCGCCGGTGTGACCGACTTGCCGCCGCTCACCGGTACGGACTATACCAGTCCGTTCAGCATTGTCGGCCGGAAGGTGAATTCGGCCAACCCTCCCGTCGCGATGAAGGATCGTGTCACATCGGGCTTTCTCAAAACGATGGGTATTCCGATACTCCGTGGCCGCTATTTTGATGAGCGTGACACGGGGAAAAGACGTGCGATCGTTGATATGTCCGTGGTGAAACGGTATTTCCATGGCGGCGATCCCATCGGCCAACAAATCAAAACCGGCGATGGAAAGTGGACGATTATAGGCGTCGTGCCGTCGTTCAAATACACGAATCCCGCGCAGCCGAGCCCGACCCCGGCTGCGTTTCTCAACATCGACACGAATCCGTCGAGCGACATGTATCTGGTGGTCCACACGAAGCTGCCTCCCGCCATGCTGAAGCAACCCGTGACGAATCTGATTGCCAAGGTGGCTCCCAAGTTTGCCGTTAACCACGTTCATACAATGCACGAGCAGATGTCCGACCTGTTGAGCCGCAGACAAACGACCATGGCTCTTCTTTTGATCTTCGGCATCGTGGCACTGGCGTTGTCCATCATCGGTGTGTACGGCGTATTGAGTTACGCGGTAGGACAGCGGCGAAACGAGTTCGGCATTCGTCTCGCCCTGGGCGCGATGCCAAGCGGCATTCGGCGGCTGGTGATCCTGGATGGCTTGAAGCTTCTTGTGATCGGGCTTGTCGTCGGTATCGTCCTTGCCATCGTTTTCGGCGAAATTCTTTCCTCACGATTGTTCGATGTCGCGCCCTACGACCCGCTGACCCTCGTAGGGACGATCATGGTGCTCCTCGTCGTCACTTTTCTCGCCTGTTACATCCCGGCGCGGCGTGCGTCGAAAATGAATCCCGCAGAGGTAATTCTCGACCAATGAACACCATGAATCATGCTTCGACTGCAACAAGTGCAGGCCGGGATAACTCCGCACTTGACGTGGGGGTTCTCGGCGAATCTTTCCTGCTCCCTCTCCCTCCGGGAGAGGGTTGGGGTGAGGGTGGGCTTCGCTACGAGGTACGGATGTGACTGGTTTTTGGAGTGATTTGCGGTTTGCGGTGCGGCAACTGGCGGCGAAGCCGGGCTTTGCCGCGGCGGCGATTCTGACGCTGGCGCTCGGCATCGGCGCGAACTTTGCGGTGTTCAGTCTGCTGAATGGGTATTTTCTGAAGCCGCTGCCGTATCCGCAGGGCGGACGCCTGGTGATCGTGAGAACGCGCTTGCCAAAGTTTTACGGCACCCAGAATCTGGGTGTCTACGTGCGAATGTACCAGGGAATGGAAAAGCACGTCGGGGCGCTTTCCGGGGAAATCGGCTTCTACTACGCCCCCTTCAGCGTCGAAGTTGACGGCCGTGCGCATTATGTTGCCGGCGGGGGCATTACCGGCAACATGTTCCGGACACTTGGTGTCAAACCGGTGTTGGGCCGAGCGCTCACGGCGGCGGACGATCGCCCCGGGCAGGCGCCGGTCGCGGTTATCAGTTATAGCCTGTGGAAGCAGGCGTTCGGCGGCGATCCGGCGATCGTCGGGCAGCCGATCAAGCTCAATGGAAAGCCGCACCAGGTCGTCGGGGTAATGCCGCGTGGGTTCGCTTTCTCTAATAGTCACACGGACGTGTGGGTGCCGAACGTCGTCGGTGCGGCGGGGGAATCTGCGGCAAATACGTTCAGTTACGGAGTCGGTGTACTTCTTGGGCGTTTGAAGCCGGGAGCAAGCCACAAGACGTTGCGCACGCAACTCGGGTATCTGCAAACGCGCTTGATTAATACTCTGCCGAACGATCTGCACAAAAAATACGCCGATTCCGGATTCCACTTTGTTACGATGCCTTTTCGCCAATACAAGCTCGAAAAAGAGGGCGCGCACACAAGTTTGATCTTGTTCCTGCTTCTGGCGGGGGCGCTGCTTGTGCTGCTTCTAACCTGCGTCAACGTCGCCAATCTGCTTCTGGCACGCTCGCTCGGCCGCGTCCATGAAATTGCCCTTCGCCGCACACTCGGCGCGACCCGCGTGGTGCTGATGCGTCAACTATTCGTCGAGGGGTTATGCCTCGCATTGCCCGGCGGCTTGATTGGCGCGGGACTCGGCTGGCTGTGCGTGCGCGTGCTCGCGGGTTCGCCGCTGAATCCGTCACTCAGCATTTTCAACATCGCGCCGGATTGGCGGGTGGGATTGCTCGTGCTGGCCGCAATCGGGCTGACTGTCGTGCTGGTGAGTCTGTTGCCTGCCTTGTTTCTCGTCAAAACGGATCTCAAGAGTCTGCTTCAAGGCGGCGGTCGCGCCATGAGCGGCGGACGCGGTGCGCGACGGGCGAGAAACGTGCTGGCGGTGGTGCAAATAACGTTGGCCACGGGGCTCCTGGCCAGCGCCGGATTGCTGGTTCACAGTTTCGTCAATCTCGGCAACGTCAACGTCGGGTTCAATCCTCGGCACGTGATCGCCTTGCGCCTCCTCGGCAGTCACGCCGACAAGGCGGAGTCCGCGAATCTTCGTGGCGAGATTCTGCGTAGCGTGCAGGGCCTGCCCGGCGTCGAGACGGCGGCGATGCCGAGCTGGACTCCGCTCAACGACTTCTTTGGCAACACCAGTTTCAAACTGCGGGGCCGAAAGCCCTTTTCAAATCCCGGACCCAAGGTTTACTACAACTCGGTCACGCGGCAGTTTTTCAAGACGCTGGGTATACCGATTCTCAAGGGTCGAGGATTTAATGCCACGGATACCAAAAACAGTCAGCTCGTCGCGGTTGTGGATGCGCGTTTCGCGAAACGTTTCTTTGGCGAAAAAGGCGCGATCGGACAGGAAATCAACCTGGGCGGTCCGAGCCATGATCAATGGGTGCGGATCGTCGGCGTGGCGCGACCGATCAAGTTGCACGATATCCGGCAAAGTGCGCCGTACGAAATTTATCTGAGCGATACGCAAATCCGCTATGAGTATGGGCAGGGCATGCGCCTTCTGGTGCGCACGGATGTTCCGCCCATGGCGATGGTCGGCTCGATCAAGGCCGCGGTGAACAAGATCGCCCCCGCCCTTGCCGTCTATGGTGGGATTCTCGGTGTTTACAGCATGCCGAAAATTATCCACCATCAGTTGTACGGCGCGCGGATGTTCATGGCCGTGGTGTTGGTGTTCGGGTGCATCGCCTTGGCGCTTGCGGTCATCGGCGTGTACGGCGTGCTGAGTTACGCCGTGATCCAACGGCGGAACGAATTCGGCATTCGGCTCGCGCTCGGCGCGATGCCTGCCAGCATTCGGCGGCTCGTTATCAAGGATGGCCTGAAGCTGCTCTTGCCCGGCCTTGTTGCGGGCTTGATATTGGCGGTGGCGGCCGGATTCGCGCTCGCGTCGGTGCTTTTTCACGTTTTGCCTTACGACCCGCTGACCCTGATCGTCGTCGTTTTCGTATTGGGCGGCACGACGCTGGCGGCCTGTTATCTGCCGGCGCGGCGGATGGCAAAGCTCAATCCCGCCACCGCGATCCTGGAGGAATGATGCGATCCTTAGCTTCGCGACGCTTCGGACAGGGCTTCGGCGATGAGGTTGTCGTTCACGCCGTGCCGCTTGAGGCTGGCAACAAAACTCGAGACGGCATCGTTGTCAAGCCGTCCGAGATCGTTGCGAAGTCCCTGGCCGACGTAGGCGCGAATGAGCGGTTGATAGCCGGAAAAGCCGAGTTTCGGTGCAATCCGCTTGAGATCCTCGATCACATCCTGGGGCATGCGCAGCGTGACCACGTTCATCGGGCGGTTTTTGTCCAGCCGCTTCTTCAGGGTTTCAACTTTCATAAAACTTGCGCTCCTCGCGAGTCGCTTTGCGGGCGGATACTTATAAGTTTAACGCGAAAGCTGCGACTTCTTCCTCTCCCTTCGGGAGAGGGCTGGGGTGAGGGTGCGACATCATTCGCCGCCACCTTTGCCGGCGTAGCCGGGAAGGGGTGTGCCGAAGACGCGCGGGAATGTTTCCGTTACCAGAAGAATCCCCCTCCAACTCCCCCTTCCTCGCTTCGCGAGCAAAGGGGAGGGCATGAGTTGCGTTTTCCTTCCTTGCTTCGCGAGCAAAAAAGGGGGGGCAAGGCGGAGGCTCTTTTTGTGAATTGTTTTAAACGAAGGACTACACATGCCTGATATTCAGATTCCGGAACACGTGCGGCGCAAGCGGCGACGCAAGCGCCAGGCTTTGATCGGCGGTGGCATCGTCGTTGCCATTGGCATTGCCGTGCTCATTTACTTTTTGTTGCCATCGGGGCCGGGCGTATCGCGTGCCAATCTCTTGATCGCGACAGTCAAGTCAGGACCGCTCGCGATCCGCGTGCAGGCGCCGGGTACATTGAAGCCGAAGGTCTTGCGCTGGATCACGGCTCAATCGCCCGGCGTGGTCGAGGACAGGAAGGTGCAGCCCGGCGATCACGTCAAGGCCGACACGGTGCTTGCAGTGCTCACCAATCCCAAGCTCAAGTCCGCTGTGGTGGCGGCGCAGTCCGAACTTGCGAACGCCCAGGCAACGCTCGTCTCGACCAAGGCGACATTAAAGAACCAGTCGTTGACCTTGCAGGGCGATCTCGCGACCACGCGCGCGAATGCGCAGGCCGCGGCGCTCAAGGCCAAGGCGCAGAAGAGCCTCGTAGACGAGCATGTGGTGTCAAAGCTCGATTACGCGCGCACCAAACTCGATGCCGACAATCTCGCCGAACAGGTGAAGCTCGCCGAGCAGCGCGTCGCGTCGTTCAAGTCGAACATGGCTGCGCAGGTCAAGGCGCAGCAGGCGAAAGTGAATGCGCTTTCCGCGGCGCTCGATGAGGCCAAGGCGGAAGTCGCGGCGCTCACGGTGCGCGCGGGGCTGGCCGGCGTGGTGCAGGCGGTCGCGGTGCAGAACGGCCAATCGCTTGCGCTCGGCGGCAACATCGCGCGCATCGCGAGTTTGAAGCAATTGAAGGCGGTGCTCCAGGTGCCACCGAGTGAGGCCGGCGAACTCGCCGTTGGTCAGCCCGTCGCGGTGACGCTCAATGTCGGCGCGAGTACGACGATTGACGGCAAGGTCGCGCGCGTTGCACCCACGGTGTCCAACGGCAGCGTGGACGTGGATGTGTCCCTGCCCGGCGATCTCCCCGGCGGCGCGCGACCGAACCTTTCCGTCTCGGGCGTCGTTTCGATAGCGACCTTGAAACAGGCCGTTTATGTTGCGCGCCCGGTGTACAGTCAGCCGAACTCGACGCAGACGCTTTACAAACTGGTCGCCGGCGGCGATGCCGCGATTCCGGTCCAGGTGCACTTCGGGCGCGCTTCCGACCAAGCGATCCAGATTCTTTCCGGGTTGAAGCAAGGCGACAAGGTGATCGTTTCCGACACCTCCGACTTCGCAAGCGGCAAGCGGGTGCGCATCCAATGAATATGAAACGCATTGCTCGAAGAACGCCCGCTCTTATCCCCTCTCCCCTTGCGGGAGAGGGTCAGGGTGAGGGGAATCGTCGCGCAGCGACGATCGGTGCCGTGGGGGCGCGCCCCCGGGCCCACCACGGCACCCCGGGAGGGGGGGACAGGGAGATGGGGTGGGTTTG
>CAZKOE010000011.1:18222-26443 GCA_964554305.1 uncultured Gammaproteobacteria bacterium
AACCCTCTCCCTTCAAGGGAGAGGGGGAAGAAAGTCGCTTTCGTTTGCATCGTCGCAATCTCTTGTCTGTTCGGGTTGGGGGCGAGCGCGCAGGCGGCAACGCTGTGGCAGGCCTGGCAGGCGGCGCGCACGCACGACCCCGAATTCAAGGGCGCGGCCGCGGCATTGGCCAAGGCGCGCACGGCGAAGCCCGGCGCAATCTCGGCGTTGCTGCCGCAAATCAACGGCAATCTTTCGCGCACCTACAACAACAATTCGAGCGAGGGGCCGGAGTATTTCGGCGAGAATCAGATTCTTCCGGTTTCGCAGGCGCAGAATACCGCCACGAGTTACTGGCAGCTCGAACTGGATCAACCGCTGTTCGATTGGGCTGCAATCAAGAATCTGGAGGCGGCGAATCTGGATGTTGCCGCGGCGGCCTCGAATTACCAGGCGGCGCTCGACAAGCTCGCCGTCAAGGTAACGACCGATTACCTGGACGTGTTGTCGGCGCGTGCAACGCTTGACGCAACGCGGGAAACGGTCAAGGGTTTTGCCGAACAATCGCGCGAAGCGGATGCACGGTATCGCGCCGGCACGACGGGCGTAATCGGCGCTGACGCTGCCAGGGCGGCGCTCGAATCCGCGCGTGGGCAATTGCTTGCCGCGCGCAGCCGGCTTACCGCAGCCGAATATGCATTGACGGCACTGACCGGCGGGGTGCGGCCGGGCGCGAGGGTTACGCTGCCGGTGAACTACAGCGTCGAGCTTGCCGGCACGCAACAGGACTGGCTCGACCGTGCACTGGCCGACAATCCGAAGCTCGCCGCCGCCGAGCTGGGCGCGCGCGCCGATTCCAAGCGTATCGGTGCGGCCGATTCCGGTTATCTACCGAACATTTCGCTAGCGCTGATTCACAATCAACAGATCCAAAGCGGAGATTCCTCCTATTCCACACCCGGCCAGGTCGTGCCGACGCCGGCGGACTACAACGCGACCGGTAACGAGATCGCGTTGCAGTTGAAGTGGAACTTCTTTGCCGGCGGCGCTACCCATGCCAAGGTTGCCCAAGCCCGCGCTCAGGCCGATCAGTCGCGGGCGACCGCGGCGAGTACGCGGCTCGATGTCGTGCGCGAAGTCAAGACCAACTACGCCGCCTTGCTGGTGGATGCCCAGCGCCTGAAAACCCTGCGCGATGCGGTTGCCGCCGCGCGCGATGCCGTACAGGCGACGACCCGCGGCGTGTCGGCGGGCGTGCGCACCGAAGACGATCTCGTTACCCAGCGCGAACGCCTGCTTGCCGCGGAGCAGGCGCGCAACGCCGCGATCGCACAGGCCATCGGCGACGAACTTGCGCTTGCACGCGTGACGGGCAGCTTGACGGATGCGTTCCTGCAAGCGCTCTCGCACAAGCTCATCGCGGCGTCCGCACCCGCAAGCGCAAGTGCCGACACGAAAACGGCCCTCCCCCTTGCGGCCGAAGGTCGGAAGGGGGAGCGGGAGGGGGATTCTTCAGGCCGCTATCAACCTAGGGAATCCCCCTCTGTCTCCCCCTTCCCCGCTACGCGAGCAAGGGGGAGGACGATGCTTAACCGCATTTATAACCCTGATTACTCTTCAAATCCCACTGGAGCCAAGCAATGAACGATGCCACAAAAGCGGCAGCCTCCGCCGCGACCGAAGTCACACCCGTAGAACGGAGCCACGCAATGAACGAAACAACCGAAGTCATCAAAGTCGAAGCGCTCACCAAGGTCTATCGCACCGAGGAAGTCGAAACCCACGCCCTGAACGGCGTGCATCTCACCGTCGGTAGCGGTGAATACGTCGCCGTCATGGGGCCGTCGGGTTGCGGCAAGACGACTTTTTTGTCGCTGCTCGGTCTGCTTGACGAACCCAGCGGAGGAAGTTACCAACTTTCCGGCACGCCCGTCGAATCGCTCGACGCGGGCGATCGCGCGCGCGTTCGCAACCGCCACATCGGCTTCGTGTTTCAGGCCTTCAACCTGATTGGCGACCTCTCCGTGTTCGAGAACGTGGAACTGCCGCTCGTCTATCGCGGCGGTATTTCGCGTGGCGAACGGCGCGAGCGCGTCGAGCGCGTGTTGACCGAAGTCGGCATGATCCACCGCGTGCGTCATTATCCGGGCCAGCTTTCCGGCGGTCAGCAGCAGCGCATCGCCGTCGCCCGCGCGCTCGTCGGTGAACCCGATATTCTGCTCGCCGATGAGCCCACCGGCAACCTCGACTCCAAGTCGGGCGAAGCCGTGATGGCGCTGCTCGATGACCTGAACGGCAAGGGTGCGACGATCCTCATGGTGACGCACGATCCGCACTATGCGACGCGCGCGCGTCGCATCGTGCGCCTGCACGACGGCCAGGTCGTGGACGAAACCGCTCCGGGCGAAGAGCCGCCGGTGCTCCACTTCGAAGACCTACCCGATGACTGATTTCAGCGCTTCGTCAATAAAAATCCCCTCGCCCCGCTTGCGGGGAGAGGGACAGGGTGAGGGGCGCGCCGCGAAGCGGCGCAGCGGATCGCCGGGACCGCTCCGCTTATCCCGACCTAAAAAGGCGTCGTTTGGGATAAGGCTTAACGGCGATATGCCTTTTTCTTGCTCCCTCTCCCTCCGGGAGAGGGCTGGGGTGAGGGCAGAATTTTTGTAGAGGGCTGAACCATGAAACGTCCATTTTCATTTTCGCTATTGCCGAGGCTCGGGGGACGCCGAGCGTCGTTCAAGATCGGCGTCATAGCGACGCTGGCGATTGCCGTCGCCGCCAATATTGCCGTGCTCGGCAACCTCGGCGTGCTTTTCGGGAATGTCATTCCCGGCGCGTCGCATAGCAATTTGCTGGAGCCGCATCTGCAGGCGCTCGAAGCAACGGTGAATGCGTCGGAGTTCGGCGTTTTTCGACCCGTTTACGATCGGCTTGCGGCTTCGCTTGACGGACGCGCCGAAACCGCTCTGTACCAACAGAAATGGGCAAAGATCGGGAAGGGCGCTCATCAGAGTGACGCGGCGTTTTTGTACGTAACGCCTTCGCTCTCGAAGGTGCTGGGCGTTCGGGTTATCGCTGGGCGAGGGCTCTCCTCCGCGGACAGCGCGGTCGGAGCTGTGCCGGTAATGGTTGTTTCCGATTCCGTTGCGCGTGTCCGCTTCGGTTCGGCGCAGGCCGCCGTGGGTCAAATGCTCATGTTCGGCGGCAAGCCTTATCGAATCGTTGGGGTACATTCGAGCGCGCTCCGGTTTCCGTCGAGCAGCGTCACACCGGCAAAGGTGAAGGCGTGGCTGCCGTTTCCACCGGAATCGGAAAATGTGAAAAAGGACTTATACCCCAACCGGGGCACGTTTGCGGTGGTGCGGCCCGGTTCAAGTGTATCGGCGGCGACAATCAAAGCGGCGCTCGCCCGCGCTTATCGGCAAGCGCTGCCGGGTTATTCGACCTACATGCAGCGCCAATTGAAGCAAATGCATTTCGTGCCGCGAATCACGAGCCTTGCCCAGCGTGAGTACGGACCGATCATCAAGCGATTGCAGTTGCTGGAACTCGCCGCACTGTTGCTGATTGTGTTGGTGTTCGCCAATCTGGCGGGACTTGCGACCTCCGATGCGCTGGCGCGAAGACACGAGATTGCAACGCGAGTCGCGCTGGGCGCCGGAACGTTCCGGCTCTTCATTGAAAGATTGTGCGAACTGGGCACGCTTGGCCTCGTTGCATGGGCCATTGGCATCGGTCTCGGTTGGCTGGGCTATCGCGCGCTGGCCACTGCGATCGGTCAGGCTGGCGGCGCGGTTGCGCTTTCATTGCCGGTGCTGGGGCTGACGCTTGTGGGCGTATTGGTGATCGTCACAATCATTTCTTTGCCGGGGTTGCGGCGAATTCGAGCACCACGCAATCTATTGGCCGATCTGATGTCGGGTGGCCGTGCGAGTGGCGGGCGCGGTCTCACCCGTGCGCTCAGGGTGTTCATCGTGGTGCAGATTGCCGCGAGTGCGGTACTGCTGGTCGTGGCCGGCAATCTGCATGCCAACGTGTTTTCGCTGACGCATCACGATCTGGGCTTCGAGACGAACCAACGGGCCTTCGTGAGGGTTAGGCCGCCCGGCCCTCAAAACTGTAATGGCAAGGCATGTGAGGCTATTGGCAAGCGCGACACATTGTTTGCTCGCCGACTGCTTGAACGTTTGAACCGTCGCGTTGACATCCAAGGCGTTGCGCAGGTCGGGCGGATCCCGTTTTCGGGCGGGGAATCGACCACCAGTGCGGGCCTGCTCCCGAATTCCTCCAAGGAGGCCCGCCATCGCAAAATCAATATTCAGCGCGTGTCAAAAGGCGTGACTCAAGCCTTGGGTCTGCACGTATTGGCCGGCGATCCTCGCGACCTGTTTACGGGCTCCGGCAACGCCGTCGTCATTGACGCGGCCGCCGCTTCCTTTTACTGGCCGGGCGTGTCGCTGGACCAGATCGTCGGGCGCAGCCTGTACGTGGATATAAGCGGAAACAACGGTAAACCGCAACGAGTTGCCGCCGTCATAGCGCCGCTTCGGATGAAGGCCTTCGGTTCGATCGGAGGCACAATCTTCGTCTCGACGGCCAATCATACCGTTTACAACGCGCTTTTCGTCGTTCATGGCATGATCGGTATGACTGATTTGCGTAAAACAGTCAAACACGCGGTCGAGGCAACGAATCCTCAGGCGAAATTACAGCGGTTTGTTCCGGCAGCGCAACTGGTTGCGCAGGCTTATGCGCAGCGCTCGCAACTGGGGCGCGTATTCGGCGTGCTGGCGGTGGTGGCGCTCTTGATTGCGGCGATCGGGTTGTTTGCGTTGCTGGCCTACCGTTCGCTAGTGCGCCGTCCGGAGTTCGCCATTCGCGGGGCCTTGGGGGCAACGCCGGGCCGTTTGCTTCGCAACGTGCTTGGCGAAGCCGGCGCCTTGTGGATCGTCGGTTGTGTGATTGGTGTGCCCGCCGCTTACGGACTCTCCATCGTGCTGGCTTCCTACTTGCCCAAGCTGGGCTTGCCCACGACCTGGGTAACGATTGCCGTGGTTGTCGCGTTGGGAATAACGGCAATAATTGCCGCGCTCGTTCCCGCCCGCCGTGCGGCCGGCACCGACCTCTCGGGGAACCTCTCCGCATGAACAGATACCGCGATCGAATTGTGGGAGCGAGCTTGCTCGCGATCCGTCGTTCTCTCGCTCCCTCTCCCTCCGGGAGAGGGTTGGGGTGAGGGCAGAACTTTTGTAGAGGGCTGAACCATGAAACGTCCATTTTCATTTTCGCTATTGCCACGGCTCGGCGGACGGCGGGCGTCGTTCAAGGTCGGCGTGGTCGCGACGCTGGCGATCGCGGTGGCAGCGAACGTCGCCGTGCTCGGAAACCTCGGCGTTCTCTTCGGTCGCGTCGTTCCGGGTGCCGCGCAGGGAACGTTGCTCTCGCCTTACCTTCAATCCTCGCAGCAGAATTTGCCACTTGCACTTCTGGGCGTTCCCCGCTCGATCTACGATCGCTTCGCGCAAGCGATGAAGCATCATGCCGAACTGGCCGCCTTTCAAACCTACCGGGGCGGCGCTGTATCGAAAAAAGCGTTCGAACAGGGCACGAATTTCGTCGAGGCAACGCCTTCTCTGGCGACGGTCCTGGGGATTCGTCCGGTGGCGGGGCGCCTGCTGAACGCGGGCGATGCCAAGCCCGGCGCGGAGAAAGTCGCTCTCGTCTCCGAAACGCTGGCCCGCAAGCGATTCGGCGGCGTGAAAAGCGCGCTCGATCACGAGATCAAGCTCGGCGATAACGGTTACCGGATCGTCGGCGTCTTGCCCGCCAACCTAGTCTTCCCGCCGAATAATCCCGCCGCCGCCTGGGTCCCACTGCCGCCGGAGAAGGCCATTCAAGGGGGGGCGGCAGACACGATCGGCGCCTACTTCAGTTCGATTGTGCATGTCCTGATGCGCCCACCCCACCATTTGTCGGCGCAAGGCGTGAAGGCCGCGCTCGCCCGCGCGCAAGACCAGTATCTGAATGAATTGCCTGCCGGTGCGTCGGTAGCGGTCAAGGCCATGGATTTCGAGCCCCAGGTGAAAACCTACGCCCGGCGGCTGTATGGCCTGACAATCACCAAGCTCGAATTGCTCGAAATCGCGGCCTTGTTGCTGGTAATACTCGTGCTTGCCAATCTGATTGGTTTGGCGACCGCCGACACGCTCGCGCGCCGCCATGAGTTTGCCGCCCGCGCCGCGCTCGGTGCCCGCACGCCGCATTTGTACCTGGAGCGTTTTCGCGCGCTGGCCATCCTGGGTTTGATCGGCTGGGCGATCGGCGTCGGCCTTGGCTGGCTTGCGAGCCGGGCGTTGTCCGCCGCGATCGGCCAGGCCGGTATCCCGATGGCCCTGTCATGGCCCGTGCTGCTCTTGACGGTGGCTGCGGTGCTGGTGGTGATGGCATTGCTGTCGGTCGGCGGTGTCCGCCGCCTGCGTGCGCCGCGTAACCTTCTGTCCGACCTCATGACCGGCGGTCGCGCGACCGGCGGCAAGGGGCTTGCGCGGAGTTTGCGCGCGCTCATCGTCGTGCAATTGGCGGCGAGCGCGGTGCTCCTCATCGTTGCCGGTCATTTCGAGGCCAATGTCGCTGCCTTGAGCCGCAACGATCTCGGTTTCAATCCCGTCCATCTGTCCTTTGTCAAACTTTCGATGACGGGCGTGATTGCTCCCAGCGGCCATGAGAAGGACGTTGAATCGGAGTCCGGCGGAGCGAGATTGACGTTCACGGTCAACGGACAATCGCAAACCGCGAAACAGGTACATGTAACCGTCCATGAAGTGCTCTCGCGTCTGCGCGCCGCGCCCGGCATCGAGTCGGCCGCCGCGCTTTCAACTATACCGCTCAGCGGAAGCAACATGCTTTCCACGCCGGCGAGCGTCGGCGGGAGGGCCGGCAAGGGAGGCCCACAGAAGCAAATCGGCTTGCAGAGCGTTTCTGCGGGCATCGTCGAGACTCTGGGCCTGAAGACTTTGGCGGGCGATCCTGCGGCGATCTTCAAGGGCTCGGGCCATTCCGTTTTTATTGACGAGCGGACCGCGCAGACGTTTTTCCCCGACCTTTCTCCCCGCCAGATCATCGGCAAAAGCCTCAAGATCAGCGCGCCGGTCGTCGGCGGATCGCGCGGCTATCGCATCGATGCCGTCGTCGCCAATCTGAAGGTCAAGCCCTATCTGGCGGGGGAGGGCCAGATCTACAAGCCCCTGAAGATGGGATTCATCCCGCTCATGCCGAACTTCGCGATTCGTTCCCGCCTGCACGACAAGGCGCTCCGGATACTTGTCACCGACGTTATCAAGCAAATTTATCCGGTCGGGTTACCCGTCGAGGTGCATTCTGCAAATGCGCAGATTGCGAAAGCTTACGCGAAACGCAATCGGCTGGGGCATGTGTTCGGCGTGCTCGCGGTGGTGGCGCTGCTGATTGCGGCGATCGGTCTGTTTGCATTGTTGGCGTACCGTTCGCTGGTGCGCCGGCCGGAGTTTGCCATTCGTGGCGCCTTGGGTGCAACGCCGGGCCGCCTGCTCCGTAACGTGCTTGGCGAGGCCGGCGCCTTGTGGATAGTCGGCTGCATAATCGGCGTTCCCGCCGCCTATGGGCTTTCCATTGTGCTCGCGTCCTATTTGCCCAAGTTGGGTTTGCCCGCGACCTGGGTAACGATTGCCGTCGTTGTCGCGTTGGGAATAACGGCATTGATTGCCGCGCTCGTTCCGGCCCGCCGCGCCGCCGGCACCGATCTCTCCGGAAACCTTTCCGCATGAGCCGCCGTTCTGGATCGCATTCTTCTGTAGGCCGGCATAAGACCGAAGGTCGTTGCCGGCATCGGGATCGCCGGGAACGCTCCGTTTATCCCGGCCTACACTTTTTCTCTTGTAGACACCATGGATTACGCGCAAACAAGATATGTTGAAGTGCAATCCATGATGTCTTTGGGATTGGCAAAATTTGCGCCAAAAAAATTCTTTTTGTCACAAATATTTGCGACGCAATCCATATCAGGAGCGGGCTTGCTCGCGATAGCTCGTTCTCTTGCTCCCTCTCCCTCAGGGAGAGGGTTGGGGTGAGGGCAGAATTTTTGTAGAGGGCTGAACCATGAAACGTCCATTTTCGTTTTCGTTTTTGACACGGCTCGGCGGCCGACGTGCTTCCTTCAAGATCGGCGTAATCGCGACGCTGGCGATCGCGGTGGCAGCGAACGTCG
>CAZKOE010000012.1:0-26051 GCA_964554305.1 uncultured Gammaproteobacteria bacterium
GATAACCTCATGCGCATCTTCGCCTCCGACAAGGTCAAGGGCTTGATGAACCGGCTCGGCATGGAAAAGGGCCAGGCGATCGAGCACCCGTGGCTGTCGAAGGGCATCAGCAACGCGCAGCGCAAGGTCGAGGCGCACAACTTCGACATCCGCAAGCAGCTCCTCGACTACGACGACGTCGCCAACGACCAGCGCAAGGTCGTCTACGCGGAGCGTGCCGAACTTATGGCCCGTGATGACATCTCCGAGATGATCGCCGACATGCGCCGCGATGCCGTGGACGATCTGCTCGGGGAATACATTCCGGCGGACAGCGTGGAAGACATGTGGGATATAGCTGGCGCGGAGGCGGCGCTCGAGCAGGAATTCGGCGTGAAGCTCGCCCTCGGCCAGTGGATTGACGAACAGGAGGTGCTCGACGAGGCGGGCGTCAAGGCGCACGTGGTCGGGCTACTTGCCGCCGATTACGCCAAGAAGGAAGCAACGATCGGCGCCGAGGCGATGCGCCAGATCGAAAAGCAGGTCGCGCTCGGGATACTCGACCAGATCTGGAAAGATCATCTCGCTACCATGGACTATCTGCGCCAAGGCATTCACCTGCGCAGCTACGCGCAGCAGGATCCGAAGAATGCCTACAAGCGCGAGGCCTTCACGATGTTCACCGAGATGCTCGAGCGCTACAAGCTCGAGGTCACCAACTTTCTTGCCCGCGCGCAGGTCGAGACCCAGACCGACATGGAGCGCATCGAGGCCGAGCGCCGCGCCGAGGCTGCGCGCTACAACTACCACCATGCGGAGGCGGGAGGCGCGACGCCCGAAGCCGGCGCGGAAGGCGGGGAAGGCGAAGCCGCGCCGCCGCCGGCCGTGCCCTTCGTGCGCCAGGGGCGCAAGGTCGGGCGCAACGAGCCCTGCCCCTGCGGTTCGGGCCTCAAGTACAAGCACTGCCACGGCCGGCTCAACCAGCGCGCCGCCGGATGATGGGAGCGCCGGCTTCCGGCCGGCAAGAAAGAGCCGGCAAGATGCCGGCGCTCCTGCTCTCCCCCTTGCCGCCGTTAGGCGGGAAGGGGGAGCTGGAGGGGGATTCTTGACGGGGGACATGATCAAGGCGCGAGTGGATGTGGCGGCCGGCGTTTTGCAATTTGAAGACGGACGTTATCTCCTTGCCGAACGGCCGGCCGGCAAACTCCTAGGCGGCTATCTCGAATTTCCCGGCGGCAAACTCGAACCTGGCGAGACTCCTGAGGCCGCACTCGCGCGCGAATTTGCCGAGGAACTTGGCGTTACTCTCAGGCGCGCGGAACCGCTGGTTCAATTCGCCCACGACTATCCCGACTACCGTGTCCGTGCGTACCTGTTTCGTGTCACGGACTGGGAAGGCGAGCCTTGGGGCCGGGAGGGACAACGCCTGATCCGTGCCGAACCGGCGGCGTTGCATACGTTACCGCTTCTGCCCGCCAACCGACCCATTCTCGCGGCGTTGGAATTACCCGCGACACTGCTGGTGACGCCGCGGCTCGATGCGCAAGGGGCGGCCGATTGCCTGCCCCGTTTCGCTCGCGCCCTACGTGAGGGGCGGCCGGGCAGCGCGATCCTGCGCTTGAGTGCGTCACCGGGTCGCGGGCATGGCCCGCTCCTACAGAGGCTGCTCGCTTGCTCCGAGGCAGAGCATTGTCCGTTGCTGCTCAATGCCGGCGAGCCCTGCGACCTGCCTCCCGGATTCTCCGGCCTGCATCTGCCGGCCGCCGCGCTCGCCGATCTGAGTGATCGTCCGGACGTTCGCGGGCGGGTGGGCGCTTCCGTGCACAATAGGGCCGAGGCGGAGAAGGCGGGCGCGCTCGGCCTCGATTACGCGATCGCGGGCAGTTTGCGCGAGACGCCTTCGCATCCGGGGATTGCGCCGCTCGGCTGGGAAGGCTTCGATGAGATCGTGCACGCCGCGGGCATTCCCGTCTACGCGATCGGCGGCATGACCCCCGCCGATCTGCCCGAAGTCCGCCGCCACTGGGGCCAGGGCATCGCTGCCATCCGCGCCTTCTGGCCGTCCGGATCGGTGGTGCGGAGGAGATTGACTTTTTGGGGGGATAAACTTGATGTGAGGGGCATGAGGTCCCCCGATCAGCCTACCTCAAAGGTAGAGGAGTAAAGCATGAAAATCATGACACGCAACCTCATTGC
The DNA here is from genome assembly GCA_964554305.1 of uncultured Gammaproteobacteria bacterium. Classification (GTDB taxonomy): domain Bacteria; phylum Pseudomonadota; class Gammaproteobacteria; order JAKDMP01; family JAKDMP01; genus JAKDMP01. The sequence goes on from CAZKOE010000012.1 coordinate 2,176, forward strand.
AAGTTGTTGCGCTCTTGTACTGAGTTTTGGGATTAGCACCGTTGTCTTCGCTGGTTCTACGACAATGACCACTTCAGGTGTCGGTAAGGCGAGTCTCCATGTAGAAATGCAACGCTTGGGTATGAGTTCCGCTCGGCTCAGGGCTGCAAGGGAGGCTCTGGTCTCTTCTCTCCATGTGCCCGAGAAATTGCCAGGGGTTCATGGGGGCGTTTCTCCAGTTTCTTTGCCCTTGGACGGCCCGTTGGCTGTCTCAGCTACGGATGTCAGTTGGAGGGCGACATCCAATGTTACTGGCACCTCTGGTAGTGTCGTTAGGCCAAATGTACCTGCCAATCCATCCCCGGGCGATACGGAAACCTTTACCTATAACACAACAATAGACGGGGCTCGATGGCACGTAAAGGAAACTTGGACTTATCAGATCAATTCGCAGACTGGAACGTATATGTGGATGCTGACGAGCATAACTTTCAGCAGAATAGGCAAGCAGCAGCCAGATTGATTGATGGAAGAAACAAGGCATGTGACGAGCCTCGAGGTTTAACGGAACAAGTTTTCTGTCGTTGATACGGCGAGTATTGTCCGCTTACGTCACAGCCGGCAGACGGCGAGGGTGAAGTCCGCGTCGCGGCGCAGGAGTTCGGGGCGCTCCTCGACGCCTTTCCATTGTTCGAACTGAATGGTCACCCGGTGGCGGCCGCCACTGACCTTCGGGTACAAGTTGGCGTTGATGCCGAGCCCGATGCGCAGCAGCATCGGGGGGTTTTCCCGCGGCGGGGTGAATTCATAAATGCCGCCCGGCGCGCGCGCGGGCTCGGCCGGCGCGGACTGGCGCACGTGGGCGAGGAGCACGGCCAGTGCTTCCTCGACGGGAGCGAGCTCGTCCAGCCAGCGGGCGAGATCGGCCTCGCGTTCCTCGGCGGGGCGGGCGAGCCAGAAATGCAGCGCCGGCAGGTCGAAGGCGCAGCCGCCACCGGGAATCGCGGCGCGGCTCTTGATGGTCGCGAGAAATTCGTTGGTCTTGAGGGTCTTGCCCAGCCGCTTGGGCTGCGCTTCTATCGTTTTTTGTACCTGTTTCAGGGAGTAGAGCGCTTGATCGAGTTTTTTCGAGTCAATTTCGGCGCTGTCTGCGAGTTGAGCGAGGAACAGACGCTGGCGGTCGAGTTCGGTGAGGATTTCGCGTTTGAGTTCGGTGCGCTCGGTGAGTGCGGCCAGTTCGATCAGGCTCGCGAGCGCGGCGCGACCGCCCGCCGGCGAACTCCAGGCCTTGCGCTTGCGGGTCTGCTCGAGGATGGCTTCGAGGCGGAGGAAGCTACGCATCCGTTCCGTGAGCGGATGTTCGAAGAGCAGTGTTGCCTCGGAATCGCCGTGCCGGGGGGCGCCGGACTTGGATCGGGCCATAACGGGATTCTAGCAGTCTTGCTACCGAGCTTCAGAATCTCCTTTTGAACGCGAGTTCCCGGACTGGACTGGCGGCCGGCTGCGCGTGCCGGCATTGGCCGACTTTCTGCCGTTCGGCGATGAACCGCTCCCGGGCCTTGCCATTTGCAGATAGCGTTCGTGGAGCCTGCGGACCGCGTCGCGAAGCCGATCGAGCCCGGCGTCGTTCACGATGACGTCATCGGCGGCGGCGAGCCGTGCGGCGCGGCTCGCCTGGGTCGCGAGTATCGCGCGTGCGCTGGCCTCCGTGGCGCCGTCGCGGGCCCGGAGGCGGGCAATTTGCATTGCTACGGGGCAATCCACGACGAGCACGCGATCCACCTCTTCGTCCATTCCCGTTTCGACCAGGAGCGGTACGACGATCACGACGTAAGGTGCCGCGGCGAGTCCCACCAACCGTTCGCGCAGCAGTGCGCGCACGCGCGGATGCACGATTGCCTCGAGGTGCTTGAGCGCCGCGTGGTCGGCAAACACCCGGCTGCGCAACTTCATCCGATTGAGTCTGCCCGCCTCATCGAGGTACTTCGAACCGAATGCGGCAACGATTTCGGCAAGCCCCGCGCTGCCTCGCGCGCTGGCTTCGAGCGCCAGATTGTCGGTGTCAATGACCGGAACGCCGAGCTCGGTGAAGACGCGCGCGGCCTCGCTCTTGCCGCTTGCGATGCCGCCGGTCAGTCCGATCCTGAGCATGCTCAAGGCCCCGGCGCGGACCAGGCGAGCCAGGCTTGTTCGATCATGGGTCCGGCGAAGAGTGCAAGCAGTCCGCCGCCGGCGAGAAACGGGCCGAAGGGAATGGGGTGGGCATGGCCGCGGCGCGAGGTGGCGAGCCAGGTGCCGCCGACGACGATGCCCATTACGGCCGCGGCGAGCACGATGAGCGGCAGCATGCGCCAGCCGAGCCAGGCGCCGAGCGCGGCGAGCAGTTTGAAGTCGCCGTATCCGAGTCCCTCCTTGCCGGTCACGAGCCGGAAGACCTGGTAGATGATCCACAGCACCAGATAGCCCGCCACTGCCCCGATCACGGCGTCGAAAAGCGGCACATAGGTGCCGAAGAGGTTGAACAGCAGGCCTACCCACAGCAGCGGCAGGACGAGGATGTCCGGCAGGATGTAATGGCCTAGATCAATCCCTCCGGCGGCAATCAGCGTCCAGGCGAGAAGCAGGGCGCCCGCGCAGGCCGGCGTCGCCCCGAACTGCAGGGCAAGGAGCACGGCAAGCCCGCCGCCGAGAACCTCCACCAACGGATAACGTACGCTGATCGGCACCTTGCAACCCGGGCAACGCCCGCCGAGCGCGAGCCAGGAAAGCACGGGTATGTTTTCGAGCGGCAGGATTTTCCGCCCGCAAGCGGGGCAGGCCGAGCCGGGTACGACGAGGTTGTAGGTTGCGGCCTGCGCCGGTGTTTCGCCGCGGGCGGCGGCAACCTCGCGTTGCCAGTGGCGTTCCAGCATGATCGGGAGCCGGTAAATCACGACATTCAGGAAACTCCCGACGACGAGCCCGACCACGCCGGCGGCGGCCAGCAGCCAGTTACCGCCGATCATGACCATGGTTGAAATTCGCGATTCGGCCTGGATACGGCAGTTGTGGGAGCGAGCCATGCCCGCGACGGGCGCCGCGGTAATCCCTGTTCGCGGGCATGATTTGCTGCTACCCGCCGCAAGAGGGCTCTGGCTTGTTTTTCAGGTGAACTCAAACGATGTTGCCAAGATTGAAGATCGGGAGGTACATCGCGATCACGAGCGCGCCGACGATGACGCCGAGCACCACCATGATGATCGGCTCCAGCAGCGAACTCAGCCCGTCGACCAGGGTGTCCACCTCTTCCTCGTAGAACTCCGCCACCTTGGCGGTCATGACTTCGACCTCGCCCGATTCCTCGCCGATGGCGATCATCTGCGTGACGACGTTGGGAAAAATCGCCGTCTCCTCGAGCGCCGTGTGAATGCGCATGCCGGCCGCCACCTGCTCGTTCGCCTGAAGCACGGCTTCCTGGTAGACGATGTTGCCGGTAGAGCGGGCTACCGTTTTCAGGGCGTCGGTGATCGGCACACCGGCGGCGAAGGTAATGGAGAGCGTGCGCGCAAAGCGGGCGACCGCCGATTTTTTCATGATCAAGCCGAGCACCGGGATGTGCAGCGCGATCCGGTCGAGCAGGCGGTGAAAGGCGTAGGAGCGCCGGCGCCCGTGCACGATGGCGGCAATGACGGCGATGACGATCAGGAGGTAAAGCCAGCCGATGTGCTGGATGGACTCCGAAACCCCGATGACCCATTGCGTGAAGGCCGGCAGGGTCGCGCCGAAGTTGGAGTAAAACCCCTTGAACTTCGGGATGACGAAAATGAGGAGGATGGCGGTGACGAGGATGGCGGCGACCACGACCGCCGTCGGATAGAACATCGCCTTTTTGACCTTGCGCTTCAGTGCCTCGGTTTTCTCCTTGTAGGTTGCGACGCGTTCCAGCAACTCCTCGAGCCGGCCCGACTGTTCGCCGGCCGCGACCATGCTGATGTAGAGTTCGTCGAAGTACTTGGGGTGTTTGCCGAGCGCCTGGGAGAGCGAATTGCCCGCGCCGACGTCGTCGCGGATGGCGAAGGCCAGCCGGCGCATGCGCTCGTTCTCGTGGCCCTGGCCGATGATGTCGAAGGCCTGCACGACCGGTACGCCCGCGCCGAGCATGGTGGCCAACTGGCGGCTGAAGTAGGCGATGTCGCCGGGCTTGATACGCTTGCCGCGTGCCCGCGGTTCGCGCCTCACCCGGCCCGGAGCGATGCCGCGCCGGCGCAGTTCCGCACGCGCCATCGTCAGCGTGCTCGCCGCGAGCCGGCCGCTGATGCGTCGCCCGCGCCGGTCCCGGCCCTCCCACAACCAGCTGGTCTGCTGCGTTTCGTTCGCCATCAGTTGACCGTCACCCGGTGGATTTCGTCAAGGGTGGTAATGCCGGATTTTACCTTGTTGAGCCCGGCGCGGCGCATGTCGTAGACGCCGGCTTCCCGCGCGAGCCGGGCGAGTGCGACGTCCTCGGCGCCACTCATGATCGCCCGCGCCATTGCCTCGGTGATGGGCATGACTTCGAAAATCCCCGTGCGCCCCCTGTAGCCGTTGTTGCATTGCGGGCAACCCTGGGGCGCGTAAATGCGCACGCCCGCTTCCAGTTCCTCGGCCGTGAAGCCTTCCCGCTCCAGGGCCTCGCGCGGGACGTTGAGCGGCTTGCGGCAATCCCGGCACAGCGTGCGCACGAGCCGCTGCGCAATGACAAGGTGCACGCTCGAGGCGATGGAATAAAGCGGGAGCCCGATGTCGCGCAAGCGCGTGAGCGTTTTCGGCGCATCGTTCGTGTGCAGGGTCGAGAGCACGAGGTGGCCGGTCTGGGCCGCCTTGACGGCGATGTCGGCCGTTTCCAGATCGCGGATTTCGCCCACGAGGATCACGTCGGGATCCTGGCGCAGGAAGGCGCGCAGGGCGTCGGCAAAGCTCAGGCCGATGCGCGGGTTCACGTTGAGCTGGTTGATGCCCTCGATCTGGATTTCGATCGGATCCTCGGCGGTCGAGATATTGCGGGCCTCGTCGTTCAGCATCTGGACCGCCGTGTACAGGGTGATGGTCTTGCCGCTTCCGGTCGGGCCGGTGACGAGGATCATACCGTTCGGGCGCGCGAGCGCTTCTACGAACTGCTGGCGCTGTTGTGGCTCGAAGCCGAGCGCCTCCACACCGAGTTCCGCGTTGGCGGGATCGAGCAGGCGCAGAACAACCTTCTCGCCCCAGGCGGTCGGGATCGTGCTCACGCGAAAGTCCATTGCGCGATGGCGGGAAATCTTGAGTTTCGTGCGCCCGTCCTGGGGTTTGCGCCTTTCGGCCACGTCGAGGCGCGCGAGTACCTTGAGGCGCGCCGAAAGCTTTTCCGAAAACGCGGCCGGCGGGCGGGCGATCTCCTGCAACAGGCCGTCCACGCGCATACGCACCCGATAAACCTTTTCGTAGGGTTCGAAATGGATATCCGAGGCGCCGCGGCGGATCGCGTCGTACATAACCTTGCGGATGAAGCGCACGACCGGCGCGTCGTCGCTCCCGGTTTCCGCGAGTTCGGGGGTCTCTTTCCGGTCCTCGGCGTTCGGGTCGGTGACGGCGTCTTCGAGGTCGTCCAGGGCCTCGTCCTGATTCAGCAGGGTCAGGCTCGTGTCCAGCAGCCGCTCGAGCCGGTCCAGATGGCGGGCAAGCTTGTCTTCCTCGCAGATCACGGGTTCCACGGCGAGCCCGGTGTTGAACCGGATCTCGTCCAGGCCTTGGAAGTTCGTGGGGTCGGAGAGGGCGACGTAAAGACGCTTGCCGCGGCGGAAGAACGGAATGGCGCGATGCGCGTTGATCAGTCGCTCGCCGGCCGCACGCGCGGCTTTCACGTCCACTTCGACCGCGTCGAGATCGAGCAGCGGCAGGCTGAACGACTCGGCAATCGAGCGCGCCAGCGGCGTCGGCGCGATCAAACCCTGCTGGACCACGTAGGTGACGAACTGCACCCTCGCCTTGCGGCTTTCCGCCAGGGCGCGGTGCACCTCGTCCGCGCCAAACAGGCCGCTTTTGATCAGGTGGCGGGCAAGCGCGGTAAGACGAGGGCTTTCGACGACAGTGGCCATGACAGTCCGGATGAATCTCCCGCGCCTACTTTAGACCAAAAAATCATGCAAGAAAAGGGCAAAGCCCGTGCGCGGCGCACTGTCGTCCGGTAAAAACGCGGTGTTTTGTCTTTCTCGTGATATCGGCGCAGACCCGCTACTGTCCGGGGAAAATCAACGTTGCTTTCGGAAACGCAGTAACAGAGCCTTTTTTCACCATGAGCCCGCTAACCTGGGGCGTTTGCCCTTGTGCCTCTGCGCCCGGCGCTTCCTTTCTTCTTCCTGCGGGAAAGAGAGAAATCGGGACGGCTTGGCTTCGAAAGGAAAGGAGAACGGGACAGGCGCCCGGCTCGCGGAAAGTCTGGATCGGGGGAATAGCGAATAAACTGATGTCCACACCATCGCCGCGAGCACGGTTTCGCATGCGCCAACGCCGTCGCGCCCCCAATCCGGCCGCGCCGGAATGAAGCCCGGCCGCCTCCTCGATACCTTGCGCGCCGACCTGCGCGGCGATACCGAGCGCGGCGCGATGGTGCGCTCGGCGGGCCTCACCGCCGGCTTCAAGATCATCGCGACGGCCATCGCCTTCGGCGCGAGCCTGATCTACGCCCGCGCACTCGGCCCGCATGGCTACGGCCTTTACGCCTACGTCATTGCCTGGGCGATGCTGCTCGCTATTCCGGTCGGCATGGGCATCCCCGGCTATCTGGTGCGCGAAGGCGCGAAGATGCCGGCGAGCCTGCGCTGGATGCGCCGCTGGGCGGACAAGCGCGTCATCGCGAGCGGTCTCGTCATCGCGATCCTCATGGCCTGCGCGTACTTCGTTCCGCAGGCGGCCGAAGCCCGCTGGCTGTTCGTGGTCGCGGCGCTGCTCCCCCTTCTGGGCAGCTTGGGCGGCGTGCGCTCGGCCCTGTTGCGGGCCAAGGGCTTGGTCGCGCGCAGCCAATGGCCGGCCTTGATCGCCGGGCCCGCGCTCATGCTTGCCGTGCTCGCCATTCTCTGGGGCCTGCGCGGCAGGCTCTACCCGATCGAACTCGTCGCCGCCATGATGGGCGCGACCTTCCTGCAGCTTGCGATCAACGAGTTCCAGCTCCGCCGTGCCGCACCCGGCCCGCGCGTGACGCCGGCGGCGCCGATCCGTATCCGCGCGGCGCTGCCCTTCATGTGGCTCGGCGGCCTGTATCTTCTGAACAGCCGCGTGGACCTCATCATGCTCGGGAGCATCAACGGCGCCCATGATGCCGGCATCTATGCCATCGCGACCCGCGCGGCGGCGCTCGTCCCCTTCGTCGTCACCGCCGCCAACCTGGTGCTCGCTCCGCGCATCGCGCGCCTCTACCACAGCGGCGATCACAAACTGCTCCAGCGCATGATTACGGCCGCCGCGCGGCGCGCGTTCATCGCTACTCTGCCGCTTGCCCTGCTTCTCATCGTCGCCGCCTGGTGGCTCTTGTATTACCTCTTCGGCGCGGACTTCACGCCCGCCGCCAGGCCGCTACAGATTCTCGCCGGCGCGCAACTCGCCGTCGTCGCCTTCGGTTCCGTCGGTACTATCCTCAACATGGCCGGGCAGGAAAAGAAAAGCATGATCGGGCTTGCCCTGGCCGTCGTACTCAACGTCATCCTCAACGCCATTCTCATTCCGCGGCTCGGGCCCACCGGGGCCGCCATCGCCACCGGTTCCAGCCGCGTCTTCGCCCAGGCGCTCCTCTGGTTCTGGCTCCGCCATCGCATCCACATCCGTCCCAGCCCCTTCGGTTTCTAGAGCGAAAGCGCCAGCGTCTCTTGCGGCTTGGCAAAGCCCCATGCCGGCGAAAACCGATATCGTCAACCGGATTCCCGGGCGGTGGCTTTTGTGGTCCGGAAAAGAATGAATGTGTTGTTTTTCAATTAGTTATGTAGTTGCTCGTGATATAATAGGCCTAGGTCTAAAGCCTCTGCGGACAACGCTCGTGACCGGCACGGATGTCGAAAAGCTGCGACCCTACGCGCGCAAGTACCTGTGGTGGCAATCGCCCGACGAAGCCCTTGACCGGCCGCTGCGCGTGATTGCCCAGGTCATGGAACTGGGCGATTATGCCGATGTGCAGCGCCTGATTCATGTCGTTGGCGAGGCGCCGTTCAAGGAGTCCATCGCGCAGGCGGAAGCCGGCCAATTTCGGGCGCGTTCCTGGTCGTATTGGCATTATCGCCTGGACTTGGCCCGGCCGGGCCGGTTGCCGCCGCTTCCGCAACGTTCCCTGCCCGGCCAATGACCGACAGCTTCCAGGCCCGGCGGGACATCCTGCCCCCTGCGCAACAAGCACTCTGGCCACAATTGGCCCCGGTCACCCGGCTCGGATTCGTTCTTTATGGCGGCACGGCCATCGCCCTTCGCTTGGGACACCGAAGCTCGGTGGACTTCGATTTTTTTACGGACGAACCGCTCGATCCCGATGCCTTGCGCGGTGCCGTGCCCCTTCTGGACGCCACCACGACTCTGCAGGAGAGCGTGGACACCCTGACCGTGCTTACGCCTGATACCGGTAGTGGCGGGGTGAAGCTATCCTTCTTTCTTTGGCTCCATCGACTTTGGCCGGATCGGCGCGCCTGCCTTCACCGGTGACGGCGTACTGCAGGTGGCCTCGCTCGATGATCTCCTCGCCACCAAACTGAAAGTCATCCTGCAGCGGCTCGAAGCGAAGGACTACCGGGATATTGCCGCCATGAGCGAGGCCGGCGTTTCGCTATCGAAGGGGCTCGCAGCAGCTCGCGCGCTTTTCGGCAACGCATTCCAGCCCGCAGAAAGCTTGAAGGCCCTGACCTGGTTCCACGGCGGCGATCTGGACAGCTTGACGCCGGCGGAGCAGGCTACTCTGATCCGCGCGGCCTGTGCGGTACGGGATTTGCCCTTGGTGGAAATCGCCTCGAATCGGCTCGCCGGCGCGTGAGGCTACGGATTACGGTGAAATCAGGGCGACACAGCAATTCGTAAACGACCGCAATAGACGAAGCCATGCAAAGTTGCCGGATCGAGTGGATACAATACGTGACGGACGATCCGCTGAAGGAGACGGTTCAGCAAGACGGCCCTGCCAGGCGTTGGGCGCCTATCCCGGAAATGGACGGGCACTCTGTGCGCGTCGTTTTGCCGGCAGACGGTGAAGCTGTCCACAGTGCGTTTTTCGATCGAGGTTTCACAGGCCATGAAGAAATCAGTACTTTCAGCACACCGATATCCTTTACGTGGAATTCCGGGCCCCGGTGAGACCGAAACGGCGGACCTCGACGAGAACGCCTTTTTGGACGTGGACAGAGACGGCAACATTTGCGCCATCAAGGTCGAACACGCGAGTCAACGGGCGGACATCCCGCATTTCTCTTTCGAGCAAGCGGAGGCCTGATCAATGCAGTTCGCCACCGTGCCAGGCAAAGATTGCACATCGTCCTCTCGCTCCGAGCGCGAGGCCCCGTCATTCCTGCTTCCCCTTTCCTGCCGGGAGAAGCTTGGGGTGAGGTTAAAACCGATCAACGCCAAGAACAACGAGGAGCGCCGGCATCTTGCCGGCAGGGAGTTGCTGGAAAGAGTGAAAGCGCGGGCCTTCATGATGACCGCCTGCGGCCGCTGCGGCGCATGATCAAGTATCTCTTCGACCGGCTCCCGCACGACACGCGGCGCTCGCTGTACGCGACCTGCCGCAGCCGCAGCGACCGGGCGCTGCAGGAGAAGCGGACCGCGGTTTCAGCCGGGGGCACCAGTTACCGGCCCTTCGACGAGAACCGCTGCCTCTTCGTCAACATACCCGGGACCGGCGGGGAAGCGGTGAGCCGGGCGTTGTTCGGCAACCTCGCGGGCGGTCACGATTCCATTTACGACTACCAGTTGGCCTTCTCCAAGGCCGAATTCGACGCCTACTTCAAGTTCTGCTTCGTGAGAAACCCCTGGGGCAGGGTTCTGTGGGCCTACAATTACCTGAGGAGCAGCGAAGCGGCGGAACAGGACAGGAAATGGGCGGAGCACCACCTGTCGATGTACCGGGATTTCGCCGATTTCGTCGAACGGGGGCTCACCCTCGCCACCGTCATGGACGGAGAGTACTTCATACCGCAATACAAGTTCATTACCACGCCCGTATCCGACGAGCCTGTGGCCGACTTCATCGGTCGCTACGAAAATTTGGAGAAGGACTTCGATTTTGTCAGGAAGAAGCTCGGCAAGCCTGAATCTGTTAGTCTGGGTCGTCGAGAGCGCACGCCGGAAGATGTACCCGGAAGCCACCGGAGCGCCTACACGCCCTTAGCCAGGGAAATCGTCGCCCGCGCGTATGCCGGCGACATAGAGATGTTCGGATACAAATTCGGTTGACCCCCGTCAGGACGGTATCCGGGAACGGCGGAATCCCTCGGCTCATCTATCTGGTACCGACAATATCATTGCTTTTGCAACGATCTCCGCTATAATTTCGATGCCATGAACCAATTTCGCATCCAGAACCTTTTCCTCGTCGGAACGCTCAAGTATGGCGCGAGCCCATAAATTCCTTGTGGACGCATGGTTTAGGCCGCTTGGTGCGTTAAGAAACTATTAACCTGCACGCTCAACCTAGGAGTAACTAGAACGATGAAGGAGAAATGGTCCCGCTTGGTGAGCAACAGAGTGGGAAGGTATAACGCTTTCCCTAGGCGGATTGACTCGCGTGCATATTTTGTTGTTCGGAATTCTTGGAGAAGACTGCATACTAGGCACTTGCGGCTGGATCGTTTGCTTTGTGGGTGGGACGCGGGGCTGTCCGGCCAGCAATTCGTCATTCATACCGGTGACTTCCGGCTTACGTCGGTTCCGATCTCCGCTTCTCCTCACTTCAAGTTTCTCGAAGATTACAAAAAGTTGGGTGACAGGTTGCTTGATCCGGAGCATTTCCAACAGACCGAATATTATCATTATTTGGCGCGCTTCGTAGACCTTTTTGGTCACTTCACGGGAGCCCTCACCAAAGAACAGCTTGTCTATGTTGCGCGGAATTTTGTAAACAAATATGAAGGGAAGCCACTGGATAACGAAATGCTCGTGCCATCTGACGGTTACTCAAGGTCCGGCCAGCCTGTGACGGCATATCCCATTGAGTATTCTGACTGCTATCAGGTGGCGGATGGTCATCATCGTCTTGCCATTGCCTGCGCGCGAGGGGCCAAGACGGCTCCGGTAAGAGTGAGGAGCAAGCCTGAGCGCACTTGTCTGCAACAGCTACTGTTGAGCGTGAAATGGACCGCTAATAAACGGACGCTTTATCAACCTATCGAGAGCCCGGAAATTGGTGACAATTGGCGTCTGGCTCGGCAATGCAGCGACAGATTGGAAATGATGGAAGCGTTCCTCAAGTCCCGAGGCTATGACAGTCTGCCCGGTCGGACATATCTGGATCTTGGCTGTTATTACGGTTGGTTCGTAAGGTCCATGCGTGACTTGGCTTACGATGCAACCGGGGTGGAGATTGATACTGCGGCCCGAAAGATCGGCCTTTACTTTTACGGTCTTCTTGAGCATCAGATAATCCGGGACGAGATCGTTCATTTTCTGAGTAACAATCCGAGAAGGTATGATGTCGTTAGCTGTTTCAGTGTGATGCATCATTTTGTGATGGGACATGGTCGGATTTCTGCAGATGAGTTGCTGCGACTGTTGTGCAAAACGACGGCGCGAGTGCTCTTTTTTGAGATGGGGGATGAAAATGAATCTTGGTTCACGGAAAAACTTGCAGGATGGAATCCGGCCACAATCGCGAATTGGCTCAGAGAAGTGGGTACGTTCAGAGAGGTTATTCCTCTTGGTACGGACCAAGACAGGGTTGCCCCGTACGAAGATCAGTATGCGAGGACTCTTTTTGCGTGTGTTCAGTGAAGACATCTACGCCGGGCATCTTCATGTACGGGCAAACAGGTGCCCAGGAACTCCCTTGTTTTTGATCGATAGGCACTTTCTCTTGAATATCCGAGGATTTTCCTTCGATCTGCGCTTGTTTCAGAGTTTTTTGCGGAGTGATTTGCCGTATTGGGTGAGATGATATGCCGAAGATCTCGGTGCTGATGTCTGCTTACAACGCTGAAGAATTTGTCGTCGCGGCAGTGAAAAGTATTCTCCGGCAGACTGTAAAAGACTTTGAGTTTCTGATCGTGGATGATGCTTCGACGGATGGTACATGGTGGAGGTTAAAGGACATAGCCGAGACGGATAGCCGTATACAGTTGTCAAAGAATAGGGACAATGTTGGAAAATCCGAGAACCTAAATGATTTGTTTGAGCGCTCAAGCGGAGAATACATTGCATTCATGGATGCTGACGACCTGTCGGTCTCGACGCGCTTCGAACAACAGTTAAAGGTACTCGAGTCAGGGGTTGATCTTTGCGGGAGTTGGGCGATTAATTTCGGAGTTGGGAAAAACAGGATCATGACATTCCCAAAACTGCACGATGAAATAGCCTTGAAACTGCTTTTCGATTCGGCCTTCGCCCACCCGTCTGTCATGATGAAGCGCCGTATCTTTGAGGAGACGAAATTTCGGAAGGCCATGTTTCCAGCCGTGGATTATGATTATTGGTCGAGAGTAGTGAATACCTTCAACATGGCGAATTGTCCGAGGGTCTTGTTGGCAAGAAGGCTATCTGTTCAGCAAATCAGCGCCACAGGAGCAGCAGAGCAAACGGAAGCCAGGAGAAAAATTTCGCTGTGTGCGCTCGCGGACCACGGTATTTTCCCCAACGCAAGAGAGCAAGGTTTGCATATGGACTTCGTAAGGCCCCGGAGCCATCACTTGCATTCCGGTGCGCCTGGGAGCCCGGAATCTTTGGAGGATGTTATGGCTACGAGAGATTGGATAAAAAAGCTCGTCTACGGTTTGACTGATGTTCCCCATTCAGGTGAATTCCTGGCCAGGCATTGGTACATGTATTGCCTGCGATCGGCATCATATGGATTAAGGATATACAGAATATTTCGCAGTTACAATCCGAATAAAAGCAACAATCAGACACTGAGCCAACGAATGATACTTTTATGTCTCTGTGCGTTGAGAATTAGATATCATTCAGGCATTTACAAGTTGTTGTTCATGCTTAGACAGGAACAACGAAAGAATCGTAAGTATATGCACGAAGCGATCTTTGATCTGGGTGATTTGCTAGCGGTGAACCTTGATCGCAGAGATAGAAACGGGCGGTTACAGACGACTTGTTGATTTCATGAAATCCCGTGGTCCTTTAATATCGATTGTTGTCCCCGCTTTTAATGCTGAGGGAACCATAAGTGAAATGATGGATTCGGTATTAAGTCAAACCTACGAAAACTTTGAGCTAATCATCTGCGATGACGCATCTACGGATCGGACCAATGAGATGGTTACAGCCCGCGAAGATGAACGTATACGTTTACTGGACAACGAGCTAAATTTGGGCGAGGGGGCGACTAGGGATCGAGCCATTGCCGCCGCGAGAGGAGAATGGATAGCTCTTTTGGATGCGGATGATGCTTATATGCCGTATCGGTTGGAGAGGATGATGGAAGTGGCAAATTATTTTCCGGGTTGCATGCTGTTTGATGAAATCACGGAGTGTCACGATGGGGCGAGCGGTATGGTGCCTTGGCGTACGATTAGGAGGCCGAGCGCGCCCGGAAATGATAAATGCGGACCTAGAGTGATTGAATTTGACAGGTTTATTAGCTGCAGTAGGACGATGATCAAGCCCATGATTCCAGCCAGATTGATCCGTCAATGGGGAATTACGCATAGTGCGAAACTTTTTAGTGCCGATCTTGAGTTTTTTCTCAGATTATTGGCTCATAAAGTTCCCCTTGTGTACATTCCGGAACCAATGTATTTGTACCGGATAAGCGCCGCGGCAATGAGCACGAATCCTGATCGCTACAGCTTGCTTCTGGGAACCCTAGAGGAATCCATTGATTGGTTCGCTGATGATTCTGGGGCAGTGGAGGCGATTCGATGCAAGATCCGAGATGTCCGATGTAGTGAAGAGTACCAACCCTTTTTTTCGGCAATCATGTCGGGAAGGTTTGCACGAGCGGGCAGGCTTGCGTGGAAGAGGCCGTGGGTCGTGCCTGAATTTATCAGACGGAGTTTGGAGCGGATACCTTATCATTTACACAGGATGATCCATCGTGGCGTGAGGCGGGAAACCAGATGAATCTAGAAATGTAGCGATCATGCTCGTCTTTACCCCCGGCACGCGCTTTCGTTTGGAGATGCCGAAGCAGTTTCTGGAACCGACTGACTGGGAAAACGGTGTTGGAGCATACGTTCGGCACCTTCGAGCGGCATTCCCGGATTGACGAGGCTACCGTAGCTTGCAGGCCGCGAAGCGACGCGAAGGGTTGACTTGACGCTAATCGCGCCGCATAATGTGGCGCAATTGGGCTGATTGCGCCACTTCGTTTATGCCGAAGGTGATTTCCACTGCGGAACTTGATGCCTTGGTTGCCGCTGTGAATGCGAGTGCGCAGGGTATGTCGGTGGCCGGGCTTGCCCGCTTGTTTCCGCGGATTCCGCGCCGCTCCCTGCAGCGCCGATTGGCGCGGCTGGTTGCGGAGGGGTGCGTGGAGGTATCCGGAAGCGGACCGTCGCGGCGTTACCATCCGGCGTTGCGAGCGGCGTCTGGCGATGGCGATGCCACCGCGCATCCGCCGGCTAGGCGCGAGCCGGCCTTCGCGAAGGATGTGCCGGTTTCAACGGCGGGTGCGCAGTTGCACCACCTCGTCCGCCATCCGTTGTCCCGTCGTGCTCCGGTCGGTTACCGCCGGAGCTTCCTCGAGGACTATGTCCCCAATGAGAGTTTCTACCTGCCACGGAAAACGCGGGAGCGGCTGCATGCGCTGGGGCATTCGCCGGCGGGGCGGAAGCCTGCGGGAACTTACGCACGCCAGGTGCTCGACCGTCTGCTGGTGGATCTTTCCTGGGCCTCCAGTCGGCTCGAGGGCAATACCTATTCGCGGCTGGATACGCAGAATCTGATCGAGTTCGGGCGCTACGCCGAGGGCAAGGATCGTCTCGAGGCGCAGATGATCCTCAATCACAAGGGCGCCATCGAGATGCTGGTTGACGGGGTTGAAGAGGTCGGTTTCGATCGTTTCACTCTGCAAAACCTGCACGCGCTGTTGGCCGAGAATCTGTTGCCGGGTGCGGATTTCGCTGGTCGCCTGCGCGGGGCCGATGTCGGCATCAGCGGCACGGTGTATCAGCCCGCGGCCATTCCGCAGTTGATCGTCGAGTGCTTCGATGTGCTGTTGGCCAAGGCGGCCGGCATCGAGGATGCCTTCGAGCAGGCGTTCTTCGTGATGGTGCAACTGCCCTATCTGCAACCTTTCGTGGACGTCAACAAGCGGGTCTCGCGCCTCGCGGCCAATATTCCGCTGATCAAGCAGAACCTGGCCCCGCTGTCGTTTGTGGACGTTCCCGAGGCTGCATATATTGACGGCACACTGGCAGTTTACGAATTGAACCGCGTTGAGTTGTTGCGCGACGTTTTCGTCTGGGCCTATGAGCGATCCTGCCGGCGTTATACCTTGATCAAGGAGGCGTTGCCGGAGCCCGACCCGCTGCGCCTGCACTACCGGGCGGCGCTGGGTCGCGTTGTCGCCGGCGTGGTGCGCGGTGGCAAGGAGGTCGAACCGGCTACAATCCGTCAACTGGCCGGAACGGAGGTGGCCGCCTCCGATATGTCTCAATTCGTCGCCATGGCGATCAACGAGCTGTCGAGCCTGCACGAGGGTAATATCGCACGTTATCGTTTGCGGCGTGCCGAATTCCGCCGCTGGCAGGAGCGCATCGGTCAGTGATGTCTTCTCGAACCCCGAAGTTTTGGATGCAATCATGTTGAATATCGCCGTTGTTCTCGCCTCCGGTTCCGGTACGCGGTTTCGTTCGGAAACGCCGAAGCAGTTTCTGAAGCTGGCCGGAAAGACGGTGCTGGAGCATACGCTCGATACGTTCGAGCGTCACTCCAGGATTGACGAGGTTGTTGTGGTCTGTGCCGCGGACAGCCGCCTGTTGGTGGAGGAGATCGTCAATAACGCCGGCTACCGCAAGGTGACCCGGATCGTGAACGGCGGGGCAACACGGCAGGCGAGTTCGGCTTCAGGCATTTCCGCCGTTGTCGGCGACGATCACAAGGTACTGGTGCACGATGCCGTTCGCCCGCTGCTCGATCACGCGACGATTGACCGCTGCCTCGATGCGCTGGACGGGTGCGACGCCGTGGATACGGGCATTCCCTCGGGCGACACGATCATCCGGGTGGACAACGATCAAAAAATTGTGGAGGTACCGGAGCGGGCGACCTTACGGCTTGGGCAGACCCCGCAGGGCTTTCGGGCGGGAATCCTGCGCGAGGCCCACCGCAGGGCTGCAAAGGACACCGGCGTCAAGGTGACGGATGACTGCGGCCTGGTTCTTCGTTATGGATTGAGCGCGGTCAGGGTCGTCGCAGGCGACACCAGCAATATCAAGATCACCTATCCATCGGATATCTATTTGGCGGACCGGCTCTTTCAATTGCGCTCCCGCCCGCTTGCGGAAGACTGCTTGAACGAACCGCTAGACGACAAGGTCGTCGTGCTGTTCGGTGGCGGGCGCGGAATCGGCAAGCGGATCGCGGAGCTGGCCGGCGAACGTGGCGCGGTCGTGCGCTCGGTTTCCCGTCGCGACGGAGTGGATGTTGCGAACGAGGCTGCCGTGCGGAGAGTGCTTGGCGAGGTTCGCGAGGCGCATGGGCGGGTGGACATGGTTGCCAATACGGCGGGGATCCTCCGGGTGGGACTCCTTTCCGGCCAGGATTACGCGGCCATTGACGAGCAGATGCTCACCAACTTGCGTGGAAGCGTCGTGGTCGCCCGCGAGGCCTTCGACGTGATGAAGGATACGGGCGGAAGCATCGCGCTGTTTACCTCCAGCTCCTACACTCGCGGCCGCGCGCGTTCGGCGGTTTATTCGGCGACCAAGGCGGCGGTCGTGAACCTGATGCAGGGGCTCGCGCAGGAGTATCTGCCATTCGACGTGCGCATCAACGCGATCAACCCCGAGCGCACGGCGACCCCGATGCGCACCGAGAATTTCGGCATCGAGCCCGAATCCGAGCTTCTTGATGCCGAGAGCGTGGCGAGAGCGACACTGGCGGTCATGCTTTCCGATGCCACCGGAGAGGTCATAGATGTCCGCCGGTGACTTGCTTTGGGAAATTCTCAACGCGATACGAAAGGTTTTGTCGGGAGCGATGGGTTGGCTGCTGATTGCTCCTTTTGCACGAATCGTTCCAAAACGGCGGGATTGGGTGGCCGTTATCGGGCGGGACGATGGCAAGTTTGTCGATAACGCCAAGTATTTTTTGCTCCAGGGTGCGCCCTTGTTGATGCCGGGCGTGCGCGTTGTGTTCGTCACCGAGCGGAACGATGCTTCCAGGTTGCTGAAAGGTACCGATTATGAGGTTGTGAACTTTCCATCGTGGCGCGGAGTCTGCTTTTTGTTCCGGGCGGGGACGCTGGTCGTTGATTCTGGCGAATGGGTCTGGAAGTTCAGGCGATTCTTGCTCGCGGGATCGAAAAAGATGCAGCTTTGGCATGGAGTCGGTTACAAGCGTATTGAATTGGACAAGTGGAGGCACGAATCGCAAGGTATCGGTATCTTCACGCTGCCGGGAATTCCGAGTTTGCGTCGGATCATGAACGTGCTTAATGGACGCTTGGTCCGTTTCGATGCCGTGGTAACGACGTCCGAATTTTATGCGGAAAAGGTATTCAAGCCGGCGCTGTTGAGCCGCCATTTTCTGGTTACCGGCTATCCGCGCAACGCCTTCGGTTTATATGAAGACAGGCGTTCCCTGGCCTGGTGGAACGTGGATCGGTCTGTCGCTGCCCGAGTTTCTTCCTGGATTGGCGAAGGGCGGCGAATGGTGCTTGTCGCGCCTACTTACAAGGATTCTCGCGCGAGTCAAATGGGCCTCGATCGGGATACGATTTCCGTGTTGGATGAGTTTTGCGAGAAGAACAAGGTAGAGTTTCTTTTCAAATTCCATCCCCTGGAACACGGTGAGGGGGAGGTTCAGGGAGAACACCTGCATCTTTGTGATCCGGATTCCGACGTGTATCCCCTGATGCCGCCCTCGAGTGCCTTGATTACGGACTATTCCTCCATCTACATGGATTACTTGTTGCTGGACAAGCCGGTATTGTTCCTCGTGCCGGATTTGGAGGAATATGTTCTGAAGGACCGTCAGTTCCAGTTCAACTTCGACGAAATGACGCCCGGTCCCAAGCTGAAAACCTGGGATGCCGTTCTTGCGGCCTTGCTTGGCCAGTGGAATCAGGATGAATACGCGGGGGAGCGCGCAAGATTGCGCCGGCTCGCCTTCGACGATCTGCCGCAGGACCAGGCTGTTCCGAAGCTGATCGAATTCATGCAAAGCAGAGGTTGGATTCTTGGTGAACCGAGTGTCCACGGCTAAAGGTTGGAGCCAACAGATTCGAGCACCAGTGGTTGGCGGCAGCGGCGCGATCGTCGTGCATCGCCAGATCGAGGCGGCCTTGGACGGGTATCGGGTCGAGGAGTTGTCGCCGTATTGGGGTCTGGCGCCGCCGGCACTGGCGCTGGCGCTGCGCGGGAAGCCGGCTGCTCCGATTGTGCACAGCCTGCCCGAACTCGGGCCTTGGGTGGCGCATCGGGGATCGGAATTGGTCGTCACGTTTCACAATTACTACCTGGACGGGGAGATGCTCGCCGCCGCCTCGTTCGCGCAGCGTGCCTTTTACATCGGCATCATGATGCCGGCCGTTCGCGCATCGCTGCGCCGGACGAAGTGGGTGACGGCGGTAAGTCATTTCACGGCGGGGCTGGTGCAACGGCATCATGCGTTGGGTGAACGCCTGGTCGTCATTCGAAACGGCGTTGATACCGACTTGTTCAGCCCGGCGGAGGGGCGTCCCGGCTGGCCGGTGAAAATCCTTTTTGCGGGCAATCCGACGCGGCGCAAGGGCGCGGAACATCTAACGGCAATCGCCGAAGTCTTGCCGGAAGGTGTGACGATGCAGGTTACGAGCGGCTTGCGCGGGAATGACGGCAAGGAGGGGCATGGGAAGTTCGAGACGGTTGCGCGGCGCGAACATGAGGAAATGCCGGAGGTATATCGCGCGGCGGATATTCTCTTTTTCCCGACTCGTCGCGAAGGCTTCGGTCTGGTTGTGGCGGAGGCGATGGCCTGCGGTCTGCCGATCGTCGCAACGAATTGTTCCTCCATGCCGGAGCTGGTGGATCACGGCAAGGGCGGTTTTTTGTTCGAGCGCGGCAATCGCGGCCAGATGCTCGAGTATCTGGTGTGGCTTGCGCGTGATCCGATGATGCGCGCGGAGATGGGCGCGTATAACCGCGAGAAGATTCTTGCCGAGTTTCCGCTGGAAAAGATGATCGCGGGTTACCGCGAGATCTTCAACGCCTGAAGAATTCCCCTCAATCCTTCCTGCCGTGAGAACGTGTAAGGGGGAGCCGAGCTCTTGCGGGCGGTGAGTGCGAGCCGGGGTAGGAGTGGTCGTCCCGGTCGCGATCCAACTCGGCCAGCAGTTCAATCAGCCGGGCATTGAAGCGCGGCCAGGCGTGGCTTGCCGCGAAGCGGCGGGCGCTCTCCGCGAAGTTTCCGCGCCGGCGGATGGCTTCGATCGCCGCGGCGGCGAACGCCGTGTAGTCGCTGGGCGGAACGAGGCGGCCGGATTCGCCTTCGGCGACGGCGTCGGTGACTCCGCCGGCGGCAAAGGCGACGGTCGGCGCGCCCCAGGCGGCGGCTTCGAGCGCCACCATGCCGAAGCCCTCCGGGTCGGCGGGATCGTTCCGCACCGGGAAGGCGTGGACGTCGGCTGCGGGCCAGGCACGGGCGAGCCCGGCATCGTCGAGCGGCCCGATGAGGTGGACGCGATCGCCGATTCCCACCGCGGCGACGGCGCGGCGTATGGCTGCGGCCTCGTCGCCCGTGTGCTTGGCGGCGTGACGCGGGACTTCGCCCGCGACGACGAATTGCGCGTCTGGAATTTCTTCGATGATGGCCGGCAGGCTGCGAGCGATGAATGCGGCGAAGCCCTTGCGTGGAGTGATTCGGCCGACCCCCAGAAGAATCGGTCCGGCGGGCAGGCCGTAGTGTTCGCGAAAGGCCTTGGCCGCTGCCTCGCGGCCGGCAATCGCGGCGGGAATTTCGACGCCCGGATGCAGGATGCGTATCCGTGATCGCGGAACGCCCGCGGCCGTGGCGAGTTCGGCCGTGTAGCGGCTGTTGGCGATGACGAGGTCGGCGTCGCCGATGGCGGGCAGGAAAAACCGCCGATAGATGGGGTGGGGTGTCGCAATGTCGAGCCCGTGCAGGTAGACGGCGTAGCGCGCGCCGGCCTTGCGCGCGGCGAGCCTCGCGATTGGGGCGGTGAGTCCGCTGCCGGCAAAAACGAGGTTCGGGCGGTGATGTTGCGCCGCCTTCCAGCCTTTCAGGCCCGCCGCGGCGAGAAAGCGTATGGGCGGTGAGAGCGGACAGGCATAAAAGGCGGGCGGCTGTATCTCAAACCGGGCGCCGCGCGGGCCGACGACGGCGGTTTCGTATTCGCACGCAAGCGCCGCGGCGACGTGGCCGATCAGCCGCTCCATGCCGCCGATGACGGGCGGGAGGTTGCGCGTGATCAACAGGGCGGGCCCGCTTGCACTACTCATTCCGGTTTCCCGGTCTTCTCCCTTCAAGGGACGTGTACGTCAGTCATGCCCGGTGTTGGCGTAGAGCAGGTTCGCGATCTGCTCGGCGATCAAACCCAACAGGAACACCAGCCCGGAAATGATGAACAGCAGCGCGCTCATGTTGGTGAAGCGGTGGTAGGCGACGAGGGTGAAGATGTAGTAGCCGAGGCCGAAGCCGAAAAAGATCAGGGCCGCGGGTGTGAAAATCTTCAGCGGCGAGTAGAGCGTCGCGACCTTGAGGATGATGAGCAGGAAGCGGCCGCCGTCGCGCAGCGGCCGGATGTGGCTCGATGCGCCGCCGCGCGCCGCCACGTCCACGGGTACGAAGCGCACCGGGAAGCCGGCACGGAAGAAGGCCATGGTGCTCGTCGTCGGATAGGAGAAACCGTTGGGCAGTAGAAAGAGGATTTCCCGGAAGCGCCGGGCGCGCACGGCGCGAAAGCCCGAGGTGAGATCGGCAATGGGATGGCCCGTGACCCAGCTGGCGAGCAAGTTGTAAAGACCATTGGCGAAGCGGCGGCCCGGGTTGGCGTGCGCCTTGGCCGAGCGCGCGCCGACGGCCATGACGTAGTCATCGCCGAGCGCGGCGAGAAGCTTCGCGACCTCGGCGGGGCGGTGTTGTCCGTCGGCATCCATGAACACGATGACCTCGCCCCGGGCGGCGCGGGCGCCGTCCTTGATCGCCGCGCCGTTGCCGATGGGGTACGGATGGGTGACCACGCGATCGGCTCCGGCCGCAGCGGCGCGTTCCGCCGTGTCGTCCGTCGAGCCGTCGTTTACCACGATGATTTCCGCCTGCGGGTAAAGACTGCGCAGTTCGGCGACAACGGTGGGCAGGCTTTCGGCTTCGTTGTGCGCGGGCAGGACGATGGACAGTTCGGGTTGCGCGCTCATGGCTTCGGCGGGGCGATTCGGCGTGCAATTTTCGCATAATTCAGTCTCGGCGGCTGGAGAACGGCCGGCCCGGGCTAAAATTGAGGAAGCGGTACGCCTTGCGGAGATCGGGAAATGCCTGTGAGTGCACGAGGGCCTCTGTGCCGGCGGAGATCGCGCCGTTTCGAGGCAATCTTGGCCGTCGCGTCGGTGCTTGCGCTCGCCGGTTGCGGTTTTCATCCGGTCGGGAGCGCGCGGGCCTTGCCGAAGGCGATGGGAACGATTTACGTCGCGAGCGGCCAGCCCTATGGCTATCTGGAGAACAGGCTGCGGCGCGCCATCGTGGCTCACGGGGCGCAGATTGCCGCAAGCCGGGTGCAGGCGGATGCGGTGCTTTCGATCATTCGGGCCGATTTCGAGCGGCGGGTGCTCGCCGTCAACACGCACGGCCAGCCCGTGGAATACCAGATCGTCTATCGGGTGCGTTTCGGCCTGACCGGGGCGAAAGGCGCCGAGTTGCTCGCGCCGCAAAGCCTCGACCTGAGCCGCTACCTGGCCTACAACACGAACATCGAGTTGGCGAGCGGCCGCCGTCAGGCGCAACTGCAGGTGGACATGCAGAATGAGGCCGTGCAACTGATCATGCTGCGCCTCGACGCCGTCGCCCAACAGGAAAACACCGGCACCCCGGCGCGGTGAAGGGCCGCTCGCCTTTGCGCCCGCTCGTGCTTTCCACTGCCGGGGAAGCGGGTGCGCAGGGCGATGGAGGCGATCGGGCGGAGCCCGGTTTTCGCGGGGCGGGGCTTTCCTCGTGCGAATCGGTGGCGCCGGCGCCGCCCAAGCCGCGGCGCAGGTGGCCGTGGGTCATACTCGCGGTCCTGGCGACGTTGTTTCTCGTGACCTGGCTCCCGGTCATCCTGATGCGCTGGATCAATCCGCCGACGACCGCCTTCATGCTGGAGAGGGCCGCGGCACTGCCGGATTCGACTCGCATTCATCATGCCTGGGTGTCTTATGACCGGATTTCCCCGGCGATGCGCCTGGCCGTGGTCGCGAGCGAGGATCAGACCTTTCCGTACAACCACGGCTTCGACATCCGGGCGATCAAGCAGGCGATCAAACACAACGAGCACAGCGAAACCACGCACGGGGCGAGCACGATTACGCAGCAAACCGCGAAGAATCTTTTTTTGTGGCCCGGCGGCGGTTATTTCCGGAAAGGCGTCGGTGCCTGGT
This sequence comes from uncultured Gammaproteobacteria bacterium, assembly GCA_964554305.1. GTDB lineage: Bacteria > Pseudomonadota > Gammaproteobacteria > JAKDMP01 > JAKDMP01 > JAKDMP01. Next base: position 25,074 of record CAZKOE010000012.1, read on the forward strand.
TCACGATCTTGATTGATCTCGATTGGCCGAAGTGGCGCGTGCTGGAGGTTTATCTCAACATTGCGCAGTTCGGGCCCCAGACCTTCGGCGTGGGAGCGGCGGCGAAGCATTACTTCGGCAAATCGGCCTCGCAACTGACCCGCCCGGAGGCGGCGCTGCTCGCGGCCACGTTGCCCGATCCCTATGACTTCGATCCGGCCCATCCCTCGAGTTATCTGCTCCGGCGCCAGGCCTGGATACTCGAGCAGATGCGCAACCTCGGCCCTGATTATCTGAGCGGCCTCTGATCTGCGGGGGAGCGCCGGCATTTTGCCGACTTCCGGTCCGGTGGATTTTTTGCAGATCAGAAGCGACCGCTCTGGAAGTCCGCGATCGCCTGATGCAGTTCGGCCTCGGTGTTCATCACAAAGGGCCCATAGTGGGCGATCGGCTCGTTGAGCGGCCGGCCGGCAATCAGGAGCAGCCTGGCCGGTTCGCCGCCCGTACCGGAAAGCGCGACTGTTTCGCCCGTGCTTAATACGGCGAGTTCGCCGCGTGCTGCATGTTCCGCCGGGTTGCCGATGCCGGCTGTGCCCGCGTACACGTAAACGAAGGCGTTGTGGCCCGCCGGCAGTCCGGCGTTCCAGCTTGCGCCCGGTTGCAGCTCGACGTCCAGGTAAACGGGTTCCGTCGCGACGGCCGTAACCGGTCCGGTGACGTCGCTCACGGTGCCGGCTATCACCTTGACTCGCACGCCATCCGTGGCGTCCACGACCGGAATCCGCTCCGGCGGAATGTCCTGATAGCGCGGCGCCGTCATCTTGTCCCGTGCCGGAAGGTTCACCCAGAGCTGGAAGCCCCACATCAGGCCGTCTTCCTGCTCCGGCATTTCCGAGTGCACGATACCGCGCCCGGCTGTCATCCACTGCACGGAGCCCGCCGTCAAAAGGCCGCTGTTGCCCTTGCTGTCGCCGTGGCGCATGCGCCCGTCGAGCATGT
>CAZKOE010000013.1:0-16369 GCA_964554305.1 uncultured Gammaproteobacteria bacterium
CTGCACGAGGAAAACCTCATCGTGCGCCGCGTCGGGGTGGATTTCGAGATGAAGCTGGTGGACACCTTCCGCTGGAGCGGCCCGCGGCGCGACAGCATGCGCGAGGACGTCGTGGACGCCGTGCGCTTGTTCCACTATGCGCTCGGCGGACGTGCGCGTTACGCCCGCCAGCCCCCGGAAGTGAAGGCGATCTGCCGGGGCCTCAAAAAAAGCCTGATCCTGCGCCGCTACCCGACGGCGACGGCGCTGCGCCGCCACCTTGAAACCTTCGACTGGCCGAATCGAGCGTAATTGCCGGAAACCGCCGGCTAATGCGGGCCCGTCGAGTCGTCCCGTTCCGGATGCGATGCGTTCTGCTCGCGCTTCTCGCCCTTTTCACCCGCGGCCCGATGGAGCGGAGCCGCAACGATCAGGGTCACGAGAAAGACGATCAGAATGATAACCAGTTGCCAGACGCTGATGCCGCCGAGTCCCACGTTTTCCTCCTGCGCTCCGGATTATCTAGTTTAGCGTGCCGCGGACTTCGAGCTGAAAGGTGACCGGCCCGTCGTTCACGAGCGCGACCCGCATATGAGCGCCGAAGCGCCCCGTCGCGACTGTCGGGTACCGCCTTCGAGCCTCGGCCGCAATTCGCTCGAACAATTGCCGCGCCAGATCGGGGGGCGCCGCTCTTCCGAGGCCGGGACGCATGCCTTTGCGGGTGTCGGCCGCAAGTGTGAACTGGGGCACGAGCAGCAGGCCGCCGCCGGTATCGGCGAGGCTTCGGTCGAGCCGTCCGGCGCCATCGCCGAAAACCCGATAACCGAGCAGGCGATCGAGCATACGTCCCGCCTGAGCCGGCCCATCGCCGCGCTCGACGCAGAGAAGCACCACGAGCCCCGGCCCGATGGCGCCGACGATCTCCTCGCCCACCCGCACCGAGGCTTCCGTCACCCGTTGGAGCAATGCGATCACGGGACACCCCGCCGGGTCGTCACGGTTCCAACGCATCCCCGCAGCTTGCGGCCGAAAAGCCGGCAAGATGCCGGCGCTCCCGAGAGCCTTTTCACAATTCGAGCATCTTTTCGCGATCCTTCGCCGAAGGCTCGAAGCCTTCCTTGTCGTAATGCGCGAAGATTCGTTCCACCACCTCGTCGGCCGTCTCGGCGGTACTCATCAGAGCCATGTCGTCTGCCGCGATCATGCCCTCGGCCAACAGGCACCCGCGAAACCAGTCGAGCATCCCGCTCCAGAAATCGGCATTCACGAGCACGATCGGAATCCGCCGGCTCTTCCCGGTCTGAATCAGCGTGAGAATTTCGGAAAACTCGTCCAGGGTGCCGAAGCCGCCCGGCAAGATCACGTAGGCCGAGGCGTATTTCACGAACATGACCTTGCGCGAGAAAAAATGCTTGAAAGTTATCGCGATGTTCTGGTATTCGTTCGCGCGCTGCTCGCGCGGCAGCTTGATGTTCAACCCGACCGAGGGTGCCCGTCCGCCGAAGGCACCCTTGTTCGCCGCCTCCATGAGCCCGAGCCCGCCACCGGTCACGACGGAAAAACCGGCGGCCGAAAGCGCGCGGCCGATCGCCTCGCCAAGCTTGTAATAGGGATGATCGGGCGGGGTGCGCGCCGAGCCGAAAACCGACACCGACGGGCGAATGCGCGCGAGGCGTTCGTAGCCCTCGACGAACTCGGCCATGATCTGGAAGATCTTCCAGGACTCGCGCGTGAGCATCGCGTCCGTCGTCTCGCGCTCGTGGGCGTCGTCGCTGGGCAGGCCTTCCATCTTGTCCACAACGTCATTCACGGCCGTTTACTTTTCCAACCGCCGAAGAAACACCCCGATCTCGCGGCCCGCCTGGCGATCGCCCGCCGCACGCGCCACTTCGAGACCGCGCCGGTAGGCGGCGCGGGCCTCCTCGTCGCGCCCCTCCATGGCGAGCGCGCGTCCGTAGGCTTTCCAGGCCGCCGTGTAGTCCGGATCGAGTTCGATCGCCTGCTCCAGGTGCGTGATGGCATCGTGCGCATCGCCGCGTCCCAGGGCAGCTTGCGCGAGCGACACCCGCAGCGGCGCATTCTCCTTGCCCGCCGCGAGCAGGCCTTCCAGACGGTCCGTCAAACTCATGCGGCCATGATAACGCGCCGTCGCAGGAAACGAAGAAACAGGAGCAGGCCGGCAACGGTAAGCCCCGCAATCAAGCCGACCCAGATTCCAACCGGACCCAAGCCGAGCTTGAAGCCGAACGCCCAGGCCAGCGGCAGACCCGTGCCCCAATAGGCGAGCACGGTGATCCACATCGGCACGCGCACATCCTTCAAGCCGCGCAAGGCCCCGGCGCTCGCCACCTGCAAGCCGTCGGAAAGCTGGAACGCCGCGGCAAGCAACAACAGTTCGGCGGCGAGCGCGATGACCGCCGCATTACCCGTGAACAGACGCGCCAGCGGTTCGCGCAATACGAGAATGAGCACGGCGGCCACGCACTCGAAGGCAAGCGCAAGCCCCACACCGACGAGGCCGGCCCGCCGCGCCAGGATGGGTCGCCCGGCACCCGCCGCCTGGCCGACAACCACGGAAATCCCGGTTGCGAGCCCCATCGGGAACATGAACGAGAAGGAAGCCACCGACACGGCGATCTGGTGCGCCGCCGCCTTCACCGCGCCGAGAGAGGCCATCAGGAGCGCGACGGCGCCGAACAGACTCACCTCGGCGAAGAGCATGACGCCGATCGGCACGCCGAGCCGCACCAGTTCCACGAGCGGCGCGAGCCGGGGCGGTTCCAGCCTCCGGAACAGGCCGAGGGGACGATAGCGCCGCCGCATCGTCAACACGTAGGTCAGCATCGCCGCGAACTGTACCCACATCGCGAGCGCCGTCGCGTAACCGCAGCCCACGGCGCCCATCCGGGGCATGCCGAGCCCGCCGTAAATGAACCAGTAATCGAGCGGAATGTTGATCAGGAAAGCCGCGAAGGCCACGTAAAACATCGGCCGCGTATGGCCGATCCCCTCGCTCGAGAAACGCAGCACGAGATACAGGAAGATCGCCGGCAGACCCCAGGACAACGCCGCGACGTATTGTTCGGAAACGTCCGCGAGCCCGCCGGCGACGCCTGCCAGATGATACAGCGGTGTCAGAAACCGGAAGCCCGCCATGAGCACGGCGGCCAGGCCGATCGCGAGCCAGGCCGCCTGGCGTGCCAGCGGCCCGATCCGCCCACTTCGCCCGGCGCCGTAAAGCTGGGCGCTGGCGGGACTCAAGGCCCCGAGCATACCCAGGGCGAGCAAAAAGAACGGCACGAACACGCTCCCGCCCACCGAAACCGCGGCCAGCGCCTTCGCCGACAGTCGCCCGGCCATCACCGTATCGGTGAGCTGCATGCCGACGGTCAGAAGATTGTTCGCGACGATCGGCAGCGCGATCGCCGTCATCCGCCGCGCCAGCGCGACGCGCGAGGAAGGCAACGAAATGGCGAAGCTGGCAGGCGGCATGCAAACGGAGCGCGCGGGAAGGCGCCGATCATAACGGAGTCGCGGCCTACCTTATAATGAGTCCAAGTTGCAATCGGGAAAATTTTGTGGACGAAGCGGCACTTGCCGACAAACTTCGCAGCCACGGCATCGGCATCACCCGTCAGCGCCTGCGCATCGCCAGCGTGATGTTTGCCGCGCCGCGACACCTCTGCGCCGATCAGGTGCTTGCACAAGTCAACGGCGGAAGCCCGGGCGTTTCCAAGGCTACCGTGTACAACACCCTGCGCAGCTTCACCGAGCACGGTCTCCTGCGCGAGGTCAACGTCGACCCCAGCCGTGTCTTTTACGACCCCACCGTATCGGCGCATCATCACTTCTATAATCCCGAAACCGGAGAACTGATGGACATACCGGCCGAAAAACTCACGGTCTCGGGCATCCCCGAACCGCCTCCGGGGACCGAGGCCGCCGATGTGGAAGTGATCGTGCGCCTGCGCGAACGTTCGGCCGGGAAAGAGAAGCCCCGCGGCATGCAGCAGCGCACACGGGCGGCGCACGGCAAGCCGGAATAAGCGCGGCGCCCGCCGACAGCCCACAGCCTTGTATCGGTCTCCATCACTGAACCGGAACAGGCTGCGTTAAAATTTCCTGCCCGTGCCGGTGTAGCTCAGTTGGTAGAGCAGCGCATTCGTAATGCGAAGGTCGGGAGTTCGACTCTCTCCACCGGCACCATTCGCACTCGATCAGGAGGCCGCATCGTGAAAAAGATCGAGACTGAAGCCGCACCCACCCGCTTCGGTACCGGCTACCCGCCGCCCTTTGACGGACCCTGCCGGAAACGCAAGCGGTGGCGACTCGGCGACGCGGCGGGGCTCGACCAATTCGGCGTGAACCTGTTGCGGCTTCCCGCCGGCGCCTGGTCGAGTCAGCGCCACTGGCACTCGGACGAGGACGAATTCGTGTACGTGCTCGCAGGCGAAGTGACGCTCGTCACCGACGTGGGCGAGGAGACGCTGAGCGCCGGCGACAGTGCCGGTTTCAAGGCGGGCGATGCCGACGGCCATCACTTGCAGAACCGCTCCGGCTCCGAAGCCGTCATTCTCGAAGTCGGCACGCGCAACCCGGACTCCGACCGCGTGGACTACCCCGACATAGATCTCGTCATGCCCGATCGCAGCTCGGGCTACGCGCACAAAGACGGCAGCCCCTACCCCCGCAAGGCGAAGTAACAAAACCCACGCCCGCCAAACAGCGCGGTGGCCTCACCGGGCTGCAATAACGCGATCCGGAAGGTCTTGAATAGCCGGCGATTGCCCCGACCTTGTTCAAGGTTCAAGTCGGATCGAACGAATTGCCCTGTGCGCGACAAAACGAGGAAATCATGAGCAAGCAACCCGACATCGTCATATCGTCGCGGGACTCGCAGCGTCTGGAAGCGCTACTGGAGTCGCTGCCCGCCCATGCGCTTCCGGACCTGCAAGCCCTGCGGCAGGAGCTCGATCGCGCCGAGATCGTTGCGCCTGAAAAGATGCCGCCGACCGTGGTAACGATGAACTCGACGGTGCACTTCCGCATGGCCACCTCGGAGGAAGACTTCCGTCTGACACTCGTTTATCCGAAGGACGTCGGCGACGGCGCGGACAGAATTTCCGTCCTGGCCCCCGTGGGGAGCGCGCTTCTGGGACTGTCCGTCGGCGATGAAATCGAATGGCCGCGCCCGGGCGGCGGGCGTATCAGGCTCACGATTGCAGAAGTTCTCTATCAGCCTGAGCGCGAGGGCGAATTGCATCGCTGAGCGACCGACGACCCGCTTCACGCGCGATTCCGGCACAAGCGGGAGTTTTCTGCCGAAGCGTTCGGATTTTGTGTGCTACGCGCGCGTCTCCGCAATGACGAGGCACGGCGAAACCGGCGGTTTTCCGGACGGCAACAGGGCCCCGTCGAATGACGCCGCGGGCCGGAACCCCTTCAGGCCTTGCGACCGCGCTTGAGGGCGACCGCAACTTCCGCGACGTGACGGCCCTGGAAACGCGCGATGGCGAGTTCGTTCTCGGTCGGCCGGTCTTCAGCGCCGGCGATCGTGCTCGCGCCGTAGGGCGAGCCGCCGGTGATTTCCTCCATCGTCATCTGGCGCGTCTCGCTGTAGGGTACACCGACCACGATCATGCCGAGGTGAAACAGCGTCGAGTGAAAGCTCGTGATCGTCGTTTCCTGCCCGCCGTGCTGGGTATTGCTGGAGGAGAAGACACTGCCCACCTTGCCTTCGAAGGCGCCCTTCGCCCAGTAGGGTCCCAGTTGATCGATGAAATTGCGCATCTGCCCGCACATGTTGCCGTAACGGGTCGGCGTGCCGAAGACGATCGCGTCGGGCTCGGTCAGTTGCTCCGGTTTGGCGACGGGGATATGAGCGAAGGCCTTGCGTTTCCCGGCGGCACCGGATTTCTCCAACACCTCCGGCGGCACCAGTTCCGGCACCTGAAGGAGCGTCGCTTCGGCGTCCTCGACCTCGCGCGCGCCGGCCGCCACCGCTTCGGCCATTTCGTGTACATGGCCGTACATGGAATAAAAAACTACGTACACGCTTGTTTTCATGCTATTTCTCCTGGCCCGAACCGTTCGGCCGGGCAACGGCTTCCACGTTGATAATGATGTGCACGTTGTCCGGAACCACCGGCAGGTCGCCCAAAACGCCGAACCGGGAACGCTTGATGTTCGCCGTAGCATCGAAACCGCAACGCGTTCCGTGGGCCGAAAATGGATCCTTGGCGCAGTGGATCCGCGAAACCTGCAATTCGACGGGCCGGGTCACCCCCTTCATGGTGAGTTTTCCATACACCGTCGCCGCGGTCTTGCCGTGGTAAACCACCTTCGTCGAATCGTAGGTCATGGTCGGATACTTCGCGGCGTCGAAAAAGGACGGCGCGAGCAGATCCTTGTCGCGCTGGGCATGGCCGGTATCGATGGAATCCACGGCAATCACCACATGCACCGATCCGAGCTCCTGCGCACGATTCATGGTGATCGTGCCGGTGGTATGGTTGAATTGGCCATGAATCAACGAAAAACTCATGTGCCGGATCTCGAATTGCGGAAAACTATGCGCAGAGTCTATTGTGTAGGTCGCCGCGAGCGCACCGGGCGCCGCCAGCAACAAGGCCGCCCCGACTAGAACCGTTCGAAACATGGTCTGCTCCTTTCCGTCCGGATAAAGTCCATGACAAGCATACCGCAGGGACGGGCGGCGGATTCGGCGCGACGGCGCTTGCTCATTCGGACATTGTGCCAAGACCGAACGCGCAAATTCAAATGATCAACCGCCGGACTTGCCGCCGCTCTGATCCACCATATACTTGACGGCGGCCCTGACCTGGGCATCGCTCAGACTCGCCGCGCCGCCCTTCGGCGGCATGAAGCCGCGATCCCCGTGAAAACCGTTGATCGCATGGTCAAAAAGCGTATCCATGCTCGTCTTGGCAAGGATCGGTCCCCAGGCATTCTTGTCGCCGATCTTGGGCGCGCCGGCCACGCCGGTCGCGTGACAGACCGAACAATGCGCCTGCCAGATCGCCTTGCCGTCGGCCGCAATCTTGTTGCCGGCAGCCTCGGCCGTCTTTGCCCGAGACGCGGCGGCGGTCGCCTTGGCCCGGGCCGAAAACCCGCCGCTCTCGCCCACCATGTAGTCCACGGCCGCCTTGACTTGCGCATCGCTCAGATTCGTGGCGCCGCCCTTGGGCGGCATGAAACCGCGCTCGCCCTTGAAACCCTCGATGGCGTGCTTGTAGAGCATCGCCCGGTCGGTCTTGGCGAGTATCGGCCCCCAGGCGCTCTTGTCGCCGATCTTGGGCGCGCCGGCCACGCCGGTCGCGTGGCAGGCCGAGCAATGCGCCTGCCAGATCGCCTTGCCGTCGAGGTTCTTCCCCGCGGCACCGGTCGCGGCAACGGCCTTCGCCGTCGCGGTACCCGCCGCCTTTTCCGCAACGCCCGAATTGTTCGCCTGTGCACGGGCCGCCGAGCCGGGTGCCGCCGCGCCCGGATGCGACTTCAGGTACTGCACATAGCTGTAGCCGCTGTGGTTGTCTATGCCCGTGACGGCCACGACCACGAACGCAATGATAATAAAGATGATGGCACTCGCCGCAAGGGCGAGAATTACCCAGGAGAAGTGGCGAACGAAGGTTCTGTCGTCATGCAGGCCCATGGTGCCGTCCTTCGGCGGATTGTCCCAAACCGGGAGAATTATATACCCTGCCAGCCGCTATTCAGGCTAGAATAAGGGCGCAAGCGATCGAAGAATGCGGCAAAATAGCGTTCGCAGCGTTATGCGATGGTCGCATGCGTTTGCCGGGCGCCCTTAGCTCAGCTGGATAGAGCGCAGCCCTCCGGAGGCTGAGGTCAGAGGTTCAAATCCTCTAGGGCGCGCCACTTTTCATCTGCAAGCAGGAGGCGCAATGGACGAAACCTTCCACAGCGCAAGCGCGCCGCCGCCGGTTGGCCACTACCCGCACGCTCGCCGCGTCGGGAACCTGCTCTACCTTTCCGGCGTCGGCCCACGCAAACCCGGCGCCGATGCCATCCCCGGCGTCACGCTGACCGCGGACGGCGAGGTCGGTGACCACGACATCGCCGCGCAGACCCGCTCGGTCTTCGAGAACGTGGAGGCCGTTCTCCAGGCCGCCGGGTTGAAACTCGCGGATCTCATTGACGTGACCGTCTTCCTCACCGACATGGCGCGCGACTTCAAGACCTTCAACGCGCTGTGGGCGAAGCGCTTCGCGGACAATCCGCCCTGCCGCACCACCGTCGAGATCGGCGCGCTGCCGACGCCGATCGCGGTCGAGCTGAAGTGCATCGCCGCCTACCCGGAGAGCTGACATGGACGTACTCAAGGCCTTCCCGCTGCAAGCGTGGATCGAGGAGCACCGGCACCTGCTGAGGCCGCCGGTCGGCAACAAGCAGATTTTCGACAACGACGAATTCATCGTGATGGCCGTCGGCGGACCGAACAGCCGCAAGGACTACCACTACGATGAAGGCCCCGAGCTGTTCTACCAGTACGAGGGCGAGATGCTCCTGAAGACGATGCAGAAAGACAAACCCGTGGACATTCCGATCCGCGCCGGCGAAATGCTGCTCCTGCCCGGGCGCGTACCGCACTCGCCGCAGCGTTTTGCCGACTCCGTCGGCATCGTCGTCGAGCGCCGCCGCCAGGCGGGTGAAAACGACGGTTTGCTCTGGTTCTGCGAGCAGTGTCACGAAAAGCTGTACGAGGAATACTTCGTGCTGCACGATATCGAAAAGGATTTTCCGCCCGTCTTCGAGCGTTTCTTCGGCAACGTCGAAAACCGTACCTGCAAGGCCTGCGGCGCCGTCATGCAGCCACCGCGGTGAACAAGCGAACGCCATTGGGAATGAACGGCGATTGCCTCTTCCTCGACAACGGGAAAGAGCTAGCGACCCTACCATCACTGAACAACGACGCCACCGATGCTGACGATTGACATTCACACGCATATCCTGCCGCCGGAACTGCCGGACCTCGACGCGAAATACGGCTACGGCGGCTTTATCTCCATTCATCCGCGCGGCGGCGGCTGCGCGCGCATGATGCAATCGGGAAAGAAGTTCCGCGACATCGAGGCCAACTGCTGGGAGGCCGACGCGCGCCTCAAAGACTGCGACACGGCCGGCGTGGACGTGCAGGTGCTTTCCACCGTGCCGGTGATGTTTTCCTACTGGGCAAAGGCCGATCATGCGCTCGACCTCGCACGACGCCTGAACGATCACATCGCCGGCGTCGTCTCCGAACATCCGCAACGTTTCGTCGGTCTCGCGACGGTGCCGATGCAGTCGCCGGACCTCGCCATTGCAGAACTCGAGCGTTCAATCAGTGAACTCGGTCTTGCCGGCGTGGAAATCGGCACTCACATCGAGCAATGGAATCTCGAGGACGCGCGCTTCGAACCGTTCTGGGGCGCCTGCGAACGCCTGAACGCGGCCGTCTTCGTCCACCCCTGGGACATGATGGCGCGCAGCGAGATGCCCAAGTACTGGCTCCCGTGGCTCGTCGGCATGCCGGCCGAGACGAGCCGCGCCATCTGCTCGCTCATCTTCGGCGGCGTACTCGAACGCCACCCGAAAATCCGCTTTGCCTTTGCCCACGGCGGTGGCGCCTTCCCACACACCATCGGGCGCATTCAGCACGGCTTCGACGTGCGCCCCGATTTGTGCGCCGTCGACAACGAGGTGAACCCGCGCGACTACGTCCGGCGTATCTTCTATGACTCGCTCGTGCACGATCCGGCCGCGTTTCGCTATCTCCTCGAACTCGTCGGAACCGAGCGCGTCTGCCTCGGCACCGATTACCCGTTTCCGCTGGGCGAACTCGAACCGGGCACGCTGATCGCCTCGATGGGCTTCGACGAGAAAACCGAGGCGCGGCTGCGCGGCGGCACGGCGCTCGAATGGCTCGATCTCGACGCGACTCGCTTCGCCCGTGATTGAAGTCGCTCGGGACGGCAGGCGTTACCGGAGCCGCGCACCGGTCGCAAACGATCTCGCAATTCCGCTGCGCTTCGACGGCACCGGGCCGCAGGCCTTCGGCGCGGCACCCGCGCGTCTGGAAGCGCTCGCCGCGCCCGGCTTCAGCGGCCGCGTCGCCGCCGGCGCAAGCTGCAACGCTTCGGTGCTTACGCTCGCGCCGCACGGCAACGGCACGCACAGCGAATGCGTGGGGCACCTCGTGGAGGACGACGGCAGCGTGCCGGAACTCCTCACCGGCGGCTGGATGCCGGCCTGGCTCGCCGGCGTGGAAACCGGACACGGCGCAATAACGGCCGATGCCTTGCGCGAGACGCTTGCCGCGGCACAATCCAGCGGCTGTGTCGCCTTCATCTTGCGCACGTCCGCGAATGACGCGCAAAAACTGTCACGCCATTACACGGCAGAGGCGCCGCCACCGTGGCTCGACGCAGCCGCGGCGCAGGCTGTCGCCGACGCGGGCATCGAACACTTGCTCGTGGATCTGCCCTCGCTCGATCGCCTCGATGACCCGGAACTGCCCGCACACCGTGCCTTCTTCGGCCTGCCGGCCGGAAGCCGCCGGCTGCGCGATGCACGCCGGCGTTTCACGACGGTGACCGAAATGATTTACGCCGCAGACGAACTCGCCGACGGCCTCTACCTGCTCGATCTTCAAGTGCCCCGCTGGCATCTCGAAGCCGTGCCCAGCCGCCCGCTCGTCGTGCCCGCCGAACTCGTGGAGAACTCTGCATGAAAGAAGACTGGACGAAACTCGCGCGCGAGCGCGACGCCAACGACCGCTCCCCGGATTTTCGCGAACGCTTCCACATTCCGCCCGCCCCGGACGGCAAGCCCGCCGCCTATCTTTGCGGCCACTCGCTGGGGCTCTGCCCGCGCAGCGCCCGCACGCTGGTTGCAGAGGAGTTTGCCGACTGGGCCACACTCGGCGTCGAGGCGCACACTCGCGCGCACCGACCCTGGGTGAGCTACCACGAGGAACTCACGCCGTTGCTCGCACGCATCGTGGGTGCGGGCGAACGGGAAGTCGTGGCCATGAACTCGCTCACGGCGAATCTGCACCTGATGATGGTTTCCTTTTATCGCCCAACGCCCGAACGCCACGCGATCCTGATCGAAAAAGGTGCCTTCCCCTCCGATCGTCATGCCGTCATTTCGCAGCTCGAATACCACGGCTACACGGCCGAAGACGCCCTGATCGAACTCGCGCCGCGTGAGGGCGAGGCGACACTGTGCGAGGAAGACATCGAGACGGCCATCGAACGCGAAGGCGAGCGCATCGCGCTCGTGCTCTGGCCCGGCGTGCAGTACCTGACGGGGCAGGCCTTCGACCTCGCACGCATCGCCCGCGCGGCGCACGCGGCAGGCGCGCTCGCCGGCTTCGATCTCGCCCACGCCGCCGGCAACCTCGCGCTCGCGCTGCATGATGACGAGGCGGACTTCGCCGTCTGGTGCAGCTACAAATACCTCAACGGCGGGCCGGGCGCACCCGGCGGCTGCTTTGTCCACGAGCGCCACGGCCTCGATTTCGCCGGCCCGCGCTTCACCGGCTGGTGGGGACACGACAAGGCTTCGCGCTTCGCAATGGGTCCGGAATTCAAGGCTATTCCCGGCGCCGAGGGCTGGCAGCTGTCCAATCCGCCGATCTTCGCGCTTGCGCCGCTCCTCGCCTCGCTGCGCCTCTTCGACGAGGCGGGAATCGCCAACCTGCGTGCGCGATCGCTCGAACTGACGGGCTTTCTCGCCGATGCGCTGGTTGTCGAACTGGGCGATGCGCTGGAGAGCATCACGCCTGAAACACCGGAGTCACACGGTGCCCAGTTGTCGCTCCGACTTCACGGCGGGCGTGAACGCGCGCGCGCCGCCTTCGATGCTCTCGCGGCACAAGGCATTTTTGCCGACTGGCGCGAACCGGACGTGATCCGCGTCACCCCGGCGCCGCTCTACAACCGCTACGAAGACTGCGCGCGGCTCGTCGCTGCCCTGCATGAGATACTGCATCATGCGCGCTGAAGCGACACTCGTCGGGGCCGGTCTCGCCGGACCGCTGGCGGCGCTGCTGCTCGCGCGCCAGGGCTGGCACGTGACGGTATTCGAACGGCGCAGCGATCCACGCAGCACCGGCTTCGCGGGCGGGCGCTCCATCAACCTCGCGCTCGCCGCCCGCGGCTTGCGTGCCCTCGCCGCAAGCGGCCTCGAAGACGCCGTGCAACCACTCCTCATTCCGATGCGCGGGCGCATGACGCACGATCGGGCGGGGCGGACGACGTTGTTGCCCTACGGCCAGCGCCCGGAAGAAGTCATCCATTCCGTTTCCCGCGAAGGACTGAACCGGCTGCTCATCGAGGCGGCCGCCGCAACCGGCAACGTCGAGTTCCGCTTCGATCGGGCACTCGCCGATTTCGATCCCGCCGGCGATACCCTTCGGTTCGATACCGGCGACGGCACCGACGAGTTCCGGGTCAAGGGCCCGCTGATCGGCGCCGACGGCGCGGGCTCGGCGCTGCGACGCGCACTCGTCAAGCGCGGCTTGATCCAGGCCCGCGAAGAGATGCTCGATCACGCCTACAAGGAGCTGTCCATCCCGCCGGGCGCAGGCGGCGCGCACCGGCTTTACCGCGAGGCGCTGCACATCTGGCCGCGCGGCGGCTACATGCTGATCGCGCTGCCCAACACCGACGGCAGTTTCACCGTCACGCTGTTTCTCGCCCGCGCAGGCGAACCCGGCTTCGCGAAGTTGAACGCCGCGCAAGCCGTGGATGAATTCTTCGCCCGGGAATTTCCCGACGCGCGCACGCTCATGCCGAACTTGGCCGACGAGTTCTTCGCCAATCCGACCGGTGCACTCGGTACCGTGTACGCCAAGCCTTGGTATGCCGCGAACAAGGCGCTCCTGATCGGCGACGCCGCCCACGCCATCGTACCCTTCCACGGTCAGGGCATGAACGCCGCCTTCGAGGACTGCCGCCTGCTCGCCGAACGGCTGACACCCGATGCCGACGTCGCCAAGGTGTTCGCCGCATTTTCGCGCGAACACAAGCCGGATACCGACGCGCTCGCGCGCATGGCGCTCGAAAATTACATCGAGATGCGCGATAGTGTGCGCGATCCCGGCTTCGCGCTCAGAAAGGAACTCGGCTTCGAACTCGAACGCCGCCTGCCGGATCGCTTCGTCCCGCGTTATTCGATGGTCATGTTCCATCACCTGCCCTACGCCGAGGCCGAGCGTCGCGGCTCAATCCAGCACGAAGTACTGACGCGCTTTACAGACGGGAAAACCCGCCTCGCCGAGGTGGACGTCGCCGCCGTTGAACGAGAAGTCGTCGCATCCCTCCCGCCGCTCACGCCCTCTCACTCGATTGGCGTTGGCCGTTCGCCGTTGACCGGCTCCCAATAGCCGACGTCTATCCAACAACCAAACTTGAAGCCGACTTCCCGGAACTGACCGAATAAATTCCCGTCTCGACCGAATAGCGACAGGCACGGCGCCCCTTCCACTTCGTCGTCGAAGCGTAGCCGGCGATCCGCCTCGCCCGCTCGGCCACGAGGAACGGCAAATCGGTGGCCATCGCTCCGGCAATCCGCGCCACCATCTCCTCTTCCGCCACCGCTTCTTCCTCGGAGCTGGCGGCAGTATTCAGAACGTAGTGACTGTAAATATGCTCAATTGCTGCAGTATCTTCCGCTCTCGACCCGCGAATAGACGCCCTAGTCGTATGCGACACAGTTCTGATTGATCCTCCGTGGCAACTGGATGTCACATCGGATAAAGCATCTCGTCCACCAGGTCGCAGAGGCAGTGCAGGAGCACGATGTGCACCTCCTGGATGTGCGCCGTGCGTTCGGCGGGTACGCGCAACTCGATGTCGTCCGGGCCAAGCCCCGCGGCGAGCTTGCCGCCGTCGCGACCGCTGAGCGCGAGTACCCAGGCGCCCACCGCGTGCGCCGCGTGCGCCGCTCCGACGACGTTCGCCGAACCGCCGCTGGTGGAGATCGCGACCACGGCATCGCCCGGCCGCGCCAGCGCCTGTATCTGTTTCTCGAACACCCGGTCGAAGTGGTAGTCGTTGCCGATCGCGGTCAGGGCCGAAGTGTCCGTGGTGAGGGCAATCGCGGCGAGCGGCGGGCGTTCACGCTCGAAACGGTTGGTGAACTCGGCGGCGAAGTGCTGGGCGTCGGCGGCCGAGCCGCCATTGCCGCAGGCGAGGATCTTCCCGCCCGCGCGTAATGTTTCCGCCAGTCTTCCGGCGGCCTTCGCCGTCGGCCCGGCAAGCGCGGCGCGCGCACGCGCCTGTGCTTCCATCGTGGCGGAAAAATGATCGCGTACGCGGGTTTCGTTGCTCATGCCGTAGCCTCCAGAACATTCTTGATCCACTCGATGCGATCGCCGGCGGACACGGCAATCACGTCGGCGCGCAGGTTGCGCCGCGCCGCACGCGGATGCCCTGCCACCCAGGCGCGAATCGCGCGCTCCATCCGCGCACGCTTGGTTGCGGTAACGCTCGCCGCCGCGCCGCCGTAATCGTCGCGGGCACGGTAGCGCACTTCGACGAATACCAGCGTTTCGCCGTCGTCCATGATCAGATCGATCTCGCCAAAGCGGTAGCGCACATTGCGCGCGACGAGCCTGAGCCCGCGCGCCTCGAGCCAGCCGGCTGCCAGGGTTTCGGCCTCGCGGCCGCGCTCGGCGGCGAGACTCACCGCGTCGCCGGCGCGGGAGAAAGCGTAGCGCCCGGCACGGACGGCGTCACGGAGCGCGGCCTGCCGCCCAGGTATTGCACCCATTCCGCGCGGCGCTTGATGACGTTATTGTTTCCTAATTCCAGCGTACCAGAAACGCCGAGAACCGGCTGCGAGAGAGGCTGATTCACGTTGAAACCCAGCAGGGGGATCAGTCGCCAGGCGTCATAGCCCAGGGCATAAAGCGGAGCGTGGTTCCGCCAGCGATTCGGGTAAAGCGTTCTCAACGTTTGGCGCAGGCTCGCAATCGAGGCATCGGAGTCCACGAACCATGGCATGATCGGAAAATTCACGCCGTCGAGATCGTCGGTCACCACGCCCGGCCGGTAAACGTTGGAAATGGAATACACGGGAAGGTTTATCCCCCCGTAATAGGCGATCTGCGGAACAATCAGCCGCGCCGTCTCGAAGGAAGCCGCGGCAAAGAACACGAACTGCGGGTGGCCCGGGCCCGAACTGGCCGTCACCGTACTTTCCGACCCGGGAGCATTCGTTCCGGAAGAGGCCGGCGCCCCACCCAGAAGCGCAGTCAACGGCGCGGCGAAATGCACCGCGCCGGGTTGGAACACCGCGCTCGCGACGACCGCTCCGCCGAGTTGATTCAGGCGCTGGCCGAACGCCTGCGCAATGCGTTGCCCCCAGCCCGTCGCGGGTACCAACACCGCCGCGCGTTCGAGTCCCCGCGCGATGGCATGCTCGGCGGCGGAACGCGCTTCCTGTACGGGACTCAAGCCGAACTGGAAAAAGTGCGACGGCGCCGCAGTGCCCGCATTCAAGTAATTGAGCGCCAGCACGGGAATGGCCGGACGCATCGCGACGACGGCGTTCACACCGGCGGGCGCGAGCGGCCCGACCACGAAATTCGCTCCTCCGGCGCGCGCCTTGGCAAAAGCCGTACGTGTACCCTGGACCGTGCCCCGCGTATCGTAGATCGCCAGCGTGGGCCGCGGAGTCACCCCGCGGTAATAGGCGGCAAGCAGCCCTCCCTCGACGGCGCGCGCCTGATCCGCATAGGCGCCCGTCAGCGGCAAGAGCAGGGCGATCTTCACCGGATACTGGCCGCTGCTTTGCGCCCGGGCGAGAATCTGGCCGATCAACGCGTTTGCGGGATGATCGGGCCAACTCGCCTGCCACTTCTGAATCCGGGCATTGAGCTCCTTCGGCTCCATCCAGGCAGTGCGTGCGATACCGGCCAGCGCGACCCAGCCCTGGGCGGTCGAGGACAGGCCCGCCGCAGAAGGCAGCGGCGTCGTCTTGGAGAGCAACAACCAGATAAGCTGGTTATTCGCGTGGATGTCCGCAGTCGCCGTCAGCAACTTGCCGCGTTCGACCAGAAGCTCCAAGCCTTGCGCGGACTCGCCGACGGCAAACAGCGCCCGGCCCTTGAGTCCCAGATACTCCGCCTTGTCCCCGGACGCCGTCGGCTCCGCTACGGCGGCCAAAGCCTCGAGCGCCGCGTCCGGATGCGCGCTCGCCAGTGCGATCTTCGCCTTGAGCTCGGCGCCGGGCAGGCGTTGGTCGGCCGGCAGGGAAGAAATCGAAATCGCTTTGGCAGCACGCCAGGCGGCTTGCGCGTGACCAGCTTCGAAGCCTTTGTGCGCGGCGGGTCGGCACGCTATGGCGGTGTCAGCGACGCACC
>CAZKOE010000013.1:16379-25202 GCA_964554305.1 uncultured Gammaproteobacteria bacterium
CTGTCCGGCAGCAACCACAGCGAGGCGTGGCGTCGCGGCGGCCAGCGCACCCGCGCCCACAGCCTCAGGTGTCGGAGCGACGCCCGCGGGCTGCATCGCGCAGCCTGCGGCCAGCGCGGCGCAGGCCACGACGGCAAATATCGCGGCGCCAAATCGGGATCGGCTGCAAAATTTCATGTGTTGAGGATAGCATTGCCTGACGATTCAGAGGATACCCCGCCATGCCGACCGCAGCCACGGCCTTGTACGTCGTCGCCACCCCGATCGGCAATCTCGGTGATTTCGGGACGCGGGCGCACGAGATTCTCGCACAAGTCGACCTCGTCGCGGCCGAGGATACGCGCCACAGCGCGCGGCTCCTCAAGGCCTGGGATATCCGCGCCCGACTCGTGGCCTTCCACGAGCACAACGCGACCGCGCGCGCGCCGGAACTCGTCGCTCGCCTGCAAGCCGGCGAAAGCATCGCCCTGATCTCCGATGCCGGGACGCCGCTGGTGAGCGATCCCGGCTACCGCCTCGTGCGGGCCGCGCAGGAAGCGGGCATTGCCGTGCATGCCGTGCCGGGGCCCTGTGCCGCTATCGCGGCCTTATCCATCGCCGGGCTCGCTACCAACCGTTTTGCCTTCGAAGGCTTCCTGCCCGCCCGCGCCACGGCCCGCCGCAAACGGCTCGCGACATTCGCGGACGAACCGCGCACGCTGATTTTCTACGAAGCCCCGCACCGGCTCGCCGCCATGCTCAAGGATTGTATTTCGGCCTTCGGTGCCAACCGCGAAGCCGCACTCGCGCGCGAACTCACGAAGCTCCACGAAACCGTCCGCCGCGCCCCACTCGGCGAACTCGCCCACCTCGTAGCGGACGGCGAAGAACCCGCACGCGGCGAATGCGTCGTGCTCGTTTCCGGCGCAACCGAAGCAGCCCCCGAAAGTGGCAGCGACGACGATACGGACGCCTTGCTGAAAGCGTTGCTTGCCGAAGGCATTGGCGCGAAAACCGCCGCCGCCGTCGTCCGCCACCTTACAGGCCAGTCCCGCCGAAAACTCTACCAGCGCGCCCTCGAACTTGCCCCGAAGAGCGGGTAAGAGCGTCCGTCCCGAACGCGATACCGCAACAAGGACGGACTTCGCGTCGCTTAACCCAGCCTACAAGTTTTCGAGTCGGCCTTTCAGGATCGAGGCGAGACCGCCGAAGGCGCCGTTGGACATGAGGACGATGTCGTCGCCTGCATGCATATCGGCGATGAGGCGTTCAGCGAGCATGGATACCTCGCGCTCGATGGTCAATTTTTCGCCGAGTGCGGCAAGCGTCCTCGCAGCATCCCAACCGAGATCGGGCGGAACGAAGACAAAGACGCGATCGGCGGGTACGAGCGCGGCGGCGAGTGCGGCGGCATTGTCGCCGCGGCGCATGGTGTTCGAGCGCGGTTCGAGGACGGCGATCAGGCGTCGGTCGGAACCGGCGAAGCCCTGCAACGTGCGCGCGATCGCCGTCGGATGGTGGGCGAAGTCGTCGTAGAGACGGATATCGCCGGCCTCGGCCACGAGTGTCAGGCGCCGGCGCACGCCCTTGAAGCCGGGCAGCGCCTCGACGGCCCGCTCCAGCGGCACGCCGGCCGCGCGCACGGCGGCAAGTGCCGCGAGCGCGTTTTCCATGTTGTGCGCGCCACGCATCTGCCATTCGATCGTGGTCAAGGGCTTTCCCGCCGCCCAGAGTTCGAAGCGATTGGGTGCAATCAACTGGCCGGCAAGATTGCTTTCCGGCCCGGCGCCGAAGTATTCAATCGGCGTCCACGCGCCCTTCCCGATGACACGGGCGAGCGCGGCATCGCCGCCGTTGGCGATGATCCGCCCGCGGCCCGGCACCGTGCACAGCAGGTAGTGTAACTGTTTCTCGATGGCGGCGAGAGCGGCATAAATGTCGGCGGGATCGACTTCGAGATTGGTGAGTGCAAGAATCTCCGGATGGTAATGCACGAACTTCGGGCGGCGGTCGAAGAACGCCGTTTCATATTCATCGGCCTCAATGACGAAGGGCGCGCCCTCGCCCAGCCGGGCCGGCACGGGAAAATTCTCCGGTAGGCCACCGATCAGAAAACCCGGCTTGCGCCCCGCCGCTTCCAGCAGCCAGGCGATGAGGCTCGTCGTCGTGGTCTTGCCATGCGTGCCGGCGACGGCGATGACCTGGCGGCCGCGAAGCACATGCTCCTCGACGAATGCGGGACCCGACAGATACGGCAAGCCTTCGTCGAGCAGGTATTCGGCCGCCGGATTGCCGCGCGCAATGATGTTCCCGACCACGACCAGATCCGGCGCGGGTTGCAGATGCTCCGCCCCGTAGCCTTCCATGACGGCGATCCCCGCATCGGCAAGCACCTCGCTCATCGGCGGGTAGAGTGGGTTGTCGCTGCCGGTCACCTCGTAGCCGAATTCACGCGCGAGCAGCGCCGTCGCCGCCATGAAGGTGCCGCCGATGCCGAGAATGTGGATGCGCATCAATACAACCTCCGCCGTCGAACCGCTATTATGCCGCGAGGAAGAAGTGAGGAAAGAGAGCAGTGAGAAGTGAGAGGGGACACCATCGAGCCAATGGGTCAGTGATGAACCCTCTACCTCTAGCCCGCCCTTTCGGAGCGCCGGCTTCCAACCCGACCCTTGCCGGCCAGATGCCGGCGCTCCGCCCCGAATAGACGATGAAGACCCTGGGGATGGACCGTGGCGGTAGTCTGGAGGCCTGCGTCGCGCGCAGCGTCGATGCTCCGGGGCGGGGGGTGGACACGGAATTCGTGCGCGACCGGACCTACTTCCCGCGCGCGGGACTGATCCAGATCGCGACGCCGGAGGAGATCGCCCTGGTCGACCCGGTGCGGCTCGGGAATCTTGACCCGCTCGCGCGGCTGCTGTTCGAGTCGGAAGCGGCCAAAATCCTCCACGCGGGGCGCCAGGATCTGGAACTCTTCACGGTGCTCTTCGATCGCGTACCGGCGCCGCTTTTCGACACCCAGAAGGCGGCGGCACTCGTGGGTCTCGCCCCGCAGATCGGTTATGCCGCGCTCGCCGAAACCCTGCTCGGCGCTACGCCCGGCGTGGCGCTCGGGCGTTACGACTGGCTCGCGCGCCCGCTTGCCGACCGGGCACTCGGTTACGCGGCCGAAGACGTGGCGCATCTCGAGCCAATGCGCGCCATACTCGCCCGGCGCCTGGAATCGGCAGGCCGGCTGGCCGAATTCGATGCGGACATGCGCGCGGATGCCGGGGTCGAACGGTACCGCCCGCATCCCGGAGAAGCGTGGCAGCGCATCCGCTCGAAGCACCGGCTCGACGGAGCCGCGCTGGTGCGATTGAAGGCACTCGCCCGCTGGCGCGAACAACGAGCCATGACCGAGAATCGCCCGCGCCAATGGATCCTGCGCGACAAGGCGCTCGTCGTGCTTGCCCGCCTCGCGCCGCGAACCGAGACCGAACTCGCGCGCATCCGCCTCCTGCCCCCCGCGACACGCCGGCGTTACGGCCGGATGCTGCTCGACCTCGTCGCCGCCTCCGGCGCCTGACGGGCCGGTCCGCTCACCGGGGATCGGTCTCCGGAGACGAAGCCGGGGTTTCGAGTGGGGCTGCATCCGGCTCGGACGCCATCGCTTCCGGCGCCGGTTCGAGCCGACGCCAGGCGAGCCAGGCGCGATGTGCCGCGCTCAGCCAGCCGACGACGGCGAGAATCCAGAAGGCGATGAGCGCAAAGTGGAAAATCAGCCCGAACGCGAGCAAAACCAGGCGCTCGCCCCGCCCGAACCAGACCTCGTTCAACGTGATGCCGAGTCCCTCGCCACGCGCCCGCGCGTAGCTCGTTAAGTAGCCGCCCGCGAGAGACAACGCCACGGCCAGCACGCCGACCCAGACTCCCCAGTAAGCGAAGGCCACGGCTGCACCGGCGTGAATCGCGCCCTCGCCGGCGCGATCGAGCCAAGAGTCGAGAAAGGCCCCGCGGGCGTCCGCTGCCCTGGCGTGGCGGGCGAGGCTCCCGTCAAGAAGATCGACGATGCCGGCGATCAAATAGATGATGCCGGCGGCGATGAAGGCCCGGAATCCGGCCAGAAACGCCGCCACGACAGTGATCCAGAAACCGAACCAACTGAGCTGGTTTGCCGTCACGCCCAGCGTGTCGAGCCAGTTCGTCAACGGTTTCAGGGTCGCCCCGGCGCCCCGGCGCGCCCGCGCCCGCAGCATGGCGAGCCTCGCGTCCATATCGGTCGTCTCTTCCATGCCCGGGCCTCGCGGGCATTCGCCAAACCCCATGACGTATGCTATCGTACCGAAAGCGACCGCAGGATCGAATGCCCGCAAGCAAGAGACAAGGGAACAGATGGCAGAAATAAGGCTCGCTGTCATCGGCGTGGGCAACTGTGCCAGCGCGCTGATTCAAGGCATCCACTATTACCGCGAACAGGAGCCGGATGAGGCGATCGGGCTGATGCACCACAAGCTCGGAGGCTACACGCCGGGGGACATCCGGGTCGTGGCCGCCTTCGATATCGACGCCCGCAAAGTCGGCCGCGCCGTCACCGCAGCCGTTTTCGCTCCACCGAACTGCACCCGGGCCTTCCAGCCGAAGCTGCCGGAATCGGGAGTCGAGGTTGCGATGGGGAACATGCTCGACGGCGTTTCCGGGCACTTCTCCGATTATCCAGCACGGCAGCGCTTCGAGCCCGCCGACGGCCCACAGCCCGATCACGGCGCGGTCGTGCGGGCACTGCGCGAAGCAGGGGCGGAAATCGTCATCAACTACCTGCCCGTCGGCTCCGAACAGGCGGCAAGGTTTTACGTCGAATGTGCGCTCGACGCCGGCTGCGGCGTCGTCAACTGCATCCCCGTATTCATCGCGAGCGATCCCGCCTGGGCGGCGCGTTTCGCCGAGCGCGGACTGCCCATCATCGGAGACGACATCAAGTCGCAACTCGGCGCGACGATCACCCACCGCGCGCTCGCCGACCTGTTCCACAAGCGCGGCGTCAAGCTCGACCGGACCTACCAACTCAACACCGGCGGCAACACCGACTTTCTGAACATGCTGAACCGCGAGCGCCTCGCGTCCAAGAAGACCTCCAAGACCGAGGCGGTCCAGGCCGTCGTCGGGGAACGGCTCGCCGATGACGACATCCACGTGGGCCCGAGCGACTATGTGCCCTGGCAGAAGGACAACAAGATCGCCTTCATCCGCATGGAGGGACGTCTGTTCGGCGACGTGCCGATGAATCTGGAGCTCAGACTTTCGGTGGAGGACTCGCCGAACTCCGCGGGCGTAGCGATAGATGCCATCCGCTGCGCGAAGCTCGCGCTCGATCGCGGCCAAGGCGGTGCGCTGGAGGCACCGAGCGCCTGGTTTTGCAAGCACCCTCCGCGCCAGTTCGGCGACGACGAAGCCTGGCGCGCGGTCGAAACGTTCATCAGCGGGTATAAAAAAACCACTTCATAAAAAAGATCATCGGCCGCCAGCCCTACATCCAATTGGGCGCCGATGTGGCCATACGCCGCACTTGCGAGTCCCGTCTTCCCCGACTTGGTTTTGTCTGAACGTCGAGAAAGGCTAAAATGAAGGGTTGCGCGTCATTCCGAGATATAGATACCTTTCGTGGACAGCCATCAGCTTCACCAGACACTCGCCAGGGGGGAATGGCGGAACAGTTTCGATTACCGCACGCTGCAACGGGCCGCCGGCTACGCGCGCGAGAATCGGGTACGCAGCCTCAACCACGAAACCCTGGATCCACACACCGAAACCCTGACCGGCGCCGTCCAGGGAACTGCCTCACGGCCTTACCTTTGCGCCCTGGAACTGCGTAGCACCCGCGGCGGCCTGCATGTTCACACCCATTGCGACTGCCCGGTCGGGTACGGCTGCAAGCACACCGCCGCCATCCTCATCGTTGCGAGCCGCACCCCGCCCGAGGCCTGGTCGGGCGCCGCCTCGGCGAAGTCCCCCCTGGCCCAAACCGTGATCTCGCCCAAGGCGGCGGGCCGCGACCCGCTCCAGCCATGGAAGCACTGGCTCGGCACTCTGGACATGCACGAACGATTCAGAGACATCGCCGCGCCCGAGCGAAGTTTCGGCATTCTGCTCCGCACCGGCGCGTCGCCCCAGCCGGGACTGCTGGCCCTGCCGGTCTGGTTGCGTCCCGGCAAAACCCGATTGGTGGACCCGCAACCGCTGCGCTTTCACGACGAAAGCGGCCCATCCCCGGAACCCGCCGGCGGCTGGCCGCCCGAGGTGGCCGACGCCCTCGTGCTGCTCCTTCGGGGAGGGCACGGCCGACACCACGCGGGAAAATACTGGAGCGCGATCCGGACCGATTACGAAGAGCGCGCCCTGAAAATGCTCCTCGAACGCTACCCGGCGTATTTTGAAAAGCCCTCGGTACCGCTCGAGGCCGGCGCACCCCTGGCCCTCGATCTGTACTGGGAAAATCTCGACGACGGCAGTCAACGCCTGGCGGCTCGCGTCGCGGATCACGCCGACACCCTCTTGGTGCACACCGCCACGAGCCTTTGGTACCTGCTTCCCGATGAACGCCGCTATGGACTCGTCGAAGGCGAACCGCACCTTATCCGCCAACTTCGATATGCCCCGACGTTGCAGCCGGACGAGACCGACGCCTTGATCCGGCATCTGTCCAAACGCCACAAGGGCCCGGCCCTGCCGAATCCGGCGAACCGCGGCCCGGTACGGCCAATCGATGCAAAGCCCGTGCCCGTACTGAGCATGAACGCCCTTGACGCAAAACATTTCCCCATCATGCGCAACCGCCAGCACGTCGCCTGCGCCCGGCTGAGCTTCGATTATGACGGGCACCGCCTGGAGCCCGCAACCTACGAGGACAAAACGCGCCTGCTGGCCGACGGCCAGGTTCTTGAGATTCAACGCGACGGCTGGAGCGAAGAAACCGCCATCGAACGGCTTGACAAGGCGGGCTTCGAAAACGCCGATCTCTACGCGATCGGCAGGCCCGCTTACCGCCGCGGCCTCGACGACTACGACTTCATTCTGCGCCCCAGTCAACGCAAGCCCCCACTCGCTCCCGAGGCCTGTCAACCCGTATTGGAGTCATTGGAGCAGGACGGTTTCCGCATCGAATACGAAGCCGGCTTCCCGCATCGGGAGCTGGTCGAAGCGGACGCCTGGCACGCGGAGCTCGGGAAAAGCGGCAATGCCTGGTTCGAGATCGCTCTTGGCGTCACGGTCAACGGCGAACGGGTGGACCTCCTGCCCGTGCTGCGCCGTGTACTGGCCGATCCCGGGTTCACGCTCACGCCGAGAAAAGGCGAAGATGCAAGCGCGACCCGACGCATTGAACTGGACGCCAAACGCAGCATTGAAATCCCTCTGGATCGTTTGCGCCAACTGGTCTCGCCCTTGATGGAATGGCTCGAACAAGGCGCCGGCAACGAAGCGCTTCGCGTTCACGCCAGCCAGGCATCGACCTTGCAGGCGCTGGCGCGGGAAACGGGGTTCGTCTGGCGGGGCGCGGACAAACTGGGAGACACCCTCGCCCTGCTGAGAAACGCGCCGCGCAGCCAGAAGGCCCCGGCCGGCTTCCGCGCGACGCTCCGCCCCTATCAGCGCGCGGGCCTCGCCTGGCTGAACTTCCTGAGCCGAGCCGGACTCGGCGGCATTCTCGCCGACGACATGGGCCTCGGCAAGACCGTGCAGGTACTGGCGCACATCCTCGCGGAGAAATCCGCCGGGCGATTGCCGCGGCCGGTGCTGATCGTCGCACCCACCAGTCTCATCGGAAACTGGCGCGACGAAGCGGCCCGCTTCGCGCCCGCGTTGAGGCCGCTCATCCTGCACGGCGCCGATCGAGCCAGGCGTTACGCGGAGATCGCGGCGCATGATTTGATCATTACCACCTACCCCCTGCTGCCGCGCGACCGTGACCGCTTGCTCGAACAACAATTCTCGCTGCTCGTGTTGGACGAGGCCCAGGCAATCAAAAACGCGAGAAGCCATACCGCCCGCGTCGTGCGCGAAATCCGCGCCGCCCGGCGTCTCGCAATGACCGGCACGCCGCTCGAAAACCACCTAGGCGAACTGTGGGCACAATTCGATGCGGTAGAGCCGGGGCTGCTCGGGAGCGAGCGCCAATTCGCGCGACTCTACCGCAAACCAATCGAAAAGCAGGGCGACGCCGATCGGCGCGAACGTCTCAGGCGGCGAATCGCGCCCCTGATCCTGCGCAGGACGAAAGACGAAGTCCTCAGCGACCTGCCGCCCAAGACCGAAGTGCTGCGCAAACTGGAACTCGCCAAGGCTCAACGCGGCCTCTACGAAACGCTGCGTTTAGCCCAGCACAAACGCGTGCGCCAGGCGATCCGTCAACGCGGCCTCGCCCAGTCGGGGATTGTCGTGCTTGACGCGCTCCTGAAGCTGCGCCAGGCCTGTTGCGATCCGCGCCTGGTCAAACTCGAGAGCGCTCGCCGGATCACACAATCGGCCAAGCTCGACGCCCTGCTCGAACTGCTCGCCGGTCTCGTCGAAGAGGGCCGGCGCGTGCTCGTTTTTTCGCAATTTACTGAAATGCTCGGCCTGATAGAACAGGCCCTGAAGACCCGCAAAGTCAAATACCTGCTTCTCACCGGCCAGACCCCCGGCGCCGCCCGCGCCGCCCTGATCCGGCGCTTCCAGAAAGGAAAGACTCCCGTTTTTCTGGTGAGTCTCAAGGCCGGCGGCACGGGCCTCAATCTCACCGCCGCGGACGCGGTGATCCACTACGATCCCTGGTGGAATCCCGCCGTCGAAACCCAGGCCACCGACCGGGCGCATCGCATCGGCCAGGAC
>CAZKOE010000014.1:0-6508 GCA_964554305.1 uncultured Gammaproteobacteria bacterium
CGGCTGGAAGGTGTGGACGGTGGGCGACGACATCGCCTGGCTGCACGTCGGGGAAGACGGCCGGCTCTGGGCCATCAACCCCGAAAACGGCTACTTCGGCGTCGTTCCGGGAACCAACGAGAAGACCAACAAGAACGCCTACGACACGATTACGAAGGACACCATTTTCACCAACGTCGCCGTCACCGCCGACATGGAGCCGTGGTGGGAAGGCAAGGAAACCGGCGAGCCCGCGACCGACTGGCAGGGGCGGCCCTACGATCCCGCGAACGGACCCGCGGCGCATCCGAACTCGCGCTTCACCGTGTCCGCCAAACAGAATCCAAGTTACTCACCCAAGGCCGAGGATCCGGAGGGGGTGCCGATCTCGGCGATCTTCTTCGGCGGCCGCCGCGCAAGCCTTGCACCGCTGATCTACGAGGCAAAAAGCTGGGAGCATGGCGTGCTGGTCGGCGCCGGCATGGCCTCGGAGAAAACGGCGGCCGCGGCCGGCACGGTCGGTGAAGTGCGCCGCGATCCGATGGCGATGAAGCCCTTCTGCGGCTACAATTACGGCGACTACTGGAACTACTGGCTTTCCTTTGCCGGGCGCGCGAAAAACCCGCCACATATCTTCCACGTCAACTGGTTCCGCAAGGGCGCGGACGGCAAGTTCCTGTGGCCCGGCTTCGGTGAGAATCTCCGTGTGCTGGCCTGGGCCCTCGAACGCTGCGAAGGCCGTGGCGACGCGCAGGAGACCGCGATCGGCTTCGTTCCGACCCCGACGGCACTGGACCTCGACGGTCTGGACGTAACCGAATCGACCATGCGCCAGCTCCTCGACGTGAATACCGAAGAGTGGCGCGAGGAATACGCGGCCATCGCCGAATACCTGGCCGGCTATGGCGAGAGGCTCCCGCAAAAACTCGCGCGGGAGCGGGAACAAGTCAGTGCCGCCCTTGAAGCGGCACCGGAAAAGGCAGCACGAGCCTGACGACGACGGAATTCTCGACGCTTTTCGGGACAATCCGGGCCCGCGTGATGGCTTCGACTCCCACACAAGGATGATTATGCGGCTTACAACCCTCGTTTTCGGCCTTTCGCTGGGCCTTGCCTCCATGCCGGTTTTCGCTGCCGGCTCTTCCGCCTCCGGCTCCGCGGCGGCCGCCGCAAGCGCACCCGCCGCGGCAAGCGCCAGGATTGCCGTCGTCGCCCCGGCAACGAATCTTGCCCCCGAACCGCGCCAGGTGCTGATCGGGCGCACCGTCGTGCACGTTATGCAGGCGCACCATTACCCGGCGGAAAAGCTCGATCAAACGCTCTCCCGAAAGATCCTCGAGCAGTATTACGACTCGCTCGACCCCAACCGGTTCTTTTTCACCCAGGCCGACATCGACCATTTTTCCAAGTACGACTCGACGCTCGCCGCGAATCTGAAAAACGGCAATCTCAAGCCTGCCTACGCGATTTACGATACCTACATCAAGCGCGCCAACCGGCAAATCCACTACGCCCTCGATCTACTGGACAAAAAACCCGATCTGACCGGCAACGAGACGTTCCGTTTTTCCCGCCACCATGCTCCCTGGACGAAAAACCTGGCGGCACTCGACACCCTCTGGCGGCAACGGGTGGATAATGACGTTCTCAGCCTTCTGCTCACCGGAAAGACCTGGAAATCGACGAAACAAACCCTGACGCGACGCTATACCTACGCGTTGAATCACATCAATCAGACCACGTCGAACGATGTATTCGACACCTACATGAACGCCTACGCCCAGACCGAGGATCCGCACAGTTCCTATTTCTCGCCCTTCGACGCCCAGCAGTTCCGCATCGCCATGAGCCTGCAACTCGAAGGGATCGGCGCGCAGCTCACCGAGCGCGACAATTACGTGACGGTCGTGCGCGTCCTTCCCGGCGGCCCCGCCGCGGAGAGCAAGGCTCTCAAGGCGGGCGACCGCATCGTCGCCGTCGGCGAAGGCAAAACCGGCCCGATGAAGGATGTGATCGGCTGGCGGCTCGACGACGTGGTCAAGATGATCCGCGGTCCCAAGGGAAGCACGGTACGCCTGAAAATCCTGCCCGCGGGCGAACTCCCCGGCGGTGCGGAAAAAATCCTGACGCTGGTGCGAAACACCATCAAGCTCAATGCAGAACATGCCCACGCCAGCGTCGATCTCGTGAAACATGGCAACGTGGCTTACAAGATCGGTATCGTCACCATCCCATCGTTTTACGTCAACTTCAGGGCCGAAGGCGACGGCAACAAGAAATTTACCAGCGTCTCGCGCGACGTGGCGGCACTGATCAAAATTCTCAAGCAACGGAAAGTGTCCGGCATCCTGCTCGATCTGCGCAACAACGGCGGCGGCTCCCTGCAGGAGGCAACGGCGCTCACCGGGCTCTTCATTCCCGACGGCCCCGTGGTCCAGATCAAGGACAGGAACGGCAACGTCGAGGTCCTGTCCACCCCAAGCGGCGAGAAGGTCGCCTGGCGCGGGCCGCTCGCGCTCCTCGTCAACCGCTTCAGTGCCTCGGCAACCGAAATTTTCACCGGGGCGTTGAAAGACTAT
The DNA here is from genome assembly GCA_964554305.1 of uncultured Gammaproteobacteria bacterium. Classification (GTDB taxonomy): domain Bacteria; phylum Pseudomonadota; class Gammaproteobacteria; order JAKDMP01; family JAKDMP01; genus JAKDMP01. Next base: position 2,559 of record CAZKOE010000014.1, read on the forward strand.
CATCGGGCCCTGATCATCGGCTCGGACACCTGGGGTAAAGGCACCGTGCAGCAGCTCATTCAACTCAACCGCTACCTGCCGGGTTTCAAGGCGGGTGAACTCAAGCTCACGACGGCACAGTTTTTCCGGGTCAACGGCGCGAGCACCCAGAGGCACGGCGTAAGGCCGAACATCTCCATCCCGACCGCCGTCAACGACGAGAAGTTCGGTGAATCCTCACTCCCCAATGCCCTTCCCTGGGAGCAGATTCCGGCTGCCGACTACCAGCCCGTCAGGGATGCGGTCGACGCCGTGCTGCCAAAAATCGAGCACTACTACAAAACCGTCCTTCAGAAGAAGCCTTCGTTCCAACTCTACCTGAAACAGGTGACCGAACAACGCAAACAATCGGCCCGTACCGCGGTGTCACTCAACCTCAAACAGCGCAAGGCCGAGCGGTCCGAACGGCGCGCGGAAAAGCTCGCGCTCACCAACGCCTGGCGCAAACTGGCCGACAAGAAAGCATTCAAGACCCTGAAGGCCGCAAGCGATGCGGATTTCGATATGCCGGACGTTCCGCTCCAGACTGGTGCCAGTCTTCTCGGTGACTACATAGATCTTCGCCCCGGCGTTGCCATAAAATTCAAGCTTCAGACTCCTCCCGGGCACTCGTCCCGGGAAATAACCACGTGCCTGAACAAGCTGGACCACCACCCGATGATCGTATCGTGCTCCATCGGGTCAAACGGTAATAACATCATCTATCCACCTTCGGCCCGCACCGACGATACGGGCAGCCGATAAGGTGCCCCGTACTACCGGAGGGGTTTCATCGGTATCGCACAAAATGTTATGCTTTCACTGGACCATGGGGAAAGCAAGATTGGCAACCGGCCCAAGCACCTTCTGAGGAGCCAAACGTGAACTTCCGACTCGTCAGCGCGCTTACCCTCACCCTCGCGATCCCGCTCGCGGCCGCGCCGGCCCTTGCCGCCACGCCGCCCCGGTGCCCGACGCATGTGGATGTACGCAACGTGATGACGGTAACCCAGTACGACCAGGCGGGACTCAACAAGCTGGACAAGAAGCAGCTCGCAGCCCTCAATGCGTGGTTAAGTCACTACATTGGGAAGCTTTGCGCCGAACAAACGGCCGAAACTCCTCCTTCACCGAAAAATACCACCGGCACCGCATCGGCCGGTGCGGCCGGCAAATCGCCTTCTTCCACGCCGCATCAGTCTGAAAGCGGGCAGCGGCAAACCACCACCGCAAACACCACACAGGAGCCGAGTCCCGGCAACCCATCCCAGCAGAAAAACCAAAAACCGGGCCGCATCGAAAGCCGGATCGTTGGCGAATTCCATGGCTGGACGGGAAATACCATCTTTCGACTGGAGAACGGCCAGGTCTGGAAACAGGCTGGCCCCGGCTACTTCAGAATCGATCTCAAAAATCCGAAAGTGATCATCAAAAAACTTCTGATCGGCTACGTGCTGAAATTGAACGGCTACGGCCGGGAAGTCTTTGTCCGCCGTATCCGCTGAGATCCTCACCTATACGCTTCCGGATCAGCAAGTTCCTATTCTGCGGTTTCAGGCGACGGTCGAGTCAGAAACGCCGTTTCCGCCTCTATGAATACCCGTTGGACGCGCGGGAAACGCCGCTTGATGGCCGCGTCGAGCCGCGCGGAGACATCCGCGACCGTTGTCGCGGTAATGCTGTCCGCAAAGGCCACGCTGATGTTGACCAGAATGAAATCCGGTCCGACGTGCATCGTCAATACCTCATTCACGGCGCGAATCTCGGGGTAAGACAGGGCCAGTTCGCGCACCCCTTGCACCACGGGCCGGTTGGCACTTTCACCGATCAGAAGCCCCTTGACCTCGCGTCCCAGGAGCACCGCCGTCACGCCGAGGATGATGCCGATCAGGATCGAGGCGGCGCCGTCGAAAAGACCGATGCCCGTCAGCTGGCTCAGAAACAACCCCAGGAAGGCAATCACGAGACCGAGGATCGCCGCGGAATCCTCGAACAGCACCATGAAAATCGTCGGATCCTTGCCGCGGCGGATGGCCTGAACATAGCTTCGCCTGCCCTTGTAGCGCGAGAAGTTGAATAACGCGAAACCCCAGCTCGATGCCTCGAAGACCAGCGCAAGGCCGAGCACAATGTAGCCGACCCAAACGTCTTCGATCATCCGTTCGTGACGAATGTGCTGAACCCCCTCGAAAACGGAAAACACCGCACCCACCATGAACAGCATGAACGCGACGACGAAGCTCCAGAAGTAAACCTCCTTGCCGTAACCGAAAGGAAAGTCCTCGTCCGGCGGCTTCTTCGCGCGATGCAAGCCGTACAGCAGCAACCCCTGATTGGCCGTGTCCACCGTGGAGTGAATACCCTCGGACAAAAGCGCCGCGCTGCCCGAGAAGAAGGCGGCGCCGAATTTGACGATGGCAATGATCGCATTGGCCGTGAGCGCCGCAAACACCACCCATTTGGACGAATTTTCCATCCGTTACCGCCGGTTCACGCGCACGGCACCACCCGGACTGCCGCGGCCGGCACCCGATACTTCGGGTCCGGTAGAGCTGCGGGGACAACTTTCATCGGACTTCAGAGTCTCGCTTTTCCTTTCGCTCATTCCGTGGGCTCCACTCGCGTAGCCCTATTGTATGGGCGGCGCGTTCCGCCACGCGAAGCGCCAGCCGCGGCCGGCAAATTCCTCCGCCACCCCCACGCCGCCGACGGCCGCAAGCGCATTATCCACAAACAGCAGCGGCAGCCGAAAACGCATCCATGGCAAAATGCCCTGCTCCTGCAACAACTTCTTGAGCGTACGGTGATGCGCGCAACCGGCGGGACGCAAGCGCTCGCCCCCGATCCGAAAGCCTAAACTGAGCCCACACTCGACAATGGCGGCTGCCAGCGGACCTTCCGTATCGGCCACCAGCCCTGCCCGTCCCAGCCGGCCCAGATCCGCCAATTCCCCGGGCACGAGCGTCATTGGCGCGGAAGGCGGCGGCGGCAGGGACCGCAAGACGAACAAGTTCTCCCCGAAGCGGCGCGCTTCCGCCTTACCTAAACGCAAAACGGCACGGGTGCCGGGATCGCGCATAACGAACTCGCGCTCCAGCCGGTGAAGTCTTGCCGCCTCGGGCACTTCGACACCGCGCAGCCGAAGCCAATGCCGCAACAGTGCCCGCCGCCGGGGGCCGCTAAGCGCGAGCAACGCCGCCACCGGAAGCCGGTCCGTTTCTTCGCCCCCGAGTCGGGCAAGATCCTCCGCGGCGACTTCCCCGATCAGGGCGGCCGCTTCGGCGGCGAGCGCCGCACTACGCCCCAAGGTACGTGCCGCCGTCGGCCAGGCCACGGCGATCTCCGGCCAGACCCGGCGACGCAGACGGTTACGGGGCACGGACAATGCGGCGTTGCCGGGGTCTTCGATCCAATCCAGCCCGCGCACCTCGGCCCAGGCCCGAAACTCACCGCGCGTCAAATCACGCAGCGGCCGCCCCAGCCAACCGGGGCCGAAGCGGGCGAGCGCCGGCATCGCCGCGAGACCCGTGGGGCCGGCGCCGCGCAAGGCCTGGAGCAGGAAGGTCTCGGCCTGATCGTCGGCATGGTGCGCCGCGAGGCAGCAATCCCGCGCTTGCATCCATTCCCGGAGTCGCCCATAACGGGCGGCACGCGCCCGGGTCTCGACCGCGCCGTCGCGGACATCCAAATTCAGTGTTTCGGCGAAACACGCGAGCCCAAGTGCCTTACCTTGTCTCGCGACCGCCGCCCGCCAGAGGACCGAATTCTCGTTCAACCCATGGTCGAAGTGCAATGCCACTACCGGAGCGGGCAGGGCCTCGCGCAGCGCCGCCATCGCGTGCAGGAGCACGGTGGAATCGCCCCCACCACTGGCCAACACCACATAGCGACCCGGCACGGGCCAGGCGCCCAAGGTTTCGGCGAGTCGCTCG
>CAZKOE010000014.1:6518-22830 GCA_964554305.1 uncultured Gammaproteobacteria bacterium
GTCGCTCGGGGGAAAATTCCATCGCATCACTTTACCAGCCGGCGGAGCCACTATCGGGGTCGGCGTTGCGGCGTGGGAAAGGCGGCGATCGTGGCGGCAATGCCGCCGCACTTGATGACGTAACCCGCAAGCAGGAGAATGGCGATGAGCGTCAGGGCGAGAAAGACAATCGGCATGTCCAGCTCGCTGCGGCCGGGGAGCCCGCTCATGCCGCCCGTCGCCAGCGCCGCGGTCCCCATGAGAATGAAGCCGAACAACGAGGAGGCCGCACCGGCGTTCTCCTTGAAGGGTGCCATGGCGTTGGCGGTCGTCGCCGGAACGATGAGTCCGACGCCGACGAAACTCACGGCAATGGGAGCGAGCAATGCGCCAAGCGTCGCCTGCTCGCGGAGCAGTACGGCGACCGCAAGCAGCCCGACGCCACCGGCGACCAGTACCAGCAAACCGGCGCTGAATATCCACAGGTCCGGAATCCGGTCGCTCGCCAAGGCGCACAAACCGGCGCCGAGGACGAAGGCCACGAGGACCGAGGCCGCAACGATCATGATCGCAAGGTCGCCGAGTCCGAGCAGCGTATACACCAGAGCGGGCGCACCGATCAGCGCGGCATAGACGACTCCGACACAGAGGCCACCCAGCAAAGCATAGACAAGAAACCCCTGGCCCGTCAAAACGGTCCAGTAACTGCGCCCGAGCGCGCGCGGCTCCAGCGCATGCGGATTCGGCTCGAGCAGTGTTTCCGGGAGAAAGCGCCAAACGAGCATCAGGAGAAGCACGGCAAGCGCGAGCAGAAGTGCGAAGTTGCCGTGCCAGCCCAGCTTGGAGGCCGCATAGACGCCGACGATCGGGCCAACGGCGGGCGCCAGCGCGAAAACGGCCATCAACTTCGCATAAATGCCTTCACGTTCGTCGGCGGGAAAGGCATCGCGCACCACCGCGTCGGACAGTACACCGCCGGCACAGGCGCCCACGCCCTGAATCAGCCGCCCGGCGATCAGCGGCCAGATGGAAAAGCTCAGCACGCAAACCAGTCCGCCCGCGACGAGAATCCCGGCGCCCACCAGCATCACAGGACGGCGCCCGAAGCGGTCGGAAATCGGCCCGTAGAACAGGCGGCTGATCGCCGAGCCGATGAGATAGGAAGCCATGGTGAACTGCACCATGCCATAGGTGGTATCGAGCGAATGCGCGATCGCCGGCATCGCCGGCGTATATTCGGTATCCCCGAACGGCCCGACCGACATCATGAAGGCAAGGAGCATGAGCGCGGGGCGCGGCACTCGCCGAGTTGCCACTGCGAAGCTCAACGGGTCGCTCCCTCAAAGGTCATTGGAGTGCGGCTCATCGATCAAACAATAATCGTAATCGCCCGGGAGACACAGTCGACAACGTTCAGAAATGAAAATTCACCCCCACCGTAAAGTTATTGTTCCTCCAGTCGTCAACCTCGCCACCGTATTCGGCGTAAGAGTATCTGAAATCAAGTTTGATGGTCCGGCTCAAGCCCCACCTTAGCCCCAAATCGAAATCATTTACCCAAGTATGGTCGCTTCCACTCACATCGCCGGTAAGGCGGATATGCCTGTACCCGCTCCCGAAGTATGGCATGAAATTCCCGCCGGCTCCGACCGGGAATCCAACAAGGACGTCAACGCCGTATACATCGGAACCCATGTCGATATCAGTGCATGCCGCGCCATTGCCACAGGTGCCGTGATCCCGCTCCCCATTCCAGCGATAAAAAGCGCTGCCCCCAATAACAAAATAGGTTCCCCATAGCGGCCCCACCACGATGTTCCATCCCGCATTCACTCCGGCCGTAAATGAGTTTTCGGAGCTGAAACCACTGGAACCAGACCGGTTCATACCGGCATCGATACCGACGTAGGGCCCCGCCCATTGCAAGGACGTCGCAGCAAATGCAGTCGCCGGCACCAAGAGAAGCACCCCCAAGGCGGCCTTGAAACAACAAGCTCTCATCCAATTTCTCACTTGATCCGTGTTGCCCTAATCGCGGTAGTTGCCGTAGTCGCGCAGACGGCGTTGGCGGGTGGCGAGGAGTTCCTCGAGCGGCACCTGTGCCAGACCGTTCAATTCGCGCACCAACGATTCCTTCAACGTGTTGGCCATCACATCGGGATCGCGGTGCGCGCCGCCCAGGGGCTCGGGCAGGACGGCATCCACAAGACCAAGCCTTTTCAGGCGTTCGGCACCCATGCCCATCGCCTCGGCGGCGGCCTCGGCCTTGGCGGCATCCTTCCACAGGATGGAGGCGCAGCCTTCGGGCGTGATGACGGAATAGACACTGTATTCGAGCATCAGGATACGGTCGCCGATGCCGATCGCGAGTGCGCCGCCCGAGCCGCCCTCGCCGATGACCGTGCACACGATGGGCGTCCTCAATTCGGCCATCTCGATCAGGTTGCGGGCAATCGCCTCGCTTTGCCCGCGCTCTTCCGCGCCGATGCCGGGATAGGCGCCGGGGGTGTCGATAAAGGTCAAAAGCGGCAGGCGAAAACGCTCGGCCATGCACATGAGCCTGAGCGCCTTGCGATAACCCTCGGGGCGCGGCATCCCGAAATTGCGTCGGATCTTCTCCTTGGTGCCGCGGCCCTTTTCCTCGGCGACGATCATGACCGGACGGCCGTTGAGGCGCGCGGGCCCGCCGACGATCGCGGGGTCGTCGGCGTAATGGCGGTCGCCGTGCAGTTCCTGGAAATCGGTGAAGATGTGGCGGATGTAATCGAGCGCATAGGGCCGCTGCATGTGCCGGGCGAGCTGGGTAATCTGCCACTGGTTGAGCGAAGCGAAAATGCTTTTGGTCAGTTTTTCGCTTTTCTCCTGAAGCTTCGTGATTTCTTCGTTGATGTCGAGCTTGGGATCGGAGACATGGCGCAACTCTTCGATTCTCGCCTCCAATTCGGCGATCGGCTGCTCGAAATCGAGAAAATTGTGATCCATTGAAGCGTAAAAATATGGCTTACGGGCTACATCTTAGCAGCCCGGCGCGCCTGCAAGCCCCGAAACGGCGCTATTGTGGCGCTACGCAAAAGCCCTAAGCCCCTCCGGACCCGGGTTGCGCGCGGTGGCGCCGCCGGTAAGTAACTTCCACCCGCTCGACCCCCTCCAGAGCCTGCAGGGTCGCGATGAGATCGCGGCGCGGCGTCACGAGCCACTCGTTTCCAAACCGCATGCAGGCCCCCGCCTTCTGACCGTGGTAACGCAGGGCGACGCTCGTCTTGCCACCCGTACCATAGCGGCTGAGCGTTTCCCTGAGCCGCGCCGCACAGACGGCCGGCGCCTCGCCGTTCGGCCGCCATTCGATCCACAGGCAGCCCGCCTCGCGTTCCGCCACCGTTTCGATGGCGGCAACGGCGTCGGCCTCGATCCGCCAGCGGTTGAAGAAATCGTTCCAGCGGAAACGCCCGTCGACGACGAGGATTCTGTCCTCCACCAAGAGTTCGCGCACCGTATCGCCCAATTCGTCGAAGACCCGCGCCTCCAGACGCCCGCTTTCGTCATCCAAGGTAACGATGCGCCGTTGCCCGAAGCGACGGACATCGGTCACGAGCCCCGCAACTCGCACCGGCCGCGGCTGCGCTTCACTCGCGGGCACGGCGACGGACGTCAGCGCGCCGATCGGTTCGGCGCCGAGCCTCCGAGCAATCTCCGTCCAGGCCCGCATGGGATGTCCGCTGAGATAAAGCCCCAGCATGCGCTTTTCGCGGGCGAGCCGCTCGGCCTCGTCCCAACGTGCGACTTCAGCGACCGCCTTCGGCGGCGGGCGCACCTGACCGAAAAAATCGGACTGGCCGCTCGCACCCGCGCGCTGGCGCTGCTCGGCCGCGGCCAGCGCCGCGGGTAATCCGATCAACAACGCCGCCCGATGCGGACCCAGTCCATCGAGGGCGCCCGCCTCGATCATGGCCTCGTAGGCGCGCCGGTTCAAACGTCCCGGATCGGCGCGGGCGCAGAGGTCGGCCAGATCCTTGAACGCCCCGCCGCGCTCGCGCTCGGCGACAAGCGCCTCGACGGCGCCGTGCCCGAGTCCCTTGATCGCGCCGAGCCCGTAGCGGATCGCGGATTCGCCTTCGACCCGGAACGCGTAACCCGAGTGGTTCACCTGCGGCGGCAGAATCTCGAGCCCCATGCGCCGGCACTCCTCGACGAGGCGCACGACTTTCTCGGTGTGGTCCATGTCGGCCGAGAGCACGGCCGCCATATAGGCCGCCGGATAATGCACCTTCATCCAGGCCGTCTGGTAGGCGAGCAGCGCATAGGCGACCGAGTGCGACTTGTTGAAGCCGTAGCCCGCGAACTTCTCCATCAGGTCGAAGATCTGATCGGCCTTCGCGGCCGGAAGCCCGTGCTTGGCCGCCCCCTCGCGAAAGATCGTGCGATGTTTGGCCATCTCCTCGGGCTTTTTCTTGCCCATGGCGCGGCGCAGGAGATCGGCGCCGCCGAGGGTGTAACCGCCGACGATCTGCGCCATCTGCATCACCTGTTCCTGATAAACCATGATGCCGTAGGTTTCCTTCAGGATCGGCTCGACGCGCGGATCGGGATAGACGACGGGTTCGCGGCCGTGCTTGCGCGCGACGTAGTTGGGGATCAACTCCATCGGGCCCGGGCGGAACAATGCGTTCAACGCAACCAGATCCTCGAAACGGTCGGGTTGCGCGTCCTTCAGCAGCCGCTGCATACCGCCGCCTTCGAACTGAAACACCGCGACCGTGTTCGCGTCGCGGAACAGTTTGTAGGTTTCGGCATCGTCGAGCGGGAGTTGGGCGATATCGAGCGGCTCATCGTTCGACTCCGCGCGGGACGCATTGATCGCCTTCGCCGCCCAGTCGATGATCGTAAGCGTGCGCAAGCCCAGGAAATCGAACTTCACCAGGCCCACGGCCTCGACGTCGTCCTTGTCGAGTTGGGTGACGAGATTCGCGCCGTTCGCCTCCGCGTAGAGCGGCGTGAAGTCGGTGAGCGCACCGGGGGCAATCACGACCCCGCCGGCGTGCTTGCCGGCGTTGCGGGGCAACCCTTCGAGCTTGCGCGCCAGCGCGATCAGGCTGCGCACCTCTTCGTCTTCCTCGCAAGCCTTGGCAAGTTCCTCGGACTCGGCGAGCGCGCGCTCGAGCGTCATGTGAAGCTCGAAGGGAACGAGCTTGGCGATCTTGTCCACGTAACCGTAGGGATGACCGAGCTCGCGGCCGGTATCGCGCACGACGGCGCGCGCGGCCATCGTGCCATAGGTGATGATCTGCGAGACGCGGTCGCGCCCGTAGCGCTCGGCCACGTAGTCGATGACCCGGTCGCGGCCTTCCATGCAGAAGTCCACGTCGAAGTCCGGCATCGAGACCCGTTCCGGATTGAGGAAACGCTCGAACAGGAGGTTGTAGGCGAGCGGGTCGAGATCGGTGATCCCGAGCGACCAGGCGACGAGCGAGCCCGCGCCAGAGCCGCGCCCGGGCCCGACCGGCACATCGTGCGTGCGCGACCAGGCGATGAAGTCGGCCACGATCAGAAAATATCCCGCGAAACCAGTTTCGAGGATGACGGCAAGCTCCTGCGCCAGGCGTTCACGATATTTTTCCTCGCCAACCGCCGGCCTGAAGGCCGGAGCCGCCAGACGCCGCGCGAGTCCATCCCCGGCCCTGCGTTCGAGCAACGCTTCCGCCGACTCCCCGTCCGGGGTCGGGAACGCCGGCAAGACGGGATGGCCGAGATCGAGCGCAAAGCTCGCACGCTTGGCGATCGCGACGCTCGCGCTCAAGGCTTCGGGCAGATCGGCGAAGCGTTCAGCCATCTCCTCGCCGCTTTTCAGGTATTGCTCCTGGCTGTAGAGCCGGGTGCGATTCGGATCGGTGAGGCGATAGCCCTGGTGAATCGCGACCCGCGCCTCGTGCGCCTCGTAATCATCCGGAACGAGAAAGCGCACGTCGTTGGTGGCCACGGCGGCGCACTGCTCGGCGAGTGCCAGTTCGACCGCGGACTCGTTCCAGGCCGCCTCTCCCGGTCGCCCGGTTCGAGTGAGTTCCAGGTACACACCGGCGGGAAACAGGCGTCGGAGCGTTCGGAATTTCTGCCGCGCCCGCGCGGGCGAACCGGCCGCAAAGGCCCGGGCAACCGGGCTCTCCCTGCCCGCCAGCAGGATCAACTCCGACACGCCGTCGCCAAGCCAGCCCGAACGCAGCTCGGGCCGCCCCGCCCGCTGGCCTTCGGCGTAGCTGCGGGTGACGAGGTCGCACAACGCACGATAGCCCTCACGACCGCAGACGAAGGCCGTCACCACACCCGCCGGCTCGCCCTCCGCCAGGGCAAGATTGAGATCCACGCCGATGATCGGCTTGACACCGGCCGCCTCGGCCGCACGGTAGAACTTGACCAGTGCGAAGAGATTACCGGCATCCGTCATCGCGACGGCCGGCATCCCGAGTTCGGCCACCCGCGCCATTAGCGGCTTGATCCGCACCACGCTGTCGACAAGCGAGTACTCGGTATGCAGGCGCAGGTGGACGAACGGCACGTTCACGGCCCAAGCACCGCGCGCACCGGTGCAAAACTCCGGCGATGCACGGCACAGGGGCCGAGCAGCGCGAGCGCCGCACGGTGCGCCGCCGTGGGGTAACCCTTGTGGCGGGAGAAACCGTACCCCGGGTAACGTTCGTCGAATTGGCACATGAGCGCGTCGCGGGCGACCTTGGCAAGGATCGAGGCGGCGCTGATCACCGGCTCGAGCGCATCTCCATGAACGATGGCACGGCAGGGAATCTCCGTCGTCGGTACAAAACGCCCGTCGACCAGTGCACTCGCCGGACGGGGATCGAGCATAAAGAGGGCGCGCGCCATGGCGAGCAGGCTCGCTCGATGGATATTCAGCGTATCGATTTCGGCGGCGCTGGCGAAGGCCACCGCGAAACCGACTGCCACGCTACGGATCTCGCGATCGAGCCGTTCGCGCCGGCTCGCCGAGAGGCACTTGGAATCGGCGAGCGCAAGCCCGTGAGCAGGTGGCAAAACAACGGCCGCAGCGGCCACGGGACCGGCAAGCGGACCACGGCCGGCCTCGTCAACGCCCGCGATCCCCGCCCGCTTGATGTGCCGTTTCATGCCCTGTACCGCCAGAAAAGTCCAGAAGATTCAACACGGCCGCGGCCGCGCGGGCCGCGGCGTTTCTCCCCAGCAGCCGGCGCAGTGCCGCGAATTCGTCGCACTGTCCGCTGCGTGCCCCGGCATCGTCCAGCAACCGCTCCGCCGCCTCGGCAATTTTAGCAACGCTCGCGTTCGCCTGGGCGAGCTCCGGGACGACTTGCCGCCCGGCGAGCAGGTTCGGCAGAGAAAAAAAGCGCGAACGGAACAAGCCCGCGCGCAACAGCAGCCAAGCAGTCACAGGCGCCATGCGATAGGCCACCACCATCGGGCGATCCAGGAGCATCGTTTCCAGCGTCGCCGTGCCCGAGGCGGCCAGCACGACATCGCTCGCCGCGATCGCCGTCTCGGCACGCCCGGCGACGAGCACCGGTTCGAAATCGGCGCCCCGCGGGATCAGCGCCTCGATCGCCGGGCGCAAGTCCGAACGGGCCACCGGCACGATCACCCGCAAATCGGAGCGTGTTCGGGCCAGTTCGGCGGCCGCCCCCAGGAACGGCGGCGCAAGACGGTTGACTTCGCCGAGCCTCGAGCCCGGCAACACGGCCAACACCCGGCCCACCGATGTGATACCCAGCGCCGCCCGGGCCGCCTCGCGTGAGCACGGCATCAGCTCGTCGACGAGTGGATGGCCGGTAAACACGGCCCGCAGAGGCAAGCCCTCATAGCAGGCCGGTTCGAAGGGAAGCAGACAGAGCACGGCCTCGGCGGCGCGCGCGACGCCGTGAACCCGCCCCGGTCGCCAGGCCCAGACAGACGGGCTCACGTAATGGGCCGTGCGGATACCCAGGCCACGCAGCCGCCGCTCGAGGCCGAGGTTGAAATCCGGGGCGTCTATGCCCACCACCAGATCCACGCCGGCGCGTGCGAACACCGTCACCAGGCGGCGCCTGAAGCGCAGCAGGCGGGGCAGATGGATCAGGATTTCGGTGAGGCCCATGAGCGACAGTTCGGAGACATCGGCCAGGGGCCGGCAGCCGGCGGCACGCATGGCCTCGCCGGCGACGCCGATCGCTTCGAGATCCGGCACCCGCTCGCGCAGCGCACGGATCAGCGCGGCACCCAATTTGTCGCCCGAGGTTTCGGCGGCGACGAACCCGATTCTCAATATGGAACCTGCCTCGGGGCGCCGCACGACCGTGGCGGGAGCGGATTTCGCCTACGGCGCGAGAGGCAGGCTCTTCGCATCAGCGGATGATACTGCGTTCGCTCGTGCCAAGAAATTCCACGAGAGGCGCGAGCACCGGCTCGCTCGCGACGCGTTCGGCAAGGACCTCCCGCGCCTCGGCAAGCAGCATCCCCGAACGGTACAAAAGCCGGTAGGCCTCGGTAATCGCGCGAATCTGTTCGCGCCCGAAGCCGCGCCGCGAAAGCCCTTCGCGATTGATGCCGCGGGGGCGCGCCGGCATCCCCGCCGCCATGACATAGGGCGGCACGTCCTTCGCGATCCCGCAATCCATCTGGGTGAAGCAATGCGCGCCCAGGTGGCAGAACTGGTGAATCTTGGTGAACCCCCCGAGGATCGCCCAGTCGTCGATATGCACATGACCGCCCATGGTGACATTGTTGGCGAGGATGGTGTGATTGCCGATTACGCAGTCGTGGGCGATGTGCACGTAGGCCATGATCCAGTTGTCGGAGCCGATCGCGGTTTCGCCACGATCCTGGACGGTGCCGCGATTGATGGTGCAGAATTCGCGGATGGTGTTGGCGTTGCCGATGACGAGCCGGGTAGCCTCGCCGGCATACTTTTTGTCCTGCGGCGCGAGGCCGAGCGAGACGCCGGGATAAATATGATTACCCTCACCGATCGTCACCGGTCCTTCGATCACCGCATGCGCCCCGACCTCGGTGCCCGCACCGATTTCGACCCCCGCCCCGACAACGGCAAAGGGGCCCACCGTGACACCCGCGCCAAGCCGCGCTCCGGAATCGACGAGCGCCCGGGGATGAATCAAGTCGACAGTTCCTTGGCGGCGCAACGGATCTCGGCCACGGCAACCGCCTTGTCGTCCACCGTGGCGGAGGCATCGAAGCACCACACGCCCTTCAGTGACCGGCGGATCGACACCTCGATCAGCAGTTGATCGCCCGGCTCGACCGGGCGGCGGAATTTCGCCTTGTCTATGCCGACGAGGTAATCAAGGATGTTTTCCGGCGGCACGCCGACCGAACGGAACGCAAGCAGGCCCGTCGCCTGCGCCATCGCCTCGATGATCAGCACGCCCGGCATGACCGGACGTTGCGGAAAATGCCCGGTGAAGTAGGGTTCGTTGATGGTCACGTTCTTGATGGCGCGCAGACGTTCATTCGGCAGGCACTCGATGACCCGATCCACCAGCAGAAACGGGTAACGGTGGGGGAGAAACTTGAAAATACGGTGAATATCGAAGGTTTCCGGTTCGCTCATTTTCCGCTGTCCTTGTACATGCGTTCGAGGCGCGCGAGACGTCTTGCCATTTTATCGAGTGCGCGGAAGCGGGCGCTGTTCTTCTGCCAACGCCGGCTCTCGTCCATCGGCAGCGCACCCGAATAGCGCCCGCCCGGTTCGTGGATGGAATGGTTGACGACGCATTTGCCGGTCACGACCGTATCGTTGGCAATCGAGATGTGCCCGGCGATACCGACCTGCCCGCCGATCTGACAGCGGGCGCCGATCGTCGCGCTGCCGGATACGCCGGTGCAACCCGCGATCACGCTGTGCGCGCCAATGCGCACATTGTGCCCGATCTGGATGAGATTATCGAGCTTCACGCCGTCCTCGATCACGGTGTCTTCGATTGCGCCGCGGTCAATGGCCGTGTTGGCGCCAATCTCGACGTGATCGCCGACTCTGACGCTGCCAAGCTGGGGGATTTTCAACCAGCGCTCGCCGTCCCAGGCAATGCCGAAACCGTCGCCCCCGATTACCACGCCCGGGTGAATTACGCAGTCGGCGCCCACCCGCGATGCGGCGATGACCGTCACGTTCGCCGTCAGGCGGCTGCGCGCACCGACCGTGACCCCCTCGCCCAGTACACACCCGGGACCGATGAATGCGCCCGCACCAACCTGCACGTCCTCTCCTACCGTCGCGCGGGCACCAACCCAGGCATCGGGGGCGATCGCGGCGCCCGGCGCGACGCTCGCATCGGGATGCACGCCGGCAACGACGGACCCCGCAGGAGCCAGCAAGGCGGCGGCGCGCGCATAGTAGGCATAGGGATTGTCGGCCACGATGGCAGCCACGGGACAATCGGGAAGATCAGCCTCGGCCAGTATGACGCAACTCGCGCGGGTCGTGGCCAACTGGTAACGGTAACGGGAGTTGGCAAGAAACGCCAGCATGCCGGGAGCCGCGGTGGCGAGGGCGGCAACTCCTCGAACCTCGAGCGCGGGATCGCCCTTCAGACGCCCGCCGAGACGGCCCACAAGGTCGCCAAGCCGCAATCCGGGCCGCCTCATCGCCCCTGCTTGCCCTGCTTCGCCGACGACTGCACCTTGCTGTATTGCGCCTTGAGCATCGCCAGTATCTCGTCGGTTATGTCGGTTGCAGAGGCGGAATATACCACGCTCTTGTCCACAACCACGGTATAACCGTGCGCCTTGGCGTAAGCCGCGACGTCCCGGCCGACAACGGCCCGAAAATTCGCGCGCAGTTGATGCCCGCGAAGATTCGACGAGGAAGCATACTGGCTTTCCAATTGCCTCAGCTTCTTTTGTGCATCCTCGAGATCCTGCGCCGCGCTCGCGCGCTCCAGAGGATTGGCTCCCGGCCCCAGGGAAGCGTAATCCGTGTACAGCCGCTTGACTTTTTTCTGTTGTTGTTCAATCGCTTGCTTGCCCGATGACGACTGCTGCTTCAAAATGTTGCTCGAAGCCTTGGCCTGTGGCGCCGCCTCGACAAGCCGCTGGAAATCCACGCTCGCCACATTTCCCGCTGCCACGGCGGGGGCAGCGAACAACACCATCGTCGCCACTACCGCCACGGCGGGAAGAAGACGAGGCGGCATCAGAAATAGGCGCCCAGGGTGAACTGGAAGCGTTCCAGATAATCCCCGGGTTGGGACCGCAACGGTACGGCGTAGCTGAAACCCAGGGCACCGAGCGGCGTTAGCCAAGTGATACCGATGCCGTAGGACGCCCGAATGTCGCCGAAGTTGAAATCGCCCGGTGTCGCGAAAACGTTGCCTGCGTCCAGAAAAAGTGCCAAGCGGTAGGAATTGGCATGCTGTTTACCCAGAAAATTCGGCAGAATGAGCTCGTTACGCACCCAAGTCGAAAACTCACCGCCATAAGGCAAGTTGTTGGAATCGCGTGGTCCAAGCGTACCGGCCTTGTAGCCGGCCACCGAATCCGGCCCCCCCGCGAAAAAGTGCGCGTAAGGTGGAAGCGTCGTGGTTTTCCCATACTTGTGACCAACGCCGACCAAACTGTTGATGCCGTAAGTTAAACCCCAGAATCCCATCGGAACGAAGGTAAATTGGCTCCACGTCGCCCTGTAGTATTCTTGTTGACCCAACGGGGTAGCCACCCGTAATCCCAACCGCTGCAAAGTGCCGCGAGTCGGAAGTACCGTACGATTACGTGTATCGTGAACGAACCCTACCGTGAAGAGAAGATTGTTATAGGTCAAGGTAGACAACGGAGCATTGACGGGAACGGTGCCCAAACCCGAGCAATAGGAAGGAACAACAGTCACTGAACCATTATCCGGATTACTCACAAAATCCTTGAACTGCGTGGATGACTGACAATAAGGCGAGAGGCTTCCGTGATGATAGGCGACTCCCAAGCTGTAGCTGTCGAAATCGGACAAGGGAAAGCCGTACCTCAGCGAGGCGCCGTAGTTGCGCTGCAGGAATTGCGAGGTGTTCACATTGAGCTGGGTTCCCTGGCGGTAGAAAACGCCGACCGTACGTCTGACGCCATTGACCGTTGCGTAAGGATCCGTATAGGTAATTGAGGCATTTTCGTACACCCGGTTCTTGCTCGCCGTCAAATGCACGATCTTGCCTTTCCCGAGAAAATTCGACAACGCGATCTTGCCGGTCAATCCCAGGCCGTAGTAGCCCGAGTAGCCGAGTTCCACCAGCGCCGTTCCGGAACGCCGGGTCGTAAGGTTAACGTCAAGATCCACCTTGTCCGGCGTGCCCGGTACCTTGTTCGGCTTGATATCCGCCGTCTTGACGAAGGGCAGACGCTGCAGGAGAGTTCGCGAACGCTTGACGCTGACGTTGTTGAGCCAACTACCCTCGGCCTGGCGCATGTTACGCCGGAATACCGCGTCGTCCGTGCCCGGCGCACCGTGAAAATGAATGTGGCGAACATACACGCGCGGCCCCGGTTCAATGTAAAAAATCAGGGCGACCTTGTGGGTCTTGGGGTCGGGCTTCGGGAGCGGATTCACCTTCGCGAAACCATAACCGTAGGCGCCAAGTATGTTGGTCAGATACTGGGCCTGGGCATTGGCGAGCTTCAGCGAGAAGGTCTTCCCGGTCTTGATGAAAATCCCCCGCTCGAGAACCTTCTCCGGGATCGGGAATTTCCCGAGCAATCTGACTTCGCCAATCTTGTACTTGCCCCCCTCGTGCAGATTGACGTTGATATAAATGCCCGAGTGGGCCGGAGACAACTGCACCTGGGCGGAATTGATGCGGAAATCCGCGTAACCGCGGTTTTCGTAAAAGGAACGCAGAGCCTGAAGGCTGCCCTTGAGCTTTTCCTCCGAGTAACGATCCTTGTGGGTCAGCCATGACAGCCAATTGGGGGTATCGAGTTTGAATTGGTCGCGCAGGGTGCCTCTGCTGAAATCGTGATTGCCGGTAAAATTGATCGAGAGCACCTCGGCAGGACTCCCTTCCTTGATGTTGAGCGTGATCATCACGCGGTTGTTCCTGAGAGGCTTGACGGCGGGCTCGATCTGGACCGCGTAGCGCCCGTGACTGAAATAGGTCTGAGTCAGCGAACCCACGATCGCCTGCAGCGAAGCCCGATCGAAGAACCGCCCCTGAGTGAGCCCGGCCTGTTCCAGACCCTTCTTCAAGGCATCGGTCTCAATCGCCTTGTTGCCGACCAGATTCACGCGCGCTATGGTAGGCCGCTCCTTCACGACGATGATGAGCGTCGACCCCGAGCGCCGGAACTGGACGTCGCTGAAAAAACCGGTGCCGTAAAGACTGCGGATGGCCTTGGCGATGTCCGCGGGGCCCACGGTCTGGCCGACCGCAATGCCCGGCATGTAGGTGAGCACCGTGTCCTTGCTGATGCGCTGCAGGCCGATCACCTGGATATGCTCCACCGTGAAGGGCTCCGGCGCGGCTGCGCGCGCCGCCGGCACCCCCAAGGCGGCGAGCAGGCTCATGCACAAGAGGATAGCGGCTAATCGGCGTAGGGACAAAACCAAATCTCCTGGGGCGGGCGGATCATGACTGCAGGATGCGGGCGAGATCGTTGAAGACGGCAAAGCCTATCAGGATAACGAGCAGACTCAAACCGACGCGTTGACCAATGGCCTCGGCCGCCTCGGACAGCGGGCGCCGGCGCACGGCCTCGATCCCGAGGTACAGAAGCTGACCGCCGTCCAGAATCGGGATGGGGAGCAGATTCAAAATGCCGAGGCTGATGCTGATGAGAGCCAGGAAAAGCAGATAAGGCACAATGCCGGCCTCCGCCAGCGAACCCGCTGCCTGCGCGATCCCGATCGGGCCGCTCAGGTTAGACAGCGAGGCCCCGCCACTCGCCATGCGATAAATCAACGCCCCGGTCATCGCCGTCACCTCGCCGGTGCGCCCGACCCCCGCGACGAGCGCAGGGATCGGGGCCAGGCGGTACTCGGCCCGCAGCGCGTTCAGCGCCTTGTCATAACCCTCGGGAAGGCGCACGGCGGCGCCGATGTGCCCGATGCGCTTGCCGTTCGCCTCGCGTCCCGCGGGCACCACCGGAACGTCGAGTTGTTCACCATCGCGCTGTATCTGCAACATCAAGCGCCTGCCGGGCGCGGCCTGAATCTGCTTGACCAGCGCCTGCCAACGAGTCACCGCCTGACCGTTTACCGTCAAAATCCGGTCGCCCGACTGCAAGCCCGCGCGCGCCGCCGCGCTGCCTGGTTCGATTTTTCCCAACACCGGCGCCACGGGGGGCAGCCACACCGAAAGTCCCAGGCCGGGCAGGAGGCCACCCGGGGCGGTCAGCGCCTTGATGTCGTCGTAGCGCAGTTCTCGCGTCGCAATGGCGCCGTCGGGTTGCCTGATCTCGAGCATGAGCGGCTTGCCGAGCGTGATGCTGTCAAGCATGGCGAGGCGGGCCGCCTGCCAGGTCGGCGCCGGCTTGCCGTCGACGGCCAGGATCGTCGCGTGTTCGGTAACACCCACCGCGGCCGCCGGCGAATTCGGCGCAACCGGGCCGAGCACCGGTTTGATCCCCGGAATGCCGACCATGAACACGATCCAGTAGATGATCACGGCCAGAAGAATATTGAAGGCCGGGCCGGCGAAGAGGATTGCGGCCCGCCGCCACAGCGGCTGGCGGTTGAAGGCCCGATGGCGCTCGTATTCGGGAACCCCCCCCTCGCGCTCGTCGAGCATCTTCACGTAGCCGCCAAAGGGCAGTGCCGAGATGGCGTACTCGGTACCCTCCCCGCGTTGCCAACGCCACAAGACCCTGCCAAATCCGACGGAAAAGCGCAGCACCTTGACGCCCAGGAGCCGGGCCACGATGAAATGGCCGAACTCGTGAAAGGTCACGAGAATCGCAATGGCGACGAGAAAGGCGACGAGTGCAATCAACGCCGTCACGATACGGCCTCCGTGTGTACGGCGAGCGCTTCCCGGGCGCGGCGGCGGGCCTCGTCGTCCACGGCGAGCACGGTATCGAGATCGCGTGCCGGCGGCGTTGGCGTAGCCACCAGCGTGCGCTCGATCACGCCGGGGATGGCGGCAAAATCGAGCGCGCCATCGAGGAAGGCCGCCACCGCGACTTCGTTCGCGGCATTGAGGACGGCCGGCGCCGTTTCCCCGGCAATCAGCGCCTCGCGCGCCAGCCGCAAGGCGGGGAAAGTCGCCGCATCGGGCGCCTCGAATTCGAGATTGCCCAATTCCGTGAGATCGAGTGGCGCGGCGCCCGATGCCACCCGCTCCGGCCAGGCGAGCCCGCAGGCGATGGGTGTACGCATGTCGGCCTGCCCCAGTTGAGCAAGAAAGGAGCCGTCCCGGTATTCCACGAGGCTGTGCACCATGCTCTGCGGGTGCACGACGACCCGGATCTCACTATTTTGCATGCCGAAGAGGTAACTCGCCTCGATCACTTCCAGGCCCTTGTTCATCAGCGTAGCCGAGTCCACCGAAATCTTGCGCCCCATTTTCCAACGCGGATGCGCGCAAGCTTCGTCCGGCGCGACGCCGCGAAGTTCCGCCGCGGTGCGGCCACGAAAGGGGCCGCCCGAGCAGGTGAGCCATAGCCGCGTGACCCCCGCCGGGCGCGAGCCGGCCCGGTAGCCGCCGGGCATGCCCTGAAACAGGGCATTGTGCTCGCTGTCAATGGGGATCAACTCCCCGCCTGCGCGGGCAAGTTCGCCAAGGAACAGCGGGCCGGTCATGACCAGCGCCTCCTTGTTCGCGAGCAGCACCCGTTTTCCGGCCCGGGCGGCGGCCAGCGTCGGCGCAAGCCCGGCGGCGCCCACAATGGCCGCCATCACGGAATCGGCCTCGGGATGCGCGGCCAGGTCGGCAAGCGCCCCGGGCCCGGCCAAAACTTCGGTCGCGAGACCCTCGGCCCCGAGTTTCGCGGCAAGTTTCGCGGCGGCCTGCGGATCGGAGAGCGCCGCGAAAGCCGGCCGATGAACACGGCATTGTTCGACCACTGCCTCCACGTTGCGCCGGGCCGCCACTCCGAACAGGCGGTAGCGTTCCGGATTGCGCGCAATGACATCCGCCGTATTGCGGCCAATGCTTCCGCTCGCGCCGAGCACGACAATGTTCTTCATCGCGCTGCCCATAACTGGAAGCCCAGCACGAAGGCCGGCGCCGCCGCGCACAGACTGTCAACGCGGTCGAGCAATCCACCGTGGCCGGGAATCAGCCGGCCGCTGTCCTTCACATCCGCGATGCGCTTGAGTCGGCTTTCGACAAGATCGCCGACCACGGAAAACAACGTGGCGCCAACGGCCAGGGGCACCAGCGCGTAG
>CAZKOE010000014.1:22840-24540 GCA_964554305.1 uncultured Gammaproteobacteria bacterium
CGCTTTTCGAGCCCCCCCACCCCCGGTTGCTCCCCCCGCCGGCCCCCCCCCACCGCCGGCAATACCGCCGACAAGCCCCTCCCAGGTCTTGCCGGGCGAGATGCGCGGAGCCAGGCGGTGGCGGCCCCAGGCGCGTCCAGTGAAATAGGCGGCGGCATCGGCGGCCCAGACGATGGCCAGCAGTGCAATCACCAAGCGCGCACCGGCCGGCTCGGCACGCAGAACCAAAAGGGCGAACCAGGCCGGCACGATCACGATCAGGCCCTGAATCAGGTACGCCATAGCCAACGAGACGCCGGCGGGAGGCGGGAAACCCAGATCCACCGCCGTCAAGACCCAGAACAGGGTGAAGGCGATCAGCAGACTCTGGGCGAGTCTCGGATCGCCATGCACCCACCAGCCGAGGCCCATCAGGACCAGGGCGGCAATCAGATACACGGCACGCCCGGCGCCCTCGGTAACGCCGGCCAGAGCCGCCCATTCCCAGCCGGCGGCCAACACCAGCAGTGCCGCGATGGCGGCGTACACCGGGAGCGGTGCGAACAAGGCCCACAGGATCGCGGCCGGCAGCAGCACGGCCACCGCCCCCAAGCGCCGCTTGAGCGAGCCTTGGGCTCGCGAGGCCACGGCGTAATGATTCGGAGCCGCCACTGTCACCCCGTCGCAATTGAAAAGCAGAGGCAGCCCGGGCCGGTTTCTTCAAGTTTATTCATGGTGGGCCTAGAACCTACCCGCGGATAATACGCAGCCGCGTGGCTGCCCCATTTCTTGCCAGGCAAGGCGCGAGCGACCAAGTTTGGTCGTCCAAACGAGGAGTGAGCAACGCCGCATGGCGGGAGATGGGGCGCCACCCGAAGGGACGAGGCCGTTTTTGCGCGGCGCAGCGTCAGGCGCGACTCGCGGACGACAGGTCCACTTCGCCGCCCCTTTCTTGCGCGGCACAAAAATGGCCTCCGTCGCGGATGCGTATTATTCACGGATAGGCCCTTAGACTTCCATCAGTTCGGCTTCCTTGGCCTGCAGAAGTTCCTCGACCTCGGCCACGTGCCGATCGGTGAGCTTCTGCATGGCTTCGGCCGCGCGATGTTCTTCGTCCTCGCCGATCTCCTTGTCCTTGACCAAGCTCTTGAAGGAGGCCAGCGCATCGCGGCGGACGTTGCGCATGGCGACCCGCGCGGTTTCTGCCTCCTGGCGCACCACGCGCACCAGTTCGCGGCGGCGCTCTTCGGTCAGCGGCGGCAGCGGCACGCGGATGACACTCCCCGCCGTCGCCGGGTTGAGCCCCATGTCGGCGGTCATGACCGCCTTCTCGATCACCGGCACCAGTGTCTTTTCCCAGGGCGTAATCGAAAGCGTATGCGCGTCCACGACGGCGATATTGGCGACTTGAGCCAATGGAACTTCGCTGCCGTAATACTCGACCCGCAGATGATCGAGCAGGCTCGTGTGCGCCCGGCCGGTACGGATTTTCGAAAAAGCCTCCTGCAGGGCCACCAGGCTTTTGCCCATCCGGCGATTGGCATCGTCGTGAATTTCGCGCGCATTCATCGCGAAACTCCGGGACATGAATCGAGCCGGCTCGTCACTTCATTCATCCTCGCCTCCGTTGGTCACCAGGGTGCCGATGTCTTCGCCCTTCAGGATACGCACGAAGGCGCCCGCCTCGCGAATGGAGAACACCCTGAGCGGCAAATCGTTCT
>CAZKOE010000015.1:0-24389 GCA_964554305.1 uncultured Gammaproteobacteria bacterium
CCGCGATTTCAATGACCTCGACGCCTATCTCGCGATGCTCCGCGCCGTGATCGAGGCATCCGGTGGAGTGCGCCGCGCGGGATCGGCGGCTCTCGACCTCGCCTGGGTTGCCGCCGGGCGCCAGGACGGTTTTTTCGAGCTCGCGCTCAAGCCCTGGGATATCGCCGCCGGTTGTCTCCTGATCGAGGAGGCGGGCGGCGAGTTCGGAAATCTTTCGGGCACGCCCGGCTGGCCCGTCGCCGGTGGCGATGTCCTCGCCGGCAATCCCCGCATTTACGCCGCCCTCGCCCGCACCCTCGCACCGCATCTTCCGCAAAGTGCAAAGCGCACCGCGTAACGGCACAACCGCGTCGTCACAGAGAGAATCGCGGCGAGAAATCGCCGATCGGACAATTCCGGATTCCGAGCTCCCGTAATACCGAAATTTACGGCGGGCCTTCGGCTTCGGCGCCGACCTTTTTCTTGGCGGCAAAATGCTCCCGGCGCACGCCAAACATGTAGGCGGACGCACTGGCGATGAAAATCGAGGAGTAGGTGCCGACCACAATGCCGATCGCGAGCGCGATGGAGAAACCACGCAGGGGGGCTCCGCCCACGACAAGCAGGGCGATAACGACGAGCATCGTCATGCTCGAGGTCATGATGGTACGCGACAGGGTCTGGTTGATGGCGGTGTTGATGATCTCCTTCGCGTCACCGCGGCGCATGCGCTTGAAGTCTTCGCGGATCCGGTCGAAGACAACCACGGTGTCGTTCACCGAATAGCCGAGCACCGCGAGTACCGCAGCAAGCACCGTCAGATCGAACTCCCATCCGACGAAGGAGAAAATGCCTACGAGAAAAATCACGTCGTGCAGGGTGGCGAAGATCGCCCCCAGGGCAAGCCGCCACTCGTAACGTATCACGAGGTAGACAAAGATCAGGATCAGCGTGACTATCAGGGCGAGAAGGCCCTGGGTTCTGAGCGAACTCCCGACCTGCGGTCCGATCGTGTTGACCTGCTTTTCGACGACCTTCGGGTTGGCCGCCTGCAGGGCCTTGACGACCGCCTCGCCCTCGGCCTTCGAAGCGTGGCCTTCGCGGGGCGGCAGACGCACCATGATGTCTTCGGGCGATCCGAAGTTCTGCACGGAATGATTGCGGAACCCGGCGGCGTCGAGTACCTGGCGCACGGTTGCGGGCTGCACTGCCTGGGGGTAGGTGACCTCGACCACCACGCCGCCGGTGAAGTCGAGTCCGAGATTGAGCCCGCGCACGCCGAAGGAAACAATGGCGAGCACGATGATGGTAAGCGAGGCGCCGATGGCGATCCTGCGCCCCTTCATGAAGTCGATGTGCGTCGCGCGGTGGAAAAGCTCCATGACTCGAACCTCAGACCGGCAGGCGGCGCAGGCGGCGCCCGCCGAACACGCCGTTCACGATGGCGCGCGTGCCCATGATGGCGGTGAACATGGAAGTCACGATACCGAGCGAGAGCGTGACCGCAAAGCCCTTGATCGGCCCCGAGCCGACCGTAAACAACACGAGACCCGCAATCAGCGTGGTGATGTTGGCGTCGACGATAGCCGTCATCGCGTGTTCATAGCCCGCCTGGATGGCCGCCTGCGGCGAGGAGCCCACGCGCAGCTCCTCGCGGATGCGCTCGTTGATGAGCACGTTCGCATCCACCGCCATGCCGACGGTGAGCACGATGCCGGCGATGCCGGGCAGCGTAAGCGTTGCCTGAAATATCGAAAGCAGCGCCACGATCAGGATCAGGTTCATGACGATCGCGACGTCGGCGATCAGGCCGAAGATCTTGTAGTAAATTGCCATGCCGAGCACGACCAGAATGAAGCCGATCACGACGGCGGCGAGGCCGTGGCGGATGTTCTCCTTGCCGAGGCTCGGGCCGATCGTCTGCTGCTGGACAATGGTCACGGGTGCGGCAAGCGGAGTGCGCAAAGTCAGCGCGAGGCTCTTCGCCTCCTGCCGGGTAAGCCCGGTGATCTGGAAGCGGTTGGAGAAAACGCCACGAATGGTGGCGACGTTGATGACCTTCTTGATCTGTTTGGTCGTCTGGACCGGCTTGCCGTCCACCTGTTTGGTGACGGTGCGGTTCTGGATATAGAGCACCGCCATCGGTTTGCCGAGATTGTGGCGCGTCACATTGCCCATGCGCGAGGCGCCGGCGGAATTGAGCGAAACGTTCACGGCCGGGCTCGCGCTCTGCTGGTCGAAGCCCGAGGTTGCATCGGTGATTTCGGGGCCGGAGGCGACAATCGCCCGATTGAGAAGGATCGGCGCCCCGCCGCCCTGAGGCGTATCGTTCGGGAAGAGTTGCGCGTCAAGCGGCACCTGTCCCGTGCGCTGGGCCTCGGCCGCCGTCGTCGTGCCTTGGTAGACAAGACGGAACTGCACCGTTGCGGTATCGCCCAGGCGCTCCTTGGCGCGGGCGGCATTGCGCATGCCGGGCAACTCGACAATGATGGAATTCCCGCCCTGCTGCTGCACGATGGGCTCGGCCACGCCGAGCTGGTTCACCCGGCGGCGCAGCGCCGAAACGTTTTCGGTCACCGCGAGATTCTTGACCTGCTGAATATCCGCCGGAGAAGGCGTCACGTTCAGCACCGTCGTACCCTGCACCGTGTAACTCGTGAAGGTAACGTTGGGGTTGTTCTTGCGAATGACCGCCTTCGCCTGGTCGACCGCCGCACCGCTGTCGAAGGAAAACTTCAGCGTATGCTGGTCGAGCGTCGCATCCGAATAACGAACGTTGGCCTGGCGCAGCGCCGTTTGTATGCTGCGCAACTGATTGTTTAACTTTTGTTTGACGGCCGCCTGGAGATCGACCTTGAGCCGGAAGTAAATGCCACCCACGAGGTCGAGGCCCTTGGCCATCGGTTTGAGGCCGACTGCCTGCATCCACTCCGGCGTGTTCGGCACCAGATTGAGCGCCACCGAAAAATTGTCGCCCAGCGCCTTCGTGATGACCGGCCGCGCCTTCAACTGGGTGGACGAATCGGGAAAGATGATGATGGCCTTGCCGAGCTTGGCCGTGGCGCTCGAATACGAGATATGCGCCGCGACGAGTGCCGCTTCGGCCTTTTGCAGGGCGCCGGGTGGAAACTGGGTGGATCCGATCTGGGTAATCTGCACGGCGGGGGAGTCGCCGAAGAGGTTCGGCATCGCGAAAATGAAGCCGAGCACCACGACCACAACCACCAACAGGTTTTTCCACAAGGGGTAATGGTTCATGGCTTTCCCGTCATCCGCCCGTTTTCAACACCAGCCATCGGCGGCGAGTCGGCATCGCCGGATCACCCGCGCTCAAGCAGCCAAAAGAGCCTGTAACTCCCGACATCCCGTCAACCGTGTTTGACCGTACCCTTGGGCAACACCGTTCCCACGGCATTCTTCTGGACGCGAATCCTCACGTCCTTCGCTATCTCCACTTCGATGAACTGCTCGCTCACCTGCGTGACCTTGCCGAGCATGCCGCCGGAAGTCACCACCTCGTCGCCGGCGGAAAGCTCGGAGACCATCTGCCTGTGTTGCTTCTGACGTTTCTGCTGGGGACGGATCAGCATGAAGTAGAACAGGACGCCGATCACCACGATGATGATCAGGAACATGTAATTGCCGCCGTGAGACGCGCCCTTGGATGCCGCCGCCCAAGCGTCGGGTATCAAAAAATGCATTGCCTGCCTTTGTGGACCGGTCGGAAAATGAAGTCAAGCGCGCTATTATGCCACATAATACGCGGCGCCTCATGAAAAAATCCCGCTGATCGGCGGCGATGCCGAAACCCCGGTTAGCCGGGATTTTCCGCCCTCTGCGCATAAAACTCGCGTCGAAAGCGCGGCAACTCGCCCGCTTCGATGGCGGCCCGCAGGCCGGCCATCAACTTGTGATAGTAATGCAGATTGTGCCAGCTTGCAAGCCGCGCGCCCAGGATTTCGTTCGTGGCATGCAGGTGGCGCAGATAGGCCAGGCTGTAATGGCGGCAAACATAACAATCGCAGGCGGGATCCGGCGGGCCCAAATCGCCGCGGTAGCGCGCGTTCTTGAGCCGGACGACACCGGTGCGGGTGAAAAGCTGCCCGTTGCGGCCGTTGCGGGTCGGCAGCACACAATCGAACAGATCCATCCCGCGGGAGACCGCTTCGACGATGTCCCCGGGCCGGCCGACGCCCATGAGGTAACGTGGCTTGTCCGCCGGCATGAGCGGCTCGAGCGCATCGAGGATGCGCACGCGCTCAGCGGCAGGTTCGCCGACGGCAAGCCCACCTACGGCATAGCCGTCGAAGCCCACCGCTTGCAGGCCGGCCAGGCTTTCCGCGCGCAACGCCGGATACATCCCGCCCTGGACGATGCCGAACAACGCCGCCTCACTCCCTTCATGCGTCGCCCGCGAACGCTTCGCCCAGGCGAGCGACAGGCGCATGGAGGCGGCCGCCTCCACTTCGGTCGCCGGGTACGGCGTGCACTCGTCAAGCACCATCACGACGTCGCTTCCCAGCGCGTGCTGAATGGCGATGGATTCCTCGGGGCCGAGAAAGACTTCCGCGCCGTCCACCGGCGAGCGAAAGGTCACGCCGGCCTCGTCGAGCCTGCGCAACGCCGCGAGGCTCCAGATCTGGAAGCCGCCCGAATCGGTCAGGATCGGCCCGTCCCAGTGCATGAAACCATGCAGTCCACCCGCGGCGCGCAGCAGTTCCGCACCGGGGCGAAGCATCAAATGAAAGGTGTTGCCAAGCAGGATCTCGGTGCCGACCTCGCGCAACTCCTCCGGCGTCATGCCCTTGACCGTTCCCAGCGTCCCGACCGGCATGAAGGCCGGCGTCTCGACCGTGCCGCGAGCGAATTCGAGCCGCCCGCGCCGCGCCGCGCCATCCGTCGCCAGGCACTCGAAACGCATCAGGCCCGCGCCTCGGCCGACACAGGCAGGAACATCGCATCGCCATAGCTGTAGAAACGGTAACGCGCGGCCACCGCGTGGCGATAGGCGGCGAGGACCCGCTCGCGTCCCGCGGCGGCGCTGACGAGCATCAACAGCGTCGAGCGGGGGAGATGAAAATTGGTCACGAGCGCATCCACGACCCGGAAACGGAATCCCGGCAAGATGTAGAGCCCCGTCTCGCCCCGGAAGGGCCGTAGCGCGGCCCCCGCCGCGGCCGTCTCGAGGCTGCGCACAACCGTCGTGCCGACGGCGACAACGCGCCCTCCGCTCGCCCGCGCATCGGCGACCGCCGCCACGGCCCGCGCGCCGACCTCGGCCCATTCCCGATGGAGACGATGCGCCATCGGATCCTCGCCGCGCACCGGCTGAAAAGTGCCGGCACCGACGTGCTGGGTAATTCGCGGGGTCGCGACCCCGCGTGCCGCCAGCGCGGCAAGCAGTGCATCGTCGAAGTGCAGGCTTGCCGTCGGCGCGGCGACGGCTCCCGGCACACGCGCAAACACGCTCTGATAGCGTTCGCGATCCACCGTCTCGTCCGCGCGCCGAATGTAGGGCGGAAGCGGCACATGGCCCGCGCGCGCGAGCAGGCCAAGCAACGGCTCGCCGGAACACGCAACGCGCAGCAGGCTGCCCTCTCGTTCACCCGCAATCAGCCGCCCGCCGCCCGCGACGGCCAGCCCCGCCCCCGTCCGAATCGGTTTGGAGGAACGTGCATGGACGAGCGCATGGCTTTCGTCCAGCAAACGTTCGACCAGCAACTCCACGCGCCCGCCGGTCGGTTTCGTCGCGAACAGGCGCGCCGGGATCACCCGGGTATCGTTGAATACCAGCAAATCACCGGGCCGCAACAGGCCGGGCAGATCGCGCATTTTCCTGTCGACGGTTTCACCGCTTTCCCCAAGCTCGAGCAGGCGACCGGCCGAGCGTTCGGTGGGCGGGCGTTGCGCAATCAGCTCGCGGGGCAATTCATAATCAAAATCGGAGGTTCGCATGATGTACTTTCGAATGCGTAGATCGGCACAAGCCCGCCAAGCGTTGCCGGCATTGTCCGCTGCATGCTCGCAACGGCTTGCCCTATGCAGACCTACCCGTTTCCTGGCACTGGGCGTTCAGTCTTCCATCGCGAGCAGGCTCGCGTTGCCGCCAACGGCCGCCGTGTTGACGGTCACGGTCTTCTCGGTTGCGAAGCGCGCAAGGTAACGCGGGCCGCCCGCCTTGGGACCGGTACCGGACAGACCACAGCCGCCGAAAGGCTGCACGCCGACGACGGCGCCCACCATGTTGCGGTTGATGTAGCAGTTGCCGGCGCCCACGGCTTCGGCGAGCCGGCGCGCCTCGCCTTCGATGCGGCTGTGCACGCCGAAGGTGAGCCCGTAGCCCGTGGCATTCACGGCCTTGACGACCTTCGCAAGATCGCGCGCGCGGTAGCGCACGACATGCAGGATGGGGCCGAAGACTTCGCGTTCCAGGACTTCGATGCCGGCGATCTCGACCGCGAGCGGTGCAATGAAACTCCCCACGCCGCAGGCCGCAGGCAGGGGCACCTGCGCAATCACCCTGCCGCAACGGGAAATCTTTTTCGCGTGCGCTTCGAGCATCTTGCGCGCGTCGTGATCGATGACCGGGCCCACGTCGGTCGCGAGCAGGCCCGGGTCGCCAACCGTGAGCGTTTCCATGTAACCGGCAAGGATCTCGATTACGCGCGCGGCTATTTCCTCCTGCACGCAGAGCACGCGCAGCGCCGAGCAACGCTGGCCGGCGCTGCCGAAGGCCGATTGCGCGACGT
Organism: uncultured Gammaproteobacteria bacterium; assembly: GCA_964554305.1. Lineage (GTDB taxonomy): Bacteria > Pseudomonadota > Gammaproteobacteria > JAKDMP01 > JAKDMP01 > JAKDMP01. The sequence goes on from CAZKOE010000015.1 coordinate 6,729, forward strand.
CGAGCACGACCTGTTCTGGCAACGCCGAGGAATCCACGATCATCGCGTTCTGGCCGCCGGTTTCGGCAATCAGCGTGGCAAGCGGTCCCTCGCGTTCGGCGAGCGCCCGGTTGATGCCGCGCGCCGTTTCGGTCGAGCCGGTAAAGGCGACGCCGGCGATCCGCGGATCGGCAACGGCGGGTGCACCGACCGCGGGCCCGTTGCCGGGCAAAAGATGCAACACGTTCCCGGGCACTCCGGCCTCGTGCAACAGCTTCACGGCGCGGTGGCCGATCAGCGAGGTCTGCTCGGCGGGTTTCGCGATCACGGCGTTGCCGGCCGCGAGCGCACCGCTTACTTGGGCCAGAAGAATCGCGACCGGAAAATTCCACGGACTGATGCACACGAATACGCCGCGGCCATGTAGCTCCAGTTCATTGCTCTCTCCGGTCGGGCCGGGCATCTTGAGCGGTTCGGTGAACTGGTGCCGGCACTGGAGCGCGTTATAGCGCAGGTGGTCCACCGCCTCGCGCACCTCGGCAATCGAGTCGGGAATGGACTTTCCGGCCTCGCGCACGCACAGCGCCATGAACTCGGGCATCCGCGCTTCAAGTGCATCCGCCGCACGCTCGATGACCGCGGCACGTTCCGCGGCGGGCGTCGCGTCCCAACGCGGCTGTGCCGCCGCGGCGAGACCGATGGCCTCGCCGACCAGCTTTGCATCGGCCTCGGCAACCTCCCCCACGACGCGGCGATTGTCGGCGGGATCGAGCACGGGGCGCACCCTGCCCGCGCGCTCCTTGCCGCCGACAATGGGGGCGGCGCGCCACGGCGCATCGAGCGCCTTTTGCATCGCCGCGGCGAGCTCTCCCATTTCCGTGAAATCGGCCGTGTTGATGCCGCGCGAGTTGGCGCGTGCCGGCGCGTAGAGGTCGCGCGGCAAGGGAATATTCGGATGGCGCTTGGACGCATTGGATGCCGCCCTCGCAACGGGATCGGAAACGATCCTTTCGACGGGCGTGCGCGAATCGCTGATCCGATGCACAAACGAGGTATTAGCACCGTTCTCCAGCAGCCGCCGCACCAGGTAGGGAAGCAACTCCCGGTGCGCGCCGACCGGTGCATAGACACGGCAGTGCCTGCCCTCCCCTGCGTCGGCGAGTACCGCTTCGTAAAGCGCCTCGCCCATGCCATGCAGACGCTGAAACTCGTAGTCCCCGCGCCCGCCCGCAAGTTCCACGATGGCGGAAATCGTCCAGGCATTGTGCGAGGCGAATTGCGGATAGAGCGCCTCGCCCGCGGCCAGCATCCGCTTCGCGCAGGCGATATAGCAAACGTCCGTGTTGACCTTGCGTGTAAACACAGGGTAATCGGCAAGCCCCGTGATCTGTGCGTACTTGACCTCCGTGTCCCAGTAGGCGCCCTTGACCAGGCGCACGGGAATGCGCCGCCCGACCTCGCCGGCCAACGCCGCGAGCCAATCCACGACCACCGGTGCACGTTTCTGGTAGGCCTGCACGGCGAGCCCGAAACCCTCGTAACCGTCGAGTGCAGGGTCGCGATAAACGGCCTCGATGACGTCGAGCGACAGATCGAGACGCGCCGCCTCCTCGGCATCCACGGTGAGGCCGATTCCGGCGCGCTTCGCCGTCTCGGCGAGCGACTTGAGCCGCGGCACGAGCGCCGCGAGTGCATCATCGCGACGCGCCGCCTCATAGCGCGGATACAGCGCCGAGAGCTTGACCGAAATGCCGTGGGCATCGAAGATGTCGTCGGCGCAATTCGCCTCGCCAATGGCGGTAATGGCATCGCCGTAGGCGCGTTGATAGGCCGCGGCATCGACCTCGGTCAGCGCCGCCTCGCCGAGCATGTCGAAGCTGTAGCGGTAGCGCCGGTTCTCCCGGTCGCCGGCCCGAGAAAGCCCCTCCTTGATCGTGCGGCCCATCACGAACTGGCGCCCGAGGATGCGCATCGCTTGGCGCAGCGCCGCGCGCACGACGGGTTCGCCAAGCCGCTGCACGAGGCGCGCGAAAAATCGCGCCGGATTGCGTTCCGCCTCGTCGCTCAGGCCGATCAGCCGGCCGGTGAGCATCAGCCCCCAGGTCGAAGCATTCACGAACAGCGAATTGGGGCCCTCGTCGAGTTTTTCCGACCAGTCGCCACGCGCGAGCTTGTCGCGGATGAGTTTGTCGGCGGTTTCGGCGTCCGGGATGCGAATCAGGGCCTCGGCCAGGCACATCAGCACGACGCCCTCTTCGGAGGAGAGATCGTAGCGGTGCAGGAAAACCTCGACGCCACTCTGCTCGCCGACCCGGGCGCGCACCGCCTCCACCAGCCCGCGCGCGCGCATGTGCACCCGCTCCGCCGCCTTCTCGCCGAGCCGGGCCGCGGCGATCAGGCGCTCGATCGTCGCCGTTTCGTCGGCCAGGAACTCGCCGTTGATCGCCGCTCGCAACCCCTCGGGCGCAGGTGTCCTGCCCGCAAACACGAACGCCGGAAAAGGCTCGACGATATCCTCGGCCCTGCTTGCCATCATCGCTCCGTCAGGAAGAACTTCCTCTTATTTTACGTGAGCGCAAGCATCCCGCCCCATTTGTAGGGATTTGGCCGCCGGTCCAAAAGACGGATCGAGGTCAGTGAGAGGATTGCTTCGTCTTGTGCGGGGACTCGAGAATTTTTACCAGCTCGCCATTCTTGACGATGTAATCTATCTCCGGCTTGCCTTCGGAGGCAGGTATCCGAAGAGTATAGCTGGAGCCCGCCGACGGCAACTTGTTCAGCAAGGCTTCCAGCACCCCCCGATTGACATGATGAAAACCAACCAAGACAGAGTTCATCATGGGAATAATGTGGCCAGCTATCAGTGCCGTATGCAGCTTTTGCACGCGCATAATATGATGACGATTGCTTTCACACCACAAGACCTTGAAGTGGCTCGCCGTCTGGGTCCGCCAACGGCAGCGAATGCGAGTGTCGCTCATATCTCCTGTCCATGGCAACTTGAGCCCCGTCTTGATTGTTTGCAACACGATGGGCAGCGGCAGCTTGTGCCCGTGCACGACGATCGGGCTCAGATTCACGGCCTTTTGCGATGTCGCCGCGACGGGCGGCCCGCCGCCTTGCTGGCCGGACCGCGGAAAAGCCAGCGCTCGAGGCGCGGTGGCCGCCACCAACGCCAGCCCGATGACCAGAGGAAGCGTTAAACGTAACTTGAGGCAACGCTGAAAAGGTAACACGTCGGTACTCCGGATACCACGCGGCGGCGATCCGAACCGCGGGGACCGAAGGCCGAAGCGAACATACGCGAAGCGCAGGGCCCGAGGGGCGAACGATGCATGTCGCAAGTAATCGTGTTTGAATTCCGGCAACGGCGCTTGGTTAACACATGGTTGTCGCCCCGCCAGATTCTGGGTTCTCCCTGCAGAGGCCCCGAAATGACGGAATAAACACTCGACCAGTGTTGACTCAAACATGACGACCCTCCGGGATACTCTTAAGGAGGAATACAGTACTTGCCCAGCTTTTTTGTGACTTTCTGTTGTTCGGATTAGCCGGAATCTGTGTACATGAGCAGCCGCATTGCCTGCGACAAGCCAGTCTTCGCGGTCTCGACACCAATCGGCAGACAAAATCGCACCACATGCCTCCTGGCGAAACGCTTGCACTTCAGTGCCCACTTGAGCCACCTTTTTTCTTGTAGACATACTCACGAATGTGTACCAGATTGCCACCCTCGATGACATAATCAATCAACGGCTTCCCGTTGTCACCGGTTACCCGGAGCGTATAGCTCGCATTCGCTGGCGGAAGTTTTTTCAACAGCGGTGCCATCGCGCCCCGCGGTATTGGCTTCTTGATCGTAGCATTGGCGTTTTCCACGGGAATCATGCTCAATATTTCTGAGTTGTCTCCGAATGTATGTGACTGTACAGATAAGGCAGTCACCCATGCCGTGCGGAGTGTGCGTATCGCCTGCCGATGCATTCGGTTCGTCTCGCAGCGCAGGCGTTGGAGATGCGTACCTACCGGGGTTACCCACCGGCAAACCAACTTGTTACGATCGTTCCAACTACTCGACCACGGGCGTGTTAGCGCCTTCTTGTACAGTTGCAGTCGAATCGGGAATGGCAGACGATGATCATGCACGGTAATCGGGGTTAGGTTCACGACCTTTTGTTGTGCACCGGTAAAGCTCGGCACATGGACTTGCGAGCCGCCTTGCGACTGTGCGAAGGCGAATGCCGACGGCTGGACGAACGCGGTCAACGTCAGTACGACCGCAGCGGAGAACATGCAATCATGCCTGTGCACGATATTTCCCCTCAAGGGCCTTTGTTTAAGTATAGACCTTTTTTCGGGGTTTTGTGGTGTTTTACGGCAACAGGCAGGCTAAAATGGTTGCATGAATGACAAATTGGCGCTCGAACCCCCAATTTTCTCGGTTTCCGCGCTGGTCGGCACCGCGAAACGGCTGCTGGAGGAAGGCCTTGGAACGGTCGCCGTCGAGGGCGAAATCTCCAATCTTCGCCAGCCGGGCTCGGGTCACATGTATTTCGCCCTGAAGGACAGCGACGCCGTGCTGCAATGCGCCCTGTTCCGACGCGATGCGGCCCGCGTCAGCTTTCCCTTGTCCGACGGTCGGCAGGTGCTCGCGCGCGGCCGGCTCACGATCTACCCTGCACAGGGCCGTTTCCAGCTCATCGTCTCCGAACTGGAGGAAGCTGGACTCGGCGCCCTGCAACGCGCCTTCGAGGCGTTGAAGAAAAAACTCGCCGACGAGGGTCTTTTCGATCAAGCCCTGAAACGTCCCCTGCCGCGCTACCCCCGGCGTATCGGAGTGGTCACATCGCCAAGCGCCGCCGCGCTGCGCGATATCCTGAACGTGCTCGGCCGCCGCTATCCGGCTGCGGGCGTCCTCATTTACCCGACGCAGGTGCAGGGCGAGGCGGCGGCCGGCCAAATCGCCGCCGCACTGGAACGTGCCTCGGCGAGGCGCGACTGCGACGTGCTCATCCTCGCCCGCGGCGGCGGTTCGCTCGAGGATCTGTGGTGTTTCAACGAGGAGACCGTCGCCCGCGCCATTCGCGCCTGCGCCGTACCCGTTATCACGGGCGTCGGCCACGAAACGGATTTCACCATTGCCGACTTTGCCGCGGATCTTCGCGCCCCAACGCCCTCGGCCGCGGCCGAAACCGCTGCGCCCGACACCACCGAGCTGCTGGCACGCCTCGGCCGGTTCGGGGACCGTCTCGTTCACGGCTGGCGGCGCGGCGAACGCGAACGGCGCCGCGGTCTCGACGCCCTGGCGCGGCGCATCGAAGTCCGCCATCCGCGCCGGCGACTGCAGGAACGCGCGCAACGCCTCGACGAACTTGCAGATCGTCTCACCGGCGCGCTACCACGCCTGCTCGCCGCCCGACTCGCCCGACTCGCCACGCTGAGTTCCGAACTCGCCCGCCGCTCTCCGGCCACGCGCGTAGCGAGCCTGCAATCACAATTTTCACAAGTGCGGAACAGCCTGATCCGCGCGGGAACCCTGGGTTTCGAGCGGCGGCGGCAAAACTTGCGTTTGCTTGCGAGTCAACTGCAAACACTGGGCCCGCATCAGACTCTGGCGCGTGGTTACGCGATCGTCTTCGATGAACGGGGAACCATACTGCGCGACGCTCGCAAAGTGCGGGCCGGTACGCACATTCGCAGCCGTCTGGCACATGGCACACTCGCCGCACGCGTGGAAGCCACCGAAGCCGAAACGCGATGATTCGCCACCCGCCCTTCATCACGTTGCTGTTGCTGTCGATCGCGGCAAGCCTCCCGGCATACGCCGCCTCCTCGCTCGCGCCGCTTGCCGCGCTACAGAGCAAGGGGGCCCGGGTGAGCGCGCTGGTCGTGCGCCTGAGCGACGACAAGATTCTCGCCGCACTGAACCCCGACACGGCGCTGACGCCGGCCTCGACCAGCAAGCTCTACGTCACCGCCGCCGCGCTTGCCCATTGGGGCAGCGATTACCGCTTTCGTACCCGCCTGCTCGCGACCGGTCCCGTCACTGGCGGCGTCATCCATGGCAATCTGGTATTCGCCGGCGCGGGCGCACCCGCGTTCACCAACGAAACGATGGCCAAGCTCGTGCGGCACCTCACGCAACACGGTATCATCGAAGTGAAGGGCGACCTTGTCGTGAGCGCCGGCTACTTCGGCGAGCTCGAATGCGTGCCCGCGGACCGCTGCGCCGCCGCCTCGGCAAGCAGCGATTCCTACAATGCGAAACTCTCTTCCGCGGCGGTCAACTTCGCCAACGCCTCCGTCGCGATTCGTCCCGGTTTGCAAGCGGGCGACACCGCAAAGGCCGTGCAAATACCTTACGCACTACCCATGTTCCAATTACGCAATCACGTGAAAACCGGGCGCGACAGACATTGGCGCGCCGGTCTTTCGCGTGTTACCAAAAACGGCCACGAGCTACTCACGGCAAGCGGCACGGTCCCGGCGGGTGCCGCGCCGCGCCGCTACTATGTCTCGGTCGGCGATCCCGATCTTTACACGGGCGAACTGTTGCAAGCCTTTCTCGCCGCCGCCGACATCCGTGTGGACGGGGAGATTCGCATCAGTTGGAAAAGTCCTGTGCCCGGCCGGGAAGTCGCCGCCGTCAACGGCCAGCCTCTATGGATACTGCTGCGGCGAATGCTCGTCTGGAGCAACAACTTCATGGCCGATACACTCGCACTGGATTTCCTCCGGGATCACACCGCGCCGCCCCTGAGCCTCACTGCGGCGGGCGCCGCAATTACGCGATTCGCGCGTGGGCTAGAAGCGCAATCCTCCCTCATGGATCACCACAAACCGAAGGTATTCCTCGCCAGTGGCAGTGGACTTACTGCAGCAAGCCGAGTCAGTGCCCGTGATCTCACGGCTCTTCTCGACGCGATGTACCAACGCACCGGATTGTTTCCGACCTTCCTCGGCGCACTTACGGTGCCGGCCCACACGCCCGTCGGCATGCTCAAGGACGCGGGCAACCGGGCGTGGATGCAGCGCATCGCCGTGAAGACCGGCTCCTTTCCCGGCGGTTTCAAGGTTTTCGCGCTCGCCGGCTACATTCGCCTGCCCGACGACGGCTGGGGTGCCTTCGCCGTGCTCGTCAACGGCACGAAAAAATACGAACCATCCCTGCGCACCGCCATCGCCGCGACCCGTGCCGCCATTACCCCTTTTACAAGACGCCCTCGTTCGCAAGCGCATCCCTGAGCGGGGCAATCCATGGCTCGTAATGGCGTGCACGGCCAACCGAACGCGTGTAAACCGGCTGGCGTGCCTGCCACAAACTCGCCGTCGAAATGGCGCCATCATCGGCAATGCTGTCATCGAGAACCGATGGCTCCCAATCGAGCCCCAACCATTCTACGAGCGCACGAAACTCAACCTCCGGACTGGTAGCCACCCGTTCATAATCCACTGCGTGTACGAGGCGCGGCAACACGCGTGCCCAATGCACCATGATCCGGCTGTACAAGGCGTACATCCATGCAATATCCGCTACCCGATAGGTAAAATCGTTTTTCGGATGAGCGAAATTCTCAAACCACAACGAGAGCGCAGTAGCAAGCGGATCGCGCCGCAAGTGCAAAACACTCGCTCGAGGGAAAAGGCAAGCAATCAGGCCGATGTTCAAGAAATTTAACGGGTTCTTGTCGACGATCGTGCCCGAACGCGGAAGTCCGATCGGAAGCCGTGCCCGCCAAGAACGTGAAGCTCTGTCGAAGGCTCCCGGTGGAACACATGCAATACCAGCCGGGTAACCGCTCCGGCCCGCAAGTTCGATTCCGAGCGTTTCAATTACTTCGAGTTCCCCGGCGGCGACAAGCGCCGAGTGCCGTCCGAGCCGCCGTTCGAGTAGCGTGGTGCCGCTGCGCGGCATTCCGACAATGAAAACCGGTGCTTCCCGTCCGTCGTCCGATGCCGGAAGAGCGTTAAAAAACTCGGGCGTAAAAACACTGTACAACGCCCGTTCGTAGTTACGCCAGGCTGCACGGTCAAAACGCGCACTTCGTGCCCGGAGCGCATTGGCCCACTCAAGCGTCTTCCAAGCCGCTTCGTAATCGCCTATGTCATCCTCGATTTTAGCGAGCCCGAAACCAATCGTAGCCCGCACAATATCACCGAATTCAGAATGCCGTAACGTGTCCTTCATCAATGTAAGCGGACTAGCCTCGGCGCTTTCCCATCTCCTGAGTTTGGCAAGACGTAACCAGAAACCCGCTTGCCAAGGTTGCTCTTTGACAGCTCTGCGAAGCAACGTTTCGGCTTCTTTAAAACGCCCCAATTTGGCGAGTAATCCACCGCGTTCACCAAGTATGACAGGCGTCGAAGGCCCTACCTCCAGCAGGCGTTCAGCGCGCTCCACCATACCCATTTCCTCAAGGAATGCGCTGGCCGCACGGACGGATCCGGAAGTGTAGCCAACTGCGGCACACCAGCGTTCAAGTATGTCAGCGGCAGCCTCGGCGCGGCCCGCACGTCGACTGAGCCAAGCGAGGCTGTGTACTGGCTCGGTCCAGGTCGGATAGCGTCGACAAATTTCAGCGAGCAGGCATTCGGCAGCCCGCACATGCTTTGCCATACGCAGGGCATTACCAAGCCGGTAGGCGATGAAGGGATCGTCAGGCGACGCGCGGTGCAAGGTAATAAGCCATAGCGCAGCGGCTCGATGTGCGCCCATCCCGGCAAGTTTTTCAGCTACTTCAAGGCGCTCGGCCTGGATCAGGCTTCGTTTGCGCCAACGCAGCAGTTCCCGGTGCGCTTTTGGCTCACTCGCATAACGGGCCAATACCGCGTGTAATTCTGAATCCACGGTTTGCTTTACAGAACGTTGAGCAGCATGACGAACAGCGAAGACGAAAACGGACCGGACGCGGTCGAAGTGCGAACACAGCAGTCTACGAGGCGAGTAAATTGGCGAATGTAATGGTTTTTCAGCATTCCGCGAGAAAATCGTCGATGGCGCCACCGAAACCATCCATGTCCACCAGGAACGAATCGTGACCCTGGAGAGAATCGAGAATGGTCGTGGTGGTTGCCGTGCCCGCGGTTTCGAAGCGCGCCCCGAGCTCGCGCTGCTGTGCCGCCGGCAGCAGGATGTCGGATTCGACCCCGATCACCAGCGCGTTTTCAGTACGCAACCTGGCGAACGCCCGTGCGATGTCGCCGTCGCCGTGTTCGGCGGCATCGAAGGCGTCCATCGCATGCGACAGATACAGGTAGCAATTGGCATCGAAACTCCCGACGAAGCGGTCGGCATGCGCCTCGAGGTAACTTTCGATCTCGAACTCGATGCCGAAACTTGCGGCGCCGCGCATCGTGTCCTGGCGCACGCGCTGGCGGCCAAAACGCTGGCGCCATTCGTCCGGCGAACGATAGGACAACATGCCGATCTTGCGCGCGAGCCGCATGCCCGCGACCGGCCCGCTCCCGATCGGGTAATAGCCGCCAGCCCAGGCGGGATCGCTCCTGATCGCCTCGCGCTGCATCGAACGAATGGCAATCGCGAAGGGCCAGGCGTGCAGGGCCGAAGATATCAAGATCAGGTTGGGCGCGAGATCGGGAAATTCGAGTGCGAAGGCGAGCGCGGCCATGCCGCCGAGCGAGGGCCCGCAAACGACGTGCGGCGCGGGAAACCCGAGTTCATGCAAGGCAGCCCGCGCGGCGCGCGCGATATCCTCCACCGTCAGCGCCGGAAAATCCAGTCGGTAACGCCCTCCCGTCACGGGATTGATCGATGCCGGCCCCGTCGAACCGAAACAGCTCCCGAGCGAATTCATGCACAGCACGCACCAGCGTGTCGTGTCGATCGCCTTGCCCGGCCCGATCATGTCTTCCCACCAGCCGCCGGAGCGGTCGGCAGGCGAACAGGCAGCGTGGGCACTCGGCGACAGGCCCGTAAACAGAAGGAGCAGGTTGCCCCCGTCGAATTCGCCCCAGCGTTCCCACGCGATTTCGACCTCGTGCAAAACGCCGCCGCGGTAGAGCCGCAGCGGCTCCGCCAGCTTTACCGTGCCCTTGACGGGCAGGGCCGCCACCGCTTCGGCCGTCATCGCGCCCGGCTCAGGGCTCGGCCCGTATGTAGGCGATCCAGGCCGGATCGGGATCGCCCCGCTCGGCCGGCTCGAAAATGTCGTTGCCCTCGCCCGTCTCCTCGTCCGTGCCCTGCCACAGCACCGTACTTGACGAGAAGCCCGCTTCGGCCAGCAACTCGCGGATTTCCGGCAGTGTCCACAGCCGCCACTGATAGCTGAAGGCTCGGTTCAACCGCGATCCGTCGCGGAACTTGAAGTGAATATGGCAGGTCGCGTGCGCCGAGATCGGATCGAAATCCGCCTGTTCCCAGACGTAGGTGAAGCCGTTGATCTTGCGCGTTTCCTTGCAGGTGTCGTAGGCGTCCATGCCACCATAGGCGTCGAGCAGGAACAGTCCGTCGGGCGCGAGTGCACGCCGCACCCGCTTGAAATAATTGCGGAGCGTCGGGCGATCTTTCAGAATCCAGTAGCTGAAGTTCATCGCCACCACGAGATCGAGGTTCTTCCCCGGCGCATCGAGCACATCGCTTTCGACGAGACTGACGCGCGAGCGCGCGGACCCGGGCAGCGGCGCGCGATTATGCGCTTCGCCCCAGGCCAGCACTTCCGGATCGTGATCCACCCCGATCGCACTGTGCCGCCAGTTGGCCGCCGCCCATTTGCAGGCTACCTGGGCCGTACCGCAGAAGTCTTCGCGCAGAGAAAGCGCGGCACGACCCCGCGTGCGCCGGAACGTGTCCTTCAGAAACTCGACTTCGGTATCCGCGTCCTGAACGGACTGTTCATAGAGCACATAACGATCGGCACGATCGGCCATACGCGGCTTGCGCTGCGCGCTTGAGGCTCGCGGCATTCCTGTCTCCCGGGGAAAGCGTCAAAGCGATATTGTAAGGAAACGGAGAAAAATACGCCCAAACCCGGGTCAGGCTGCGCGGGCCTGCAGCCAGGGGGAGAGCACGGCCTCGAGCTGGTCAAGCCTGCGATCAGCGGCAAGTTCGCCCAGGCGACGGCGCGTCTCGCGCGCGCCGGGCAGCCCCGAGAACAAGCCGGCGAGATGGCCGAGCGCCGCAGACGGCAGCTTGCCCGCAGTCGTCTGTGTGGACAGATAATCGAGATAAGCGACCAAGATGTCCGCCAACGCTGGCATGCCTCGGCGCGAAGCATAAAACCGGCGATCCACTCCGGCAAACATCAGCGGGTGGGCGTAGGCGGTGCGGCCGAACATCACGCCATCGCAATGTTCGAGCATGGCCGCGGCCTCGTCGAGGCCGGAAACGCCGCCGTTCACAACAATCTCCATATCCGGGAAGTGGCGTTTGAGCGCATACACGCGCGCGTAATCGAGCGGCGGTACCGTCCGGTTGGCCTTCGGACTCAACCCCTGCAACCAGGCCTTGCGCGCATGCACGATCAGCGTCCCGCAGCCGGCCTCGGCGACCGCTTCGACGAAGCGGCACAGGAAGTCGAAGCCGTCCTCGTGATCCACTCCGATCCGCGTCTTGACGGTCACGGGAAGCGCGCCTGCCGCCCGCATCGCGGCGACGCAGTCGGCAACCAGCGCCGGTTCGCGCATCAGGCAGGCGCCCATGCGCCCCCCGGACACCCTTGCGCTCGGACAACCCGTGTTGAGATTGACTTCGTCGAAACCGTGGTCCTGGGCAAGCCGCGCGGCACGGGCAAGCGTGGCGGGATCGCTGCCGCCGAGCTGCAGCGCGAGCGGTCGCTCGGCCGGATCGTGCGTGAGAAACCGCGTCGCGCCGGCATGCACCAGCGCGCGGGCAACCACCATTTCCGTGTACAACCAAGCCTCGCGCGATATCAGGCGCATCAGAAAGCGGAAATGGCGATCCGTGCGATTCATCATCGGCGCGACGGAGATCCACCGTGCCGGAAGGCCTCCCGTCGCCCTCACGGCCGCGGCGAGGGGGGGCCCGAATGCCCGCGTTCCTCGGTGCTCTTCCTCTCGCCCGGCTTCCGTTCGTCGACCACGCTGAACTCCCCCTCGATCACGTGGCGGCGATCCCTGCGGCGTCCCCGGACCGGGTCGCGGGATCGCAGCACATGCACGATGGCGGCGCCGATCGCCACGAAGGCGAGGCACAAGAGCGCCCACAGGCCGACCAGAAAGGCGACAAACACGCCGATCACGGTCGCGATCAAACCGGCAATATGCCTAAACACGGGAACCCACGGCGTCCACGGACGAAAGCAACGTAAAATACAGTGTAACTTAGGTATCCTGCAGGCCGTGATCCGTCTTTCCGCCGTCGTCATCGCCAAGAATTCCGCCGACAAACTCGCGGCCTGTCTCGACGGTCTCGGATTTGCGGACGAAATCCTCGTCTACGACGGCGGTAGCACGGACAAGACCCCGGAGATTGCGCGCGAACACGGCGCCCGCCTGATCGGCGACAGCGATTGGCGGGGTTACGGCATGCAGCGCCGGAAGGCGCAGGAACAGGCACGGGGCGAGTGGATCCTGATGGTGGACACCGACGAGCGCGTCACCCCGGCGCTCGCCGCCGAGATTACCGCCGCGCTCGATGCGAACGACCCGCAAACGGCCTATGCGGTACCCCGGCGCACCTGGGCTTTCGGGCGTTACCTCGCCCACGGCGGCTGGTGGCCGGACTACGTCACCCGTCTCTATCACCGCGATCACGGCCGTTACAACGAGGCGCTGGTCCACGAGCGAGTCGAACTCACACCCGGCACCGCGCTCGCCCGCTTCAAGTCGCCGGTGCTGCACCACACCTACAGCAATTTGCACGAGTACCTGGTGAAATCGGCGGGCTACGCGGATTCCTGGGCCGCGGCCAACGCGCGCAACGGGCGCAGCGCCTCGCTCGGATCGGGAATCACGCACGCCGTCGGTTGTTTCGTGCGGATGTACCTGTGGAACCTGGGCCTGCTCGACGGGCGCGCGGGTTTCCTGCTGGCACTGCTTTCCAGCCATTCCACCTTCGTCAAATACGCCGACCTCTGGCTGCGCGACCACGATCCGGGCCCGCCCGGATCCGCGAAGAAGTGAGTGAAAAGAGGTGAGAAATAAGGAGACATAGAAACGAACTTGCTCGCGATTCCGACGGGACCGGCCGCCGGAAAGCCGGCAAGATGCCGACACTCCAATCAGTGTTCTGCCAATTAGATTTTCCTCGTCGTCTCGCGCATAAAGCGGGCGGCCTCCACCGTCACGCGCTCCAGATCAATCGCCATGAAATCGTTTTCTCCCGCCGTTTCCGGCGGCATCCAGGCCAGGCGCCTCCCGTCGCTGTTGAGCGTCCGCCAACGCAGCGCCGTAGCCGAGCGACGGCGCGGGTAAAACGCGACGGTGGGCACGTCGAGCGCACCGGCAATATGCAGCGGTCCGGTCGAGCCGGCGACGAACAGATCCGCCGCGGCCACACGCCGGGCATAGGCGGCAAGTCCCGACCCGGACCGGTAGACCGTGTGCGGCGTCTCGCCCAGTTCCCGCCCGAGCGCGGCGGCGGCATCTTCATCCGCCGGACCCGCCGAGATCACGAGTTCTGCACCCGCCTTCTGCAAAGCACATCCGATGCGGGCGAACAGCGCCGGCGGCGGGGCCGGCGAAGAACCACCGTGGCCCGGGTGCAAAAAAACCAGCGGGCGTGAAGCATCGAGATGCAACCGCTCGGCCAGGTTGCGGCGCAAATCAGAGGTTTCCGCCACCGGGAACCGCAAATAGGGCGGACATGGTCGGACCGGCTCGGGGACTCCCAGCACGCTCAAGAAATACTCGGCAAGCTCCAAGTTGTAAACGTACTCGGGCTTCTCCGAGCGGGAGCGGCGCTGACGCAAGCGATGGGAGTAGAAAACCTGCGCGAGCTTGGTGGCAGGCGCCGCGCGAATCGGAACGCCCGCGAGCCGGAGCCCGAGCGCCGTATCGAAACGCGAAAAGAAGGCAACGGCCGCCGCGAAGTGTTCACCACGCACAAGCCGCGCAATCGCGCGTGCGTTGGCGAAATCGCCCGCCGTTTCCGGGTCGCGGAGGGTTCCGGAAACACCGGCGCACAAACCGGCGAGCGGCACCGTGTAATCGCGGACGAGCACGACAAGTTCGGCTCCCGGCAAGTTCCGTGCCAGCATTTGCAGAGCGGGCCACGCAAGCATGAAATCGCCCAGCCGATCGTTGCGCACCGCCAGGATTTTCAAAAACGGATCCGTTGCATGTTCCGAAGCCCTGCTCCCGGCCCGAAGCGATTGGTCGCCAGACGGGCGGATCGCTCGAACCCGCCATCCCGGATTGCCCGTGGGTTCGAATCGCGACTCCGATTGCCGCCGCTCTCACTTCTCACTCCTCTACCCTCGTTTCTCAACTGGCGGAGAGGGTGGGATTCGAACCCACGGGCGGGTCACCCCGCCAACGGTTTTCAAGACCGTCGCCTTCGACCGCTCGGCCACCTCTCCGCGGAATTCGTGCCGGCCCAATCAGTGTAACCCGCCCCGGACTGTTAAAATTAAATGTTGTTTGTCTTTCATGATACATACCATGCTCGAGGAGCGTCGCAAAAAGACCGATCTGCCCGAACTGGAGAACCACGTTCGGTCCATGCTCACGGCCCTCGGCGAGAACCCGAACCGCGAGGGACTGCTCGATACGCCCGGGCGCACGGCACGCTCGCTGTCGTTTCTCACCCGCGGCTACGAGGGCAAGCTCGAAGACATCGTCAACGGCGCGCTGTTCACCACGGCAAACGACGAAATGGTGATCCTCAAGGACATCGAATTGTTCTCCCTGTGCGAACACCATATGCTCCCCTTTTTCGGGCGCGCGCACATCGGTTACCTGCCCGACGGCAAGGTCATCGGTGTTTCCAAGCTCGCACGCATCCTGGACCTGTACGCGCACCGCCTGCAGATTCAGGAGCAACTCACGCAGCAGGTTGCACACGCCGTGAAAGACGTCACCGACGCGCGCGGCGTGGGCGTCATCATCGAAGCGCGCCACCTGTGCATGATGATGCGCGGCGTGCAAAAACAGAACTCCGTCATGAAAACCTCGATGATGCTCGGCCTGTTCCGCAGCAACGCCTCGACGCGCGCCGAATTCATGAGCGCCCTGCAATCATGACACGGACGAAAGCCCTGGTCGTCGTCATGGGCGTCAGCGCGGCGGGAAAATCCACGGTCGGAAAGCTGCTTGCCGAGCGGCTTGACGTGGTCTATGCCGATGGCGACGATTTCCACTCCGAAGCCAACATCGCCAAAATGCGCTCGGGCACCCCGCTCGACGACGCCGACCGCCGGCCCTGGCTCGACGCGATCGGAAACTGGCTGCAGGCGCAGGATCCGAACGGGGCCGTCATCAGCTGTTCCGCCCTCAAGCGCAGCTATCGCGACCGGCTGCGCGCGGCGGCACCCGCCGTCGTTTTTCTCCATCTGAGCGGCGGCCTGGAGGCACTGCGCCGGCGGGTCGCCGATCGCAAGGGACATTTCATGCCGGCGTCGCTTCTCGATTCCCAGCTCGAAACGCTCGAGCCGCTGCAAGAAGACGAAACCGGCATCGCCATCGAGCTCACCCGCAAACCCGAAGCCATCGTCGACGACTTTCTGGCCTGGCTCGAGTCGCCGGGCGAACGGGCTTCAGGCCACCGGGGGTAACGCCGGGCAGGAATTCGAGCCCGGTATCATTGGAGATTACCGGAACATTACCGGAACCGTCGGCAAAGCACCAGGGCGTCCTCGGAACCGCCCCGCGCGCCGGGTGGATAATAGTCGCGGCGGCGACCGAGTTCATCAAAACCCGCACGCGCATAAAGCGCCCGCGCCGGCGCGTTGGATGGACGAACTTCGAGAAACATGCACCTTGCATGCCCGCGGCCGGCAAAGCCGATCGCGTCTTCCAGAAGCATCCAGGCCAGTCCGCGCCGCTGCCAGCGCGGGTCCACCGCCAGATTCAGGAGATGCGATTCTTCCGCCGCCATCGACACGATGCCGTAGCCGGCCAGTTCGCCCGCGTATTCGAGCCCGCGGCAGTAATAGCCCATGCGCAGACAGTCCGAAAAAATGCCGCGACTCCAGCCGCCTTGCCGGTAGGCGCGCGCCTCGATGGTGGCGAGGCGATCGAGATCGGCCACAACGAGCGCACGCAGCCGCGGTCGATCGACGGCGGCCACCGCGTTCATGGAGTGCGCGGTGCGGCCGTCGCCAATGCCAATTTGAGATCTTCCCAGACCTTGCGCTTGGCGATCGGCGTACGCAAGAGATAAGCCGGATGGTACGTCACAATGAGCGGTACGCCGCCCGGCCCCTTGTGCACACGTCCGCGCATGCGCCCAACCGGCAGCTCCACGTCGAGCAATTGCTGCGCCGCGACCCGCCCCAGCGCAAGAATCAGGCTTGGCGCCACCCAGGCGATCTGGCGATCCAGATAACCGCGGCAGGCCGCCGCTTCTTCCGGCTTCGGGTCGCGGTTGCCCGGCGGCCGGCACTTGACGATATTGGTGATGAACACCTCCTCGCGATCGAGCCCGAGCGCGGCGAGCATGGCGTCGAGCAATTTTCCGGCGCGCCCGACAAAGGGTTCCCCACGCCGGTTTTCTTCCGCCCCCGGCGCCTCGCCGACGAGCAGCCAGCGCGCGTTACGGGCGCCAACGCCGAAGACGGTGTGCTGGCGCCCGCTGGCAAGCGCACAGCGCGTGCAGACCGCAACGGCCGCTTCGAGCGCAGCCCAGTCGGGGGGGTGGTCAAGGGCGGGAAGTTCGTCGCCGGCATGGCCCGTTCCAGCGGAGGCCTGAACCCGGGCCTTCTCAGGAACGGCCGCCTCGACCGCGACAGGATCGTTGGGAATATCGTGGGAATCGACCGCGGCGGGGGCCGCCGCTCCTACCGGTCGTTCGCTCCGCCGCACCCAGAGGGTGAAGCCCATGTCGCGGAGCGCCTGCGCCTTGCTCGCCTCCATCCCGGCAGGCGCGGCAAGTCAGCCGATCCGGCGGCGGCGGCGACGATCCAGCCTGACCAGCCACCAGGTCGGCGCCGACAGCGCGTAGAGAAAGAAAAGACCGAAAAGCACGCCCGGTGGCGAAAGCGCGATGCAGATGAAAACGAGGAGCACGGCAAGCGCCGAGGGGACGGCAAGGCGGCGGTCGAGCTTGAATTCCTTGAAGCTGTAGTAGGCCAAGTTCGACATCATCATCGCGCCGATGAAGAGCGTAAGCACGACGGCCGGAATGGCAAGCGCCGCGGGCGAGATGCCGAGCTCCCAGCCAAGCCACACGAGCCCGGCGACGGTGCCGGCGGCCGCGGGCGACGGCAGGCCCTGGAAGTAGCGCTTGCCTTGGATGCCCGCGCGGGCGTTGAAACGCGCGAGCCGCAGTGCCGTCGCGCCGGCGTAGAAGAAGGCGACGAGCCAGCCGATCTTGCCCCAGACGGGGCCATAGGCGACCAGGCTGAGAAGTGCATAGTGGTAAATCAGAAGTGCCGGCGCAACACCGAAGGAGACGAGATCGACGAGGCTGTCATACTGCGCGCCGAAGCTCGACGCGGTGCCTGTCAGCCGCGCAACCCGCCCATCCAGGCCGTCGAGAACCATGGCGACGAAGATCGCGATCGCGGCCGCCGTATAGCTCCCGCGCATGCCGGCCACGATCGC
>CAZKOE010000016.1:0-23463 GCA_964554305.1 uncultured Gammaproteobacteria bacterium
GTCATCGGTGCCCCTTTGGCCTCCGTCAAGGGCACGCCTCAGCAGGGGGTGGCCTATGTGTTCAGTAAATCGAACGGCCGTTGGATACAGGTAGCCAGGCTTACGGCGCGCGATGGCAAGGCGAACGATGAATTCGGTCATTCGGTCGCTGTTTCCGGGTCGGCCGCGCTTGTCGGTGCGCCATTCGCCACCGTCGCCGGCTATTCGGCGCAGGGTGCAGCCTACATGTTCGCCGAGTCGAAGGACGGCGGTTGGATGCAAACGGACAAACTCACTTCCGGCGATGGAGCAAACTCGGGATTCTTCGGTTTTTCGGTCGCCCTCTCGGGAAAGACCGCGCTTGTCGGCGCGCCGCTTGCCCTGAACTCCAATATTCCGCTCAAGGGCGCGGCATTTGTATTCGCCGAGTCGGACGGCGGCAGTTGGATACGAACGACCAAGCTCGCGCCCACCGATAGTGCGCTGAAAGACCAATTCGGCTGGTCGGTTGCGTTCTCGGGCGAGACCGCGGTCATTGGCGCTTCGACTGCCACCGTCAACGGCCACGATCAGCAAGGCGCGGCCTACGTGTTCGACAGGTCGGACGAAGACTGGACGCAAACGGCCAAGCTCATTGCCGGTGACGGGACGGTGAATAATCACTTCGGCTTCGCGGTTGCTCTTTCGGGCGAAACCGTCGTCGTCGGCGCGCCGACCGCCACTCCGGGAAGCATCCCCAACCAGGGAGCCGCCTACGTGTTCAGCGGTTCAAGTGGAACCTGGTCTCAAACCGCGGAGCTTGTAGCGAGCGATGGGGCGCCGAACGACCAGTTCGGCTCCAAGGTCGCCGTCTCGGGCAAGGTCGTGCTCGTTGGTGCATCGGTAGCCACCGTCAATGGCAACGCGTCTCAGGGCGCGGCTTATGTGTTTAGCGAATCGAATGGAAGTTGGAATCAGACCGTGAAACTTGTCGAGCAGGATGGAGCGGCGAATGATCAATTCGGCAGCGCAGTGGCCATCTCCGGCTCGGCGGCGCTTGTCGGAGCCGTTTATGCTCCGTTCGACCCCCGGAACCCGCCTGGCCCCGGCGTGACGTATTTCTTCGGGCAAGCCGACCTGGGTCTGGCGGTGAGTGCGCCGTCTGCCGTAAGTGCCGGCCACCCCTACGTGAGCCAGTCCATCGTGACCAATAATTCCGATGCGGTTTCCCCACCCGTGACTGCCACGGTTGCGATTCCGGCCGGCGCAACCGTCATCTCGGCTAGCGCTACGCAAGGAAGCTGCGCCAAGCTGGCCCGTGTCGTGACCTGCAATTTCGGCCCCATTGCCGGCAATGCCGGCCTTGCCAAGGCAAGCGTCCAATTGCGGGCGCCGACGAACGATATTGCTCCGTCTGTCATCGTGAACACGGCGAGCATTGCGAAGGCGAGCCCACCACTGACGGCCGGCGCTTTCATGGGAGTCAATTTGGTTCCGGTTGACCTTTCGGTGCGCGGCAATGTCACGCCGAGCGGAATGATCAAGAAGGGCGATAGCCTGACTTACACCGTTGGCGTGGAAAATCTGCCAGATGCCCAAGGCGCGGCGGTGGGATCCCGGCTCATCTATGAGATCCCGCAAAATGTGAACTATATTGATGCGAAGGGGGCAACCTGTGCACCTTCCGATAGTTCAGCCACTGGTCGCGCGGCCGGATTCGACGGTATGCCAACTCCCGCCTCGGTAGTGGGGCCGGGCACGGTGACCTGCGATCTCGGCACGCTCTATCCGAATCAGACAAAGCTTGTCGTGATCGTCGTGCGGGCAACGGCGGACGCATCCACTATCACCGGCACCTTCACTGCGGGTTCCCGCGCACCGGAAAGCGATTCCGGAAATAACAGCCTGACCTTGGTCTCCGATCTGAATACCGGACCGCCCGGGCCTCAAGGTCCAAAGGGCGAAACGGGTGAGAAGGGTAGTGGAGGCTTCGGCTGGGTGGCGTTGGCGGTACTGTTGGGACTTGTAAGCATGGCAATCGCACGTAGACGTTTCTCCATCAAAGCGGATGACGTGCACAATGATGGGTTGACTGCGCCCTGAGGCAGTCGGCGGGGGTAGCCAGCGGCTCGGCTACCCCCGTTTTTCTGCACTGAAAATCTTCCTTTTGTTCCTCCTTTCCGAAGACGGCAAGGGGGAAAAGATGCAGCGCTGATTGACGGAATGCCGCGCTTGTCTGGGTCCGCGTTCGCTAGCCAGTGCTTTTGTGGGAGCGAGCTTGCTCGCGATCTTGGCATTGTCGGAGTTGTTGTTCGCGAGCAAGCTCGTTTCCGCAGCCACGGCCTATGGTCTTTTGTGAGGGCGCAAAACGTCAGCGGGAGCGCCGGCGCTCCTGCAGGTGGTTGCTTTCCTGCGGAGGAGCCCGAAGCCTTTCATGGGGGATCGTTAAATCCCGGGGCCTGATTTGGGGAAATTGACGGTGCCGGGGCGCATTCTATCGGCACATTGATACAAGCCGGAAGTTTGCTGGCCAAAGCCCTGTGCAGTGCGTTTTCCAGTTCATCGGCGCGTTCCACGTATTCTCCGTAGCCCCCCAGCGCGGCGGCGACCTTCTCGTATCGGGTGGGCAGCAGTTCGCAGCCGATCAATCTGGAAGATCCATACTTCCTTGCTTGCAGTTGATATTCGGTATTCCAGCGTGCGTCATTCCCGACAATAACGACAAGCGGCAATCCATAGCGCACGGCCGTGTCAAATTCGGCAATATGGAATCCCAGAGCGCCATCCCCTGTCACTGCCACGATGGGTGCGCGCGGTTCTACCAGCCTCGCAGCGATAGCAAACGGCAGTGCGCAACCAATCGTTCCGGCGGGGCCATTGATAATTCTCCTATGGGTGGATATTCCCGCTTGCATCCACTGGCAGAATTCCCCGCCATCGGATACCAGAATGGCCTCCGGATATGGGTTCAGCACGGCCTGTACTGCATGACAGACTCGGAGCGGATGGATGAGTCCCGCCGGAGAGCGCCGGGTATTCGCGGTCTGAGGGCGACAAGCGATTGCCTCCCTGACGGTGGCATACCAGCCGACTTTCGATCGCACCGGCGCATTTGCCATGGATGCCAGCGTTCGCGCGGCTCCGTATGGATCAACCCCGGTGCGCAGCATAAATGAATCGGCGGCTCGGGGGGGCATCAACGCAGTGTTGCCGGCATCATCGTCGGGCGCAAGGGACAGCAACCGGCACTCCGGAGCGACGACCGAGGCTCCGGCGAATTTCAACATATAGTCAATTTTCTTTCCCAAGAGCAGCAGACGATCCGCGCGCCGAAGGATTGTCGCAAAGTTGCCCAGGCTTGGATCATTCAGGCCGCGCGGGCTTTCCATTCCGATCACGGGCACATTGAGCGCTTTCTCGAGGGTCTCGGCAGCCTCTCTTCCACGAGGAGTACAAAGCATGGGTCCCGTGAGGACAAGCGGCCGGCTGGCCGCGGAGAGAAATCGGAGCGCCATATGGGCGGTTTCGCCATCCAATGCCGTTGGCCCGGGTGCAACGCTCGATGAATCCATCGAAACCACCGAGGACGGCTCAACGGTTGATTCGAGTACATCCATCGGCAGGCTGAGGTGTACCGGTCCCGGGCGATTGCTTTTGGCAATTCGAATGGCCTTGGCGATATTCTCGCTGAGCTGTGCCGCATCGCTCACCTGCCACGCCGCTTTTGCAACCGGTGTGGCCAACTCTACCTGCGCCAGTTCCTGAAATGACCCCCGGGAGAGCAGCGGCGCGTGGCCGCTCAGCAATACCACGGGCGATTCGGCCGCCGCCGCCGTATACAGCGACGCAAGCGTATTGGCGTGGCCGGGACCCGCTGAAACCAGGGCCACGCCAACCGTTCCCGATAGACGCGCCCAGGCATCGGCCATGTAAACCGCGGCATTTTCGCTACGGGCATGAATCAGATGGATTCCGCTACCGATGGAGGCGTCGTAAAGAGACAGAATCTGGTTACCGGACAAGGTAAACAGATGTTGCACGCCAGAGTTTGCCAGCGCGCTGATAACCAAATCCGAGCCTCTTGCCTTTCGTTTCTTGTATATCAATACGTTATCTCCTGTTTCAAGAATTAATAAACAATAGCGGCAACCTTTGGTCAAAGGAGCCGACAATATCTCATTCTTCCTGATCGGTCTTGTGCGAGAGCTTCTGGGCGGCCGACCAGCCCGCTTGAAAACGAGTTTTAGCCTCCAGCTTGATCATCAGCGCCTTTATACGTCGGTCAAAGGTTCTGGGCGCTATGCCGAGATGGCCTGTCATGGTCTTGTCGTTCAATCCGGATGCCAGCAACTGAATCAAGCGTTCTTCCGTCGGAGAAAATGCTTTTTTTTGTTTCCCGAGGTCTGGACCATCATGTCCCGAAGTGGTAATGGTCAATGACCGTTGCCAGGTATTTTCAAACAATTTCCACAAGCCGTTGAGCAAAGAGCTTGTCCGGACAAGCAAAGCGGGGCCTTCGATCTTCTCCATGTCCAACGGCAACAAGGCAATGCGATGATCCGCGGCGATCATTTTCAGGGGTATCGAGCGGCAGACACGTACCAGCTCCCCGCCTCTGATGTATCTGTTTACTCGCTGGGGTCCTCCGGGTTGTTCAAACGCAAGATGACCGTAGATTCCCCGGTAGCGCAAACCCCGCTTCATCATTTCAAGCTGAGTCAGGTTGAAGAGTTCCCTGTTTTTCGGCGTGCGCGGCGACCAGACGTACGGTGGCCGCTTGAATGCAATCACTTCCTCGTGCGCGGAACGCTGGATCTGATTGAATAGGTTGCTTTGCGCCTCGGGGCTGGTAATGATCTCGACAACCTTGGGCTCTTCGAATTGCGCCGGCTGATCCTCCTGCATCTCGCTCAAGATGCGGGTGGCGGCGGCCCGGGTTTGTGCCAATTTCTGCGTGTAGCGGTTGGTTAACGTTTCCACTACAACGTCCGGCGGAGTCGGGAAATAATGAATCGGCTGCGCCGGAGTATAACTCACCATGCCCTTTTTATTGAGCTGGGCAACCAGGGTTTCGATCTTCTGACGGGGCAGATCAATGAACCCTTCCAACTCCAAAATGGTGCCTCCCCCGGTTTTCAACAGTATCTCGTAAATTCTCTCCTCGAATTCATCAACCCCGAAATTGGCCAGCACGTGCCGGGGATCGACGGCATGATCCTCTTCGCTGTATCCAGTGACGAGTGTGGGAGTCGTGTTGTTGCATGGGTCACCGTTTCCCGTATTGGCCATTCCCTGTAGTGTCCGACGCTTTCCATTGAAAGAGTACTCGTTTGGACAGCAATTGTCAATTTTCTGCCGCGTATTCCTCGTTGCATCATCACCTGTTTTCCCGCAGTCCATGAAATCCAGGAAATGGAATACTGCAAACAGCCATGGGAGTAGACATGAAACATCGGGAACATGTGCGGGTTGCTCGGTAGAACGACGTTCCGCATCGGTCGGCAACTTGCTTCGCGAATCGGTTCGGGACGTTGGGGGTTCACGTGGAGATGCCGGAGTCAAACGGCCACTTTCCGATTATGGAGTTGATCGGATGGGCGATTTGTCCGGTCTTGATGGACAAAGGCAATCCACTTTGGGTGCAATTGCGTGTGCTTCATGGGGAGACGGTGGGTTCGGGGCGGCGATCTTTCGCCAATTACGAAAATACGCCAAGAAAAAGGTATCTTTTCGCCGCGCTTCGCGATAAGCTGGGCGCTACATGTGGAGATGCCATTCAACGCGACTGTGAGGTACATACTATGCACATCAAGAATTCCCTGATTTGCTCAGCGATCATGGCTTTGTTTCTGGTGGTCGTCCTGCCGGCGCACGCCGCCGCCGCGGATAAAAGTCCGGTTGTTGATCCGTTGACGGTGGAGCCAGCCGTCTGGATCGGTCAGCAGGTAACGGCGTCTGATGGCATGCAGGATGATAGCTTTGGACAGTCCGTTGCCCTGTACGGTGATACGGCGGTTATGGGCGCGCCCTCTGCAGGTACGGCGGGCGCGGCCTACGTGTTCCATGATGTCAATGGTACCTGGAAACAGGTTCAGGAATTAGTCCCGAGCGACGGGACGCCAAGCGCTGGGTTTGGCTACGCCGTGGCGATTCATGACCATACCATCGTCGTGGGCGCTCCGGCCCAAGCCGTTGGCAACGGCGCCGCGATGGGGGCGGTCTATGTGTATACGTTGTCGGATGACGTATGGACGCAGACCCAGGAACTATCGGTTGATGAGGCGAGCTTTTTGGGGTTCTCGGTGGCAATGTCCGGCAATGACTATTTTGTTGCCGGCGCTCCGGCGTCTAACGTTTATGTCGGCGCCGCATTTATCTTCACCAATTCCGGAGGGGTGTGGTCCGAAAGTGCGGAACTGGAGGGCGATACGGCGTATCACGAGCTTTTCGGAGACTCAGTCGCTTCATCGGATCATGAAGTGATAGTGGGTGCGCCCTGTGCTGTTACTTTGGGCAATGCCGGCGGCTTGTGTCCGAATAGGGGCGGGGCCGGGCGCGCGTACGTTTTCGCGGAGACTTCCGGCAGCTGGAATCAGGTGGCCAAACTTTCCCCGGAGGATGGCGGGGAAGCGGGAGACGCCTTTGGACATGCAGTTGCGATTGCCGGTCCCAACATTCTGATTGGCGCGGCAAGGATTCCAGGTTCCCATCCAGAGGGGGAGGTGTATGCGTTCTCGCATGCAAGCGGCAGTTGGGTTCAGACGCAGCAAATCACCACCTCACATCCCAAACTTGGGTTGGGCGAAGGGATTGCCCTGTTTGGGCACTATGCCTTGATAGGGGCTCCCTGTTATCACATAGCAAATAGGCTTTTCGACCCCACCCTCTGCGTGGGGGCAGGGGACGGTCTCTCGTCAGCGGCGTATTTATACGATCATTCGAGCGGCAGCTGGGTGCTGCGCAAGACTTTTGTCAGCCCTTACCTCGTATCTCAGGGGGTAGACCCTCACGATAACTCTTTTTTTGGTAATTCGGTCGCCCTAGACGGAACCTCTGTCTTGGTGGGTGCCAAGAGTGCACGGTTGAATGGCGTTCGCGAAGGCGCCGCCAACTTTTACAGCGAATCCGACCTCGCTGTTTCGGTCAGTGCGCCGAAGACCGTTAAACGAAACAGCAACTATGTCAGCCAGACCACCGTGACGAACGCCTCCACGTCGGTAACGCCCGCAGCCATTGCCGTAACGATGACCGTGCCGGCCTCCGCGAGTCTGGTGAGCGCAACGGCAACGCCGGGCAGTTGCAGTCATGCTTTGGGGACCGTGGCCTGCAATCTCGATCAGATCGCGGGCAATGCCGGCGTGGCGACCGTTGATCTGACCTTGAAGGCAGTCGGCAGAGTGGGGGACGTGATCGTAAGTACGGCCCATGTCAAAAATGCGTCGCCGGAATTGACGGCGAGCGCACCGACCCGGATCCGGGGCAATGCCGCGCCGGTGGCGAGCGACGGCACGCTCACTACCGACGAGAACAGCGCGGCCGATGGTACCCTGCATGCGAGTGATGCGGACGGGGATCCGTTGACCTTCTCGATCGTGGACGGGCCGGGTCATGGCCGCGTGAAGATTGTGGATGCCTCGAGCGGCGCCTACACGTACACGCCGGATCAGGATTACACGGGAGACGACGGCTTCACCTTTCAGGCGAGCGACGGGCAGGCGGACTCCAAAGCGGCGACAATCGCTATTACCGTAAAGTCCGTGAATACCCCGCCGGTGGCAAGCGCCGGCACACTCACCACCGACGAGAACAGCGCGGCCGATGGCACCCTGCACGCGAGTGACGCGGACGGAGATCCGTTGACGTTCTCGATCGTGAACGGGCCGAGTCATGGCAGCGTGAAGATCGTGGATGCTTCGAGCGGCGCCTACACGTACACGCCGGATCAGGATTACACGGGAGACGACGGCTTCACCTTTCAGGCGAGCGACGGGCAGGCGGCCTCCGCTCCTGCGGCCGTCACGATTACCGTCCAGCCCGTGCATACCGCGCCGCCGCCTCCGCCTGCTTCTTCGCCGACGAAAGGCGGCGGCGGAGGCGGTGCTGCCTCCCCCCTCATGATCATTCTTCTAACGTTGTTGGGGCTGCTGGTCATGGGGCGCAAGTATGGGCCAATGAAATCCTTGAGCAGAAACTGAACGTAAACGCGCATCATAAGTGGTAGTGAATTGGAGTGTCTTGTGTTTAGAGTACTTGTCTCTTGTCTGACCGTTTTCAACGTCCTGGCCGTCATGGTGGCGGCCGCGGCTATTGCGCCGGCACGGGCGTCAACGTATACCGATCCCCAGCTGCGGGTCGCCACGCCGGCGCATTATGCAAGAACACCGCCGTTGCGCGACATGCCAAACCTGGATTTGCCCGCCGGCATGCGCCGCGTGATCGGCGGACAACACTACTCGAAAGCAAAACGGGACAACTTGCGCAAGCGCCTGAAAAAGTCGGGCTATCTGCAAAAGTTTTCGCTGCTGCCGATACCGCAAAGACAAACGTTTGCGCGCCCCGCGGGGAGTTCCGCGACCCCGCAAGCGGCGTTGCAGCGCCAATTCGGCGCCTCGCCTCTGGCCTTGACCGGCGCCGGCGCTGGTTTCGAGGGGCTCGGCTATTCGGCCGGGGATGCTCCGGATTGCTCTTATCCGGACACCGATGTGGCGGCGGGCGCGGACTACTTGATCGAATCGGCCAATTTATGTGATGCGGGGATCACCGAATTTGCCGTTTACGACAAAAGCGGAACGATGCGGCTGGGCCCCGTGAATCTGGCCAATTTATGGAGCAGCGGAGTCTGCGCCGACCATCCGCAGGGGCACGGCATCGTTCTTTACGATCAACTGGCTCACCGTTGGATCCTGTCCCAGCAAGCGGGCAGTGAATTCTTTGCTACCGATGAGTGCATCGCCGTATCGGCATCGGCGGATCCGACCGGCCGGTATTACACCTACGATTTCGCGATACTCCCCAATCGAAGCATCGGCGTTCCCGGTTTGGCCGTGTGGCCAGATGCTTATTATGCGACGTTCAATGTGTTCTCGCTGTTGTACGGCGGGCAATTCGAGGGGACGGCATTTGTCGCCTTTCAGAAAAAGGCGATGCTGAGCGGCGATCCGGAAGCGAAAATGATCGTGATCCTGGGCAGTCCTCACGGTCTGGACGGCTCGGTGCTGCCGGCCAACCTTGAAGGCCATGCCGTACCGCCGGCGGGCGCCTCGGAGATATTCCTCGACTATGTCAGCCCGTTTACATGGGGCGTGCCGTATGAGGCACTGGAAATGTGGCGCATGCAGGTCAATTGGACAACCCCATCGAATTCGACGCTGACGGGGCCGAAGCCCATCACGGTGGCGCCGTTTACCGACGGCGTGTGCGGCGCAGTACTGGCCTGTATTCCCCAGCCGTCTCCGGCTACCTCCAGAAACTACCTGTTCTCCCGGTCGGATCGGCTGATGCCCGGCCTGGAATATCGCAATCTCGGCGCCGGCGGCCAGGCCCTGGTCGTGAATCAAACGGTGGCAACGAGCGACACGGGGTATCCGCCGGCCGGCGTCCGCTGGTACGAGTTGACGGCGCCCGTCGCCGCCACGGCGTCGGATGCCTGGTCCCTGACCCAGCAGAGCACCTATGCACCCGACGATGGCAACAGCCGCTGGATGGGTTCCATTGCCCTGGATGCGCTGGGCAACATTGCGTTGGGCTACAGCGTGTCCGGCCCGTTGACAACGTACCCGTCCATTGCCTACACGGGACGCCTTGCGACCGACGCCTTGAACCGGATGACCCAGCCCGAAACCATGTTGGCTTCCGGGGTCGGGATTGCTCCTGATAGTTTGTGGGGCGAGCGTTCGATGATGACGGTGGATCCCGGCGACGGTTGTACGTTTTGGTATGCCCAGGAGTACTGGGGCAAGAGGACCAAGACGTCACAAACCTGGAAAATGTGGTGGTCAACTCATATCGGCTCTTTCCGGTTCTCGAACTGCACGCAATCGGTTACGGGAACGGTAAGCGGCACGGTGACGGACTCCACGGGTTCCGCGGTCGAAAATGCCACCGTTACGCTCGTGCCGGGTGATATCGTCGTCAAAACGACCGCAAGCGGTCATTTCGAGGTCAGGGTGGCGGCCGGCCATTACACCGCAACCGTAACGGATTTTGGCTACCGGCCCCGGTCCGGCGAGGTCATGGTGGCGGCGAACAAACCCACGACGCGTGATTTTCAATTGTCGCAGGAAGCCCGGGCAACGGTGACCGGGACGGTCACGGATACCGCCCACGGGTACGGCCTGTACGCGGCCATCGTCGTGACGGCACCGAATGCCGGTACGGTGGCCGAGGTCTGGACCGATCCGGTGAGCGGAGACTACCGCGTTCACCTGCCGGTGGACAATGCATACACCCTGCATGCCAGGTCGTGGCTTCCCGGCTATCAAGCCGATAACGTGACGGTCACCCTGAGCGGGGATACTGCATTGAATCTGCCGATGGCGGCGGATGCCTCGTGTACGGCGCCCGGGTACCGGTCCGCCTTCGGTGAAGATTTCAACCGGGGCGTACCGCCTCCGGGATGGTCGGTGGTCAACTACCAAAAAGTGTACTCGGCAGAGAATACGATGATATGGACGTCCAGGGGGCATTGGTACGATGGCAACTATACCGGGGGTCGGGGGGAGGCTGCCACCATGGACGCCGCGAAACAAGTCCTTTTGCGGCGCAGCCTGGCCGACTTTGACGCCGGTCTGATTACGCCGCCCATTGCGGTGAGCGCGGTCGCCGCGGACCCGATATTGACCTATCGGACAAGCTATATTCATGGCCCGGGCGATGCGCTCGATCTGGATATCAGCGCGGACGACGGCCAGACCTGGACGACGATTTCTCACTGGACGTCGAACCATGGCGCGTTTTACGCCTTGCCGGGAGAAGAAGAACGGGTGAATCTCGCGTCGTACTTGCCGGCGTCGGGACAATTCCGGCTGCGTTGGCGTTACTACCACGACCTGCAGCAAGGCCCAGGGGATTATTGGTGGTACGCGCAGATTGATGACGTTTCGATCGGCGCCTGCTCGCCGCAGGCGGGCGGCCTGGTAACAGGCCGGGTGTACGATGCCAATACGGGAATCGGCCTGATCGGCGCGACGGTCTCGCCCGACGCATCCGCTGCCCCGATCGAAACGTATTACAATTCCAAAGACGGCGATCTGCCCGCCGGTACCTATTTCATGTTCCTTCCGGCGGGCAGTCATACGATGACGGTTTCCGATCCGGGTTACTCGGAGGCGAGCAAGACTTTCAAGGTGTCCGCCCACCAGGTCACGCAGGAAAATGTGGCCTTGCCCGCGGGCAAACTGGCGGGCAAGCCGAGTGCCGGCATTCATCTTCACCTGATGGTGAATACGCCGAAACAGGTCACGTTCTCGGTGACGAATACGGGGTCCGGGACCGCCCGTTACCGCCTTTCCCCGACACCGGCGGCCACGCGGGCGACGCCCGGCCATAACGCTTCCGCCGTGGGCTTGACGGAAACAGCGTGCAAGCACGAAATAATGCCCTTATCGGCTGTGGGCGGGCGATCCGGCCTGGATGATTGCACCCTCCTGCCTTCTGCGGCAAGCGGGTCATCGCCGGGCGAGCCTTCACAATGGAAGTCCATAGCAAGCTATCCCGCGATTCGCAACTTGCTGGGCAACATAACAATGGTGCAGGACCCGCGGAACGGGAGGGTGTACAGCATGGGCGGTCTTGTCAAAGCGGGGAAACTCGCTCCCAATCACGTCATAGATGCGGCCTATGTATACGATCCAACCACGGACAAGTGGTCTCCGATCGCGAGCCTTCCCTTCAAGGCACAGGGCGGGGGCGCGGCCTTTATCAATGGGAAGATATACCTTGCGGACAGTTGGTCGCCCGATGGGGCGGTGGCCGCCAAGCTCGCCATCTACGATCCCGCGACGAATGAATGGTCGCTGGGGGCGCCCAATCCGCAGCCACGTGTTCATGCGTCGGTAGTGGCCCTCAACGGCGAATTGTACGTGATCGGCGGCTGTGCCTTGACAGATGATTTGGCAAATGATTGCCCTGCAACTACAACGGTGGAGGTGTACGACCCGGCCGTGAACCGGTGGCATGCCGCGGCCCCCTATCCGGAAGCCGTGACATTGCAGGCATGTGGTGCCCTGTACGGCAAAATCTATTGCGCGGGCGGAAGGGGTACAACAGGTGTTCACAATAATTATCCGGGGATGCGCGATGCCTTCATGTACAACCCGGCGGTGGACAGGTGGCGCGCAATCGCACCCGTTCCATACGCGGATTGGGGCATGGGGTATGCGGCGGTACACGGCCTGTTGTTGATTTCTGGAGGCGTGACCAACGCCAGCACTATTATTACCAATCGAACGGCGGCGTACAACGCCAGGACGAATCGGTGGACGGCCTTGCCGCAGTCTCCTTTCCAGTTTCGTCAGATGGGCAGTGCCTGCGGCTTCTATGTGGTGAAACCAGGCAGCGGTACGGCCGAGGTGCTCCCGGGGTATTCGTGCGGCTACCCGCCGCTTTCCTGGCTGACCGCGACGCCGCCCGGCGGTACCGTGGCGGCCGGTGAAACGGTGAATGTCACGCTCCAGTTCAACGGCCAACCCGATCAGGCGATGACCACCTCGCATGCCCAGCTCATCCTGTCCGGCGACGGCACGCCCTACGCAGCGCAGCATATCCCCGTCAGCGTGACCTGGTCCCCCCAGCCGGTGGATCTGGAGGTGGCGGTCAGTGGCAACCCTCAAACGGTCTATCTGAGCGGCGATGGCAATGATGAAAACGCCTATCTGGATTACACGGTAACCGTGAAAAATCGCAGCCTTTCAGGCTACGGCGGCGCGACCGGGGTGGTGTTGTCGGCGCGGCTGCCGTCGTCGGCGAGTTATGTCGCGCAGACGAACGGCCTTTGTCAACTCGATTCCCGAACCGTACACTGCGCCCTGGGTGATCTCGCGGCAGGCACCGGCAAGACGCTCGACCTCGTGCTGAAGGCGACACAAGCGGGCGAGGTCAAGACCGACTTCGAGGCAACCGCCAATGAGCCTCAAGGGAAGGCCGGGGACAATGTGGCGACGATAACGTCCTCCGTGGAACCCCTGCCGGAAAAGGGCAGCGGCGGCGGCAGCGGCAGCGGTAGCCTGGGATTCATGGTCCTCATGTCATGGTTGGCTCTGATACTTTCGGGGGCGCTGTTTCGTGTGTCTTCTTTTGCCGGACGGGATGGGAAGGCGACACATCGCAGAGACCTCTGATCCCCGTCGTCTCAGTGCACGTCACTTATTTCTGATTAGTCTATGGAACCGTTATGAATCGTCTATTGGTTGGTATTTCCGTTGTAACGATCGCCCTGTTTTGCGGTGCGCCCGGTTGCTTTGCGCAGTCGTCGGCGGCGAACTCGCACGGCACGGCGTATGAAGGGCTGACTTTCAGTGGCGGCCAGGCCGGGAACGGCAATCGGGTGGCCCTGCCTCTGCAAACTGCAAAGTCCTTGTTGGTTCAAAGCGCCCGGTTGATCGGGCCGCGTGAGGCATCTTCCGGAATGGAGTTGACCGTCAGCCTCAAGCTCCGCCATGTCTCGCGGCTCAAGTCCTTTTTGAATGCCGTTCAGAATCCGGATAGTCCGGTGTATCACGAATTCTTGACGCCGGCGGAGTTTACAAAATTGTATGGACCCACCCGGGCGCAGGTGAACAAGGTGGAGAGCTATCTGAAAAAATACGGGATTCAAATCAAGGACGTATCCCGCAATCGGCTGTTGATTCATACGACAGCGACGACGGAAAGCTACGAGCACGCCTTCGAGATACGGGTGAATGATTATTCGATGGGTGGCCGCAAATTTTTCAGTACCGAAGACAGACCTCGTCTGCCTGCGGATATAGCCGGCCTTGTGCTGAACATTATCGGGCTCAACAATGCCGTGCAGCTTGAGCCACAGCATCACATCGAACGTCTGCCATTCGTGTTGACGTCTGGTACCGGCGCAAAAGCAAGCGCCGCGGTCCAGGCGCCGGCACCGACCACCGCTTACTTCAATCCGCACCAGGTGGCGGTTGCCTATAATTGGCCATCCATTACGCAAACCGGTCACGGGGCGGGCGTAACGGTGGCCATTTTGACGGCGCAAGCCAATGGGCTTGCTTCCAACGATTCGTACACCACCTTCTGGAGCGCGTATGGCTTGCCCGATCACTCGGTCAATATCATTCCGGTGGATGGCAACAGCTCTTCGTCTGCGGGCATGGTCGAGACCCTCCTGGATGTGGAATATTGCGGGGCGATGGCGCCCGGGGCGGATCTTGACGTATATGTGGGGGTCAATGCCAATTTGTCGACCTTTACCGATATGTACAATCAATTCGTGAATGACGATTCGGTGCAAGTCATGACGACGAGTTGGGGCTCATCCGAGATCAACCACGGAAGCGATGGCATCGCTACGGACGAAGCGATCTTCATGCAGGGAGCCGCCGAGGGTATCTCCATGTTTGCCGCGGCCGGGGATGCTGGATCAAGCAACGGGAGCAGCGATCCCAACATGGCCAGTTATCCGTCGGTGAGCGACTACATCACATCGGCCAATGGCACGGAATTGTCAATCGCGACGATCACGGGGGTATATGGCAGCGAAAAGGCATGGGATGATACCGGCGGCGCCATCAGCCGATTGGTCGAGAAACCCTCGTGGCAGACCGGCCCCGGGGTGCCGTCCAGCGACTTCCGCATGAATTCCGATATGGCGATGAACGCCAGTCCACTGCATCCCTATGTGCTGTATCTGGCGAGTCAGGGTTGGGTCGGAGTAGACGGGACGAGTGCGGTTGCACCGCAACTGGCGGCACTCTTTGCGATCGGGGTGTCCCAGCAACCCGGTGGAGTTTCCCTGGGGCAGTCGAACAGTCTGATCTATGATGACGTCAATGCGGGTAATGAGGCGAGCGATTTTCGTGACGTTACGACAGGCAGTAACGGCGCTTACGATGCCGGTCCGAACTGGGATCATCCGACCGGATGGGGCAGCCCCCGCGGTGTTGCGCTTCTTTCACATCTGGGTATACACGGACCTTCCGGGACGTTGCAGGGTAGCGTAACCGATGCCGCGACGGGAAAACCGATCAAGGGGGCCTTGATTACCATCGCACCCGGTGATGCAGGGCAGTACACGGAGGAAGACGGCAGTTATTCGGTGCCCCTGGCGGTCGGGAACTATACGGTGACGGTGGATGAGTTCGGTTACATAAAGCAATCCAATTCGATCAGCATCGGCGACGGGAAAACGACCGACGTCGATTTTTCATTACACAAGGCGCCCAACGCCACACTGTCCGGCCGTGTCACGGATGGATCGGGTCACGGGTATGGACTGTACGCGAGAGTAACGGTTTCAAAATCCGGATTCGGTACGGTAGGCAGGACCTGGACCGATCCGGCGACTGGCCACTATAGCTTGAGCCTGCCCGGGGACAGCAGTTATTCGCTGGACGTCACACCGGTTTTCGATGGGTATGATGCCGGCTCGGGGACGGCGGTATTGGATGGGGATACGGCGATGGACTTCGGTTTGAAAGTGAATTCCACGTGTTCGGCGCCGGGTTACGCGTTTGTGGGCCGTGGATTCTCCCAGGATTTCAATGGCAGTTTCCCTCCCGCCGGTTGGCGTGTGACGAATGCGGTGGGCGGTTCTCGTGTGGTCTGGAAGAGTAATCGGGACTGGAGCGATGGGAATTACACCGGCGGAACCGGGATGGCGGCCACCGTGGACAGTAATCGAGCGGGCGTCGGGAGCGGAGCGTATGATACAGCGCTCATCAGCCCGCCGATACCCGTCACTCGCCTGCGGGCCAGCCCGCTGCTGAGGTATCGGGTGAATTATCAGGAATTCGATAGCGAGCAGCTGGATGTCGCCATCAGCGTGGATGGGGGCGATACCTGGACGAACCTTTCACAATTGACGGCGAGTCAAGGCGCACTGTATGAATTACCGGGAGCCAGCGAGCAACTGGATCTGGGACCGTACTTGCCGACGAGCGGCAGTATCCGGATTCGGTGGCGGTACCATACGCCGGCCAATGGCGATGACTGGTACGCCCAGATTGATGATGTGATTATCGGGAGCAGCGCTTGCCAACCGATACCGGGTGGACTGGTTTTTGGCCGGGTTACGGATGGTGACAGCGACCGCGGGCTATTGGGAGCCACGATTGCGGCCGATACCGGTGCGGCTACACTGAGTACCTGGAATCCCTCGGATGCGAATTTTCCCGTGGGAGGGTATCTGTTTTTTGTGCCCAGTGGAGCGCACACCCTGACCGTAAAGGACGGGTACTATTCCAGCGCTTCCGACAAACTCACCGTACCCGATGACAAGGTTATTACGAAAGATTTTTCCTTGTTGTCCGGGAAGCTATCGGTGGATTCCGCGCAGATTTCCGCAAACGTGATGGTGAATCACCAAAAAACCGGAACACTGACGATTCACAACTCGGGGGACGTGGCGGCGACGTTCAAGATTTTGCCCTTTGACGCACCGCTCCCCTCGACGGCCATGGCCGGTACAAAAATGCCGCCGATTACCCTGCATGGCAATTACGCGCTTTCCAGTACCTTCGACAAGGGTTCGGCCAACTTGTCGCCACCACGGTTTGCCGGTATGGAAGGGCAGAGCGTCCACTGGACCGACATAGCGAGTATGCCCGACTCGATTTATGATAATGCGGGCGTCCTGGATCCGGAAACGGGCACGGTGTACTCGATCGATGGCGAGGATAATACCGTGGGTATCGTGAATTACGTGTTCGCTTACGATCCCGTTACGGACGCCTGGAGCGAGGTCGCAAATACACCCACCCGGATCCAGTCGCCGACCGCGCAATACATAAAAGGCCGCATCTATGTTGCCAATGGCTGGAGCGACGATTCTGCAGCCAGCCCTTCGGCGCAACTTGCAATCTACAACCCCCGAAACAATACCTGGACTACGGGCAAAGAGAATCCGAATCCTGCCGGCGGAGCGAGTGCCTCGGCTGTTGTAAACGGCAAGATGTACGTCGTTGGCGGGTGCATAGAGAATTGTTACAAAACAGTAACGACCGTGGAGGTCTACGACCCGGCGAGCGATACCTGGAGTTCGGCTGCGCCCTATCCCGTTCCGGTTGCTTATCTCGCCTGTGGCGGCATCAATGGCAAGCTGTATTGCGGGGGCGGCACGTCATCGGGGATCGCACATGCACAGAGTTACATGTATAGTCCCGAGCGCGATCGGTGGACGCCCATCGCCAGTCTGCCGGGCACTTTATGGGGGATGAGCTATGTGGTTTCGGGTCAGGAACTGTTGGTCTCCGGAGGCGTAACGAACGGCAACTCAACGCTGACCAACGGGGGTTACGCTTACAACCCGGCCAACAATACGTGGAACCCGATCCCCAACGCGAATGAAGCGTTGTATCGTGGCGCCGGCGCTTGCGGTTTCTATCGCTTCGGCGGCACCGCGGGAAACCAGGCTCCTCCTGCACCCCTTCCCGGCGAGAAACTTTCGGGTTATTCGGAGTGCAACCCGTCACCTTCAATCCCTTATCTTGAGGTTGCGCCGGCAAGCGGGACGATAGCGGCGGGCGCTACGGCCGAGATTACTCTGACATACGACGGGACCGGTCAGACGCCGTTCACGACTTCCGAGTCGTATCTCGGGATTACCGGCAATACGGCGTACGCATCGCCGAGAGTGCCGGTAAAGGTGACTTGGGAGCCCCAGTCCGTGGATCTGAAGGTATCCGCAACTGCGAGTCCGAATCCGCTGTATTTGGTGGACGACGGGAATTCGTCGTCGGTACTCGTCTATTCGGTCACGGTCACCAACCAGAAGCAGGCGCACCACGGCAGTGCTACAGGAGTCACCCTGACGTTTCCGATTCCCGACAATGCAGCCTGGGTTGACCAAGGCGGCGCCTGTCAAGCGCAGTCGGCAAAAGTCACCTGTGCCTTGGGCGACATGGCGGCGGGTGACAGTACCACGCTGAGCGTTGCGTTTCGGATTGCAAAAGCGGGGACAATACGGGAAACATTCACGGCGGCGGCCAAGGAACCACAGGATCCTGCCGGTGACAATGTCGATAAGCTGGCTGTATCCGTTGTCAGCGCATCCACGAAGTCTTCTGGAGAAGGCGGCGGCGGCTTCGGCGCATTGGCGTTGTTGTGTTTGCTCGGATTGATTGTTGGTGACGTTCTCATCAGGCGGATGTAAGGTAATTGCCAATCTCGGAGCCGCCGTTGACAAACCGATTCCGGCTTGGAAGGACACGTTAGCGGCAGGGCGCAGCCGAAACTGCGCGCGAATGGGTTGATCGCACCCCGAAGCGATCAGGCGGGGGTGGTCTGCGGCTCGACCACTCCCGCTTTTTCATGGGAATTGCGGCGCGCGAGTGCTGGATGCGGGCGGCGTTCGGGTCTGCGTCGCGACGGAGGACGACGCTGTGGCGTGGCGTTTCAGCAGTGCCTGAAAGGCGGGATCGTGGCGGATCGGATCCCAGGCCGGATCGCGCTTGAGCAGCGGCACGGACAGCACGAAGCCGGCCGGCATGGCGAGCAGGCGTTTCAGCAGTCGAACGGCCGGTTTGGCCTGGTCGAGTTGCGCGTGAATTTTGGCCAGCACCGCGAGATAGCCGATGCCGGACAGGGCGTCTTTCTCGACCGGAATCAGGATTGTCGCTTTGCGCCCCGCCCGGATCGCCGCTTCCTTTTGTCCCAGTCCGGCTTCGGCGAGGCCGAGAAAGCTCCACAGGTTCGGATTTTTCGGCCGGCTGTGCAGAGCGTCATGCAATGTGTCGCGCGCTTTTTCGTAGGCCTGTTTTGCTTGCGCGGTTTTGCCCTGCGCCGCCCAGGCCTTGGCGCGCAAAAGGCTGGTGGGCATTTGCCCGATGGCGTCGGGCGCCAGTATCCAGTCGGGGGCGGCAGCGAGCGCCGAAAGTGCCGCCGCGGGACGATGCGCCAGCCAGGCGGCCTCGAACCGGACCACGGCCGTCATGCCCCGCGGGCCGCCGCCGGTGGGACCGCCGGCCAGTACCTGTTCCGCCTGTTGCGAAGATTGGCCCGCAAACAGTAGTGCTAAGGCCTTGAAGGCGCGCGCGTCGTAATCCCGAGGTTCCACGGCCAGCGCACGATCGAATTGCTGCTCGGCCGCCGGGTAGCGATAAAGCGCCATCAGCATGAAGCCCGTGTCGTAGAGCCAGCGGGGGTTGCGCGGATCGAGGATCGAGGCCTGCCGCAGCCCCGCAAGCGCCTGCTTCCATTCCCCTTGGCGGCGGTGGATGTAGGCGACCGCGGCGATGACGGCGGCATCGTTGGACAGGGTTTTGCCCGCTTGCTCGAATTGTTCGAGTGCCGCCGCATAGTCCCGGTGACCGTAGTAATAGACATAGCCCATCGCGATATGCGCCTCGGGCAGGCCGGGATCGAGGGCAAGGGCGCGTTTGGCGGCTTGTTCGGCCGAGTGCATCTGCTGCGGCGCCTGGGTAAGGATATACCAGTAGGTGTAGCTTTCGAGGTAGGAGAGATGCGCCCAGTCCAGCGCGAATCCGGGATCGAGGGCGATCGCCTGGCGATACAGCGTCTCGGCCTGTTTTGAAGCGTCGGCAGGATTGCGAGTGTTCTTTTTGTCCTTGACTTGGGCGGCCACGTAGTTGGCCTTCAGGAAGAGCAGATAGGCCTTCGGGTTTTGGGTGGGGGCGCGCGCGATCCGGGCTTTTTCTTGCGGCAGCAACCGGGTCTTGAGGGCGGCGGCGACCTGCTCGGCGATGTCGCTTTCGACGGCGAAGACGTTGTCCAGCCGGCGGGTGTAGGCCTGGGCCCATATATGGCTGTCGGTGGCGGCGTCTATCAACTGGACATTGACCAGCACCTGGTTGCCCGACTTCTGCACGCTGCCTTCGAGGACGGTGGCGACGCCGAGTTCGCGTGCCACCTTGTCGAGGTTTTGCGGGTGGCTGGGATAGTGTTCGGTGGAGGTGCGCGAGATGACGCGCAGATCGGCGATGCCGGAGAGCTTGGTCAGAATGGTGTCCTGGATGCCGGCGGCAAAATAGGCGTTGGCCGGATTGGTGCTCAGATTCTCGAATGGGAGCACGGCGATCGAGCGCGTGGGCGCGGGAGAGGCCGGCCCGCCGGCCGGCCCGCGAAAGAAGCCGTGCCAGATGAAAAATCCCGCGACGGCGACGAGGACGGCGAACGCGGCGATTGCCACGGCGGGAACGAGGCGTGGTTTATCTCGGCCGGGTGCGGTTTGCGGCCCGGTTTCCGCCGCCTCGGTGGTGACGGGGGCGATGAAGCGATAGCCCTGCCCGCGCACCGTCTCGATGTAGCGCGCCGGTTCGCCTTCGTCGCCGAGCGCCTTGCGCAGCGTGCTCACACTCACCGTCAGTCCCTGTTCCTCGACGATGGTATCCGGCCAGAGTTTGCGTATCAGCGTCTCGCGGGTCTGGATATGCCCGGCCGTGCGCACCAGCTCCAGCAGGAGATCGAAGGCTTTGGGCCTCAGCTTCACGATTTTGCCGTCTCGCGACAGTCGGCGCTCCGCCGTATCTATCCGGAACGGCCCGAAGCGGTACAAGGGATTGTTTTCAATGCCCATTCGGCTCGTCATG
Organism: uncultured Gammaproteobacteria bacterium; assembly: GCA_964554305.1. Lineage (GTDB taxonomy): Bacteria > Pseudomonadota > Gammaproteobacteria > JAKDMP01 > JAKDMP01 > JAKDMP01. Next base: position 20,679 of record CAZKOE010000016.1, read on the forward strand.
CGAAATGGTTAATGGGAAATTTAAGGAAAATTTAAGGCGGTATTAAGGTCGGCTCGGCGCGCTCCTGCTATTTTACCCAAGCCGGAATGCCCTCCGGCGCAGTGATTCCCGAAATCGGGATTTTGTTCACTATCGGAGCAGCACATGAAACGCGGAATATCGTTCGGAGTTTTTGTTTTTGCGGCGGTGAGCCTGCTCGTCGGGCTGCCGGCGTTTGCCGGGCAGATGCAGGCGTCCGTCAAGGCGGAGCGGGGCCTGCGTGCCGGCCTCAATCGGCAGGCCCTGACGATTGCCGGCCAGAAGGCCGCCGCCGAGCCTCATCAGGTGACGATGGCGGCCCAGACCGCGATTCCGCTGCTCAAGCAGGCCACGCGGCTCGGCCCGCACGCGCAAAATGCGACCATCGAGCTGACCCTGGGCCTGCAGCTTCGCAACCGGGACAAGCTGCGGCGGTTCCTGCGTCAGGTGCAAAATCCCGGCAGTCCGGTTTATCGCCAGTTTTTGACCCCGGCGCAGTTCACTGCCGAGTACGGGCCGAGCAAGGCGCAGGTGGCGGCCGTGGTCAGATTCCTGAAGCGGTGGGGGATCGCAGTGAAAAATGTCGCGCCCAATCGTCTTCTGATCCACACCGAGGCGCCGACGCGGCGCTACGAGCAGGCCTTCGGCATCCGCATCAATGATTATCGGCTCGACGGGCGCGAGTTTTTCAGCACGATGGATCGCCCGCATCTGCCCCGCGGCCTGGGGCCGATCGTCACCAATCTGATCGGCCTGAACAATGCCGTGCAGATGCGCTCCCATCTGCACGTGAAGTCCGCGGGGCCGCGAATGCGGGCGCACCCGAACGAGCAGGCACCGCCGCCGGCGACCTCCGCTTATTACAATCCCTTGCAGATTGCCACCGCCTACGATTGGCCCGACATCACGAATGCTGATAAAGGTTCCGGCGTCAGGGTTGCCATTCTGACCGCCGAGAGCTCGGGCCTGTCGGCGGACGATTACGAGGGCTTTTGGAGCGCCTTCGGCCTGCCCGACCACGAGGTGAACGTCATCCCGGTGGATGGCGACAAGGGCATCACCGACGGCACGCTGGAGACGCTTCTCGACACCGAGTGGGCGGGCGCGATGGGGCCGGGGGCGACGCTCGATGTGTATGTGGCCGCCGATGTGCGCACCGCGACCTTCACCGACATGTACAACCGGTTTGCCAATGCCACCAACCCTGACGGCAGCGCCAAATATCAGGTGATGACGACGAGTTGGGGGCAGCCGGGCGGGCCGCCCGTCTGGCCGGGTTCCCTTTGGGACAACATATTCCTGCAGGCGGCTTCGGAAGGCATTTCCATGTTCGCCGCGGCGGGCGATGCCGGTTCCGGCGATGGCGTCGGTACCATCGTCGCCGACTATCCGTCGGCAAGTCCCGAAATAACGGCTTCGAACGGCACGGTACTGCATGCCGATGCCAACGGCAATTATCTGTCGGAGACGGCGTGGAGCGGTACCGGCGGCGCCGTGAGCGGTTTGTTTATCGAGCCGCCGTGGCAGCGCGGGCCCGGCGTTCCCGACAACGGGTGGCGCAACAATTCCGACATGGCGATGAATGCCGGGCAGCAGCGCCCCTATCTGATCCTTTACCAGGGTAAGTGGTACGAAGTGTACGGCACCAGCGCGGTAGCGCCGCAGTTCGCCGGCTTGTTCGCGATCGGCGTCTGGAAGAACGGCGGCCAATCCCTGGGACTGTCGCCCAAGTTGATTTACGACGACGTCAACGCCGGCAACTATGCGAGCGATTTTCGCGACGTGACCACCGGGAGCAACGGCGCCTTCGACGCCGGGCCCGACTGGGATCATCCCACCGGCTGGGGCAGTCCGCGGGCGACCAGTCTGCTTTCGCACTTGGGGATACAGGGGCCGGCCGGCAACGTCACGGGCACGATAACCGATGCGGCCAGCGGGCTCCCGATCGGCGACGCCACGATCAGCGTGTCGCCCGGGAATTATCCGGGCAAGTCGCGCCAGGACGGCCATTACGCACTTCATCTGCCGGCAGGGGATTATACGGTCAAGGTGGCGGATTTCGGCTATGAAGCCGACGGTGCCACGGTGACGGTCGCCGACGGCGATACGGTGGAGCAGGACTTCACTCTGCAATCGACGCCTACCGCGACACTGGCCGGGAAGATCACGGATGGTTCCGGGCACGGTTATCCGCTGTATGCCGAGATCGTGGTTTCGACGGCCGAGTTCGGTGAAGTCGCCGATGTCTGGAGCGATCCGACCACCGGAAAATACAGCGTGACCCTGCCCAAGGGCTACGACTATACGCTTGCCGTGACGGCCGCGTTCAACGGCTATCAGCAAGGCACGGCGACGGTTACGTTGGACAATAACAAGACCCAGAGTCTGGCGTTGGCGGTCGCGAGCGTGTGCACGGCGCCCGGTTATGGTTTCGTCAAAGGCTTCAACGAGGATTTCAACGGCGATTTCCCGCCGGCCGGCTGGCGCATCGTCAACGCCGTGGACGGCTCGCCGGTGGTCTGGAAAACCAGCGAGGCCTGGAGCGACGACAACTGGACCGGGGGCACGGGCGCCGCGGCGGATTCCGACAGCGGCAAGGCTTTTCCCTACAGCGGGCCGCACGACACCTCGATTGTGACCCCGCCGATCGCCGTGTCGAGCCTGCCCCCGCAGCCGCGGCTGAAATACAAGGCGAACTTCGGCGCGTTCATGGTTCCGGGCAACGATTCGCTGGACCTGGATATCAGCGTGGATGGCGGCGCCTTCA
>CAZKOE010000017.1:0-23394 GCA_964554305.1 uncultured Gammaproteobacteria bacterium
GCTTCGAACTCGTGTTCAGCAATTTGATGCTGCAATGGTGCCCCGAGCCCGATGCCGTCTTTGCCGAGGCGAGGCGCGTGCTCGGCGATCGTGCGCTGCTCCTGTTCACAAGTTTCGGGCCAGACACGCTCAAGGAACTGCGTGCAGCCTGGGCCGAGGTGGACGCGCACACGCACGTGAACCTCTTCATTGACATGCACGATCTCGGCGATGCGCTCATGCGTGCCGGCTTCACCGAGCCGGTCATGGACGTGGAGTACATGACGCTGACCTACGGCACGTTGAACGAACTGATGCGCGATCTGAAAACGATTGGGGCGACCAATGCGACCGCCGGGCGCGCGCGCGGCCTGACCGGGCGCGGCCGCCTCGCCTCGCTCGAGGGCGCCTACGAACGGTTTCGCCGCGACGGGCGACTGCCCGCGACCTACGAGGTCGTTTACGGTACGGCCTGGACCCCGGTTACACTGCCCCGGCGATGAAAGGGTTGTTCGTCACCGGCACCGATACCGAGGTGGGCAAGACCGTGGTGAGCGCGGGGATTGCAGCCGCGCTCGCCGCGCGCGGCCTGCGTGTCGCGGCGATGAAGCCGGTTGCGAGCGGCTCCGAACGAACGCCGGAGGGTTTGCGCAACGGTGATGCGCTGCACTTGATCGCGGCGGCGAACGTCGCGAATGACTATGCACTGGTCAATCCCTATTGCTTCGAACCGCCGATCGCCCCGCACCTGGCCGCCGCCGAGGCGGGCATCGCGATCGAGCCGGCGGCGATCCTGCGCGCGGCCGAAGTGCTTGCCGCAAACGCGGATGCGCTGGTCGTCGAGGGCGTCGGCGGTTGGCAGGTGCCGCTCGCCGAGGGTTTCGGCGTACCCGATCTCGCCCGCCACCTCGGACTGCCGGTGGTGCTGGTAGTCGGTTTGCGCCTCGGCTGCATCAATCATGCGCGCCTGAGCGTCGCGTCCATCCGCGCCGGCGGGCATCGCCTTGTCGGCTGGGTGGGCAACGACGTGGACGGCGAGCCGATGCTGCGCCGTGGGGAGAATACCGCGACCCTGCACCGGTTGCTGCCGGTGCCCTGCCTCGGCATCGTGCCGCACCTGGCCGATTGCGCGCCGGCGGTGGTGGCCGAATCGCTCGACACCGAGGCGCTTGCAACGGCACTGAGCTGAGCCGGTTGTCAATTCAAGGAGAAATTTCATGAACAATGCGGACTGGACGCGCCGCGACCTCGCGCACCTGTGGCATCCGTGCACGCAGATGAAGGACCATGAGTGGTTGCCGCTGCTGCCGATTGCGCGTGGCGAGGGACCGTGGTTATACGACTTCGACGGCCGGCGCTATTTCGATGCGATCAGTTCCTGGTGGGCGAATATTTTCGGCCATGCGCATCCGTTCATCGCCGGGCGGATTGCCGAACAGGCGAAAACGCTGGAGCATGTGATTTTCGCGGGCGCGACGCATGCACCGGCCGTCGAGTTGGCGGAAAGGCTGGTGAACATCACCCCGCGGGGACTCACGCGCGTTTTTTACACCGACATCGGCTCGGCGGCCGTCGAAGTCGCACTCAAGATGAGCTTTCATTACTGGCGCAACGCCGGGCGCACGCAAAAGCAGCGCTTCGTCACCCTGGCCAACGGCTATCACGGCGAGACACTCGGCGCGTTGAGCGTTGGCGACGTGGCCTTGTTCAAGGCAGTGTATCGTCCGCTCCTGCGCGACAGCTTCGTTGCGCCGACGCCCGATCCCTGGTTCGCCGAGCCGGGCGAGAGCGCCGAGAACTTTGCCCGCCGCCGCTTTGCCGACATGGAGGCGATTCTCGCCGAGCATCATGAGGAAATTGCGGCGGTCATCTGCGAACCGCTGGTGCAATGCGCGGGCGGCATGCGCATGTACCACCCGGTGTATCTGAAACTCTTGCGCGAGGCCTGCGATCGCTACGAGGTGCATCTCGTCGCCGATGAGATCGCCGTCGGCTTCGGGCGCACGGGTACCCTGTTCGCCTGCGAGCAGGCCGGGATCACGCCGGACTTCATGCTCTTGTCGAAGGGGATCACCGCGGGCTTCCTGCCGCTCGCGGCCGTCATGCTGGGCGACGGGATTTACAACGCCTTTTACGACGACTATCGTCGCATCGAACGCGCGTTCCTGCATTCGCACACCTTCACGGGAAACCCGATGACCTGCGCGGCGGCGCTGGCGACGCTCGACTTGTTCGAGCGCGAGAACGTCATTGAGCGCAACCGCGAACGCGCGGCCTGGATGGCCGAGGAGGTCGAGGCATTGCGCGATCATCCCCACGTCGGCGAAGTTCGCCAGGCAGGCATGATTCTTGCCATCGAGATGGTGCAACGGCGCCCGCGCGAAGCCTACCCGTGGCAGGAGCGCCGCGGCATCCGCGTGTACCGGTACGGCCTCGAGCACGAGTGCCTGTTGCGCCCGCTCGGCAACGTCGTCTACTGGATGCCGCCCTACGTCGCGACGCGCGAGGACATCGCCCACCTGGGGCGTGTAACCCGCGCGGCGATTGACATTGCAACCGCCGATTGAAGGCCCGTCAAATCAGGCGGCGGCGATGAGCTGCTCTATCTCCGAGAAGCTCTGGGCGCGTTCGCCGGCCTCGATGGTGACGCCGAGCTGCCGCCCGATCTGGGTGATGGAGAAAATGCCGCGCACGACCGCCTTCCCGCCCGCATTGGCTTCGGTAACGAGGGCGTGTTGGCGGCCGCGTTCGTGCATTAGCCGGACAAGGTCGAGCACGCTCGCCTTTTTGACCGTCGCGTAATCCAGCGCTTCGACTTCGGCGAGCGGAGTCATGACCGCAGAGACGGCGAGTTCTTGGCGTCTCACGCCTTCGCGGACCGCTTCGGCGGTGGCCTTCTGACCGACGATATCGCGGTAGCTGAGTACTCCGATGACGGCTCCTTCGCGATCCAGGACCAGCAACAGCCGCACGCCCAGCGAGATCATCCTGCGCTCGGCGTGTTCGAGGTTTTCCCCGGGATTGGCGATGACGGCGCGGTGGCAGGTCAGGTCGGTCATGACCGCCGTCGCAGGGTCTTCCATTGTTGCCCGGGCATAGGCGTATTCGGGCTGCGCGGGCTTTACGCCGGCCGGGAGCGGGTGAGTCGTGAGCCGTGTCATGGGCATCGAAACCGGACTGGATTCACTTTCAGTATAAATCCGCAAGGTCCCGTGATTCGAGGCGGGGTTCGGCGGAGGTCAGGCGGCTTCGAGTTCCGAGGTGCAGTTCGGGCAGCGCGTCGCGGCGAGCGGAATGGCCGAGCAGCAGCGCGGGCAATCCTTGGTGGTCGGCGCCGCCGGCGCTTCCTTTTTCTTGCGCCGTTCCTGCATGTTGTTCACGGTGCGCACGACCAGGAAAACGGCGATGGCGATGATGATGAAGGTGATGACGGTGTTGACGAAATCGCCGTAGTTGATGGTCACGGCGCCGGCCTTTTGCGCATCGGCGATGGTGCGGTAGGGTCCGGGAGTCTTGCCGGCCTGGATCACCCACATGAGGTTCTTGAAGTTGACGCCGTTCACCGCCATGCCCACGGCCGGCATGATGATGTCGGCGACGAGCGCCTTGGCGATCGCGGCGAAGGCGACGCCGACGGTCAAGCCGACCGCCATGTCCAGGAGATTGCCGCGATTGATGAAATTGCGAAAATCGGTCAGAAACTTGCTCATGGCTTGTGTCCTGAAGTGGTTGCGAAGGCTTAAGAATACCGTAAAATTCCTCTTTGCGGTGTGGCGATTCCCGTTGCGGGTGACGGCAAGCCGCTTGACAGCCGCGGCGGGAGCGGCTAAGGTGTCGTCCGATGAACGCGGTGCGTATCAATCGGACGTGGTGGTGGCCCGGAGCGAAGGCTGCGGGTTGACCCTGTCCGTATGACGCCTCCGGCGTCGGGAGCATTCAGGAAGGCCCGCATTGTTGCGGGCTTTTTTGTTTTTGAGAGAAGGAAAATCCGATTCATGTTTTTTGTCCTGAAACCCGGAGTGCCGGCCGAGGAGCGAGAACGCTTCCTCGCGGAGTTGCGCGCGCAGGAGTTGACGCCGCTCGCGGTCACGGGGAACGGTGCCCGCGCCTACGGTCTCGTCGGGCCGAGTTCGGTGCTCGAGAGCCTCGCGCTCGACCGCCACCCCCTGATCGAGGAGGTCATCCGCGACTCGGCGCCCTACAAGCGGGCGAGCCGGGCCATGCACCCCGAGGACACCCTGGTTTCGATCGGCGGGGTTGCCGTCGGTGGCGAGCGTTTCGTCGTCATCGCGGGTCCCTGCGCCGTGGAGAGCGAGGCGCAGGTCAACGCGGCCGCCGAGGCGGTTGCCGCGGCCGGTGCCTGCGCCATGCGCGGCGGCGCCTTCAAGCCGCGCACGAGCCCGTACAGCTTCCAGGGTCACGGCGCGGACGGTGTGGCACTGCTCGCCGCCGCGGGGGCACGCCGGGGGCTGCCGGTCGTCACCGAAGTGCTCGATGCCGGCGATCTACCGCACTTCGAGGGCAGGGTGGGAGCGCTCCAGATCGGTGCCCGCAACATGCAGAATTACACGCTGCTGCGCGCGGTGGGCCGTTTGGGCTTGCCGGTGGTGTTAAAGCGCGGCTTCGCGGCAACGGTCGAGGAATTGCTGCTCGCCGCCGAATACATCCTGAACGAGGGCAACGGCGAGGTCGTGCTCTGCGAGCGCGGCATCCGCACTTTCGAGACGGTAACCCGCAACACGCTCGACTTGAACGGCGTGGCCTGGCTCAAGCGCCACACGCATCTGCCGGTGCTGGTGGATCCCTCGCATGGCACGGGCGTCGCGGAACTGGTCGCGCCGCTCGCCAAGGCCGCCGTCGCCGTCGGGGCCGACGGCTTGCTGATCGAAGTCCATCCGGCGCCGGCCGAGGCGCTCTCCGACGGGCGTCAGTCGCTTACGCCGGAAGCTTTCGGCCAACTCATGCGCGAACTCGAACCCTTTGTCGAAGCGGCGGGTCGGCGGTTGTGAACCCGCGGCGTAATCAAGGGATGTGGTGGTGGCGCCCCGCTCGGGTGGCCGCGGGCCGGATCGTGCCTGGATGACGTGAAAACGCTCGACAGGATTTCCGATGGCCCGCGGCGACGCGGGTCTTTTTTTGCCTTCACGAAACAGGAGAAACCGAAATGAACGATGGCCTGAACGAATCGCCGGAGTTGCCCTGGTGGCCGCGTCGGCCCTGCAGCGGGGCTATGCTGCCGGAAACTGCAATCTCGTCTTGTCGCGCCGCCTCCCTCTGGCGCCCGACCCGCTGGCAGTCTATCGCCTCGCGGCGCGTGGGGCGAGCGGAGCAAACGCCCTGTTCGAAACCACCGATGCGGGTGTGCGGGAGAGCGCCGAAAGCCTGATCTTCCTCGATCCCGCAGCGAGCCTCGTTGCCCGCGGACGCGAGGCAAGGCTGGCGGTTCATGACGCTCTGGGTGTCCGGTTCGCCGAACGGCTTGCGGGTCGTCTCGGGAGGTTCGATTACCGAAAGGTCGAGCACGGCTTGCTTTTCCGTTGCCCGGAGGCCTGTGCGAAGGCGGGTGACGAGGCGTCGCGGTTGCGGGAGCCTTCCGTTCTCGATCCGCTGCGTGCACTCGTGTTCGGGTCCGGGTGCGATGGAGGCGATGAGGCCGCGCAGGGCTTCGCCTTCGGCTGCTTCGGTTATGACTTGCTCGGCAGCTTCGAGCCTCTGCCGCACGCCCACGAAGACCCCACGGGTTTCCCCGATTATTCGTTTCACCTCGCCGGAAGCGTCATCCGGATAGATCACCGTCATGCCTGCACCACGATTTCGGTGCTGGCCCCGGCGGATGACCCCCTCGAGGCCCGTCGCCGTCTCGCCGCCTTGGCCGGACTTTGTGCCAGCGCCGAACGTCCCGCGTTGACGGAGGTGCCGCCCGTGGCTGCGCGCTGTTTGCAATCGGATGCCGCCTACGCGGCGGTGGTGGAGCGTTGCAAAGCGCATATCGCGGCGGGCGACGTGTACCAGATCGTGCCCTCGCGCGTCTGGGAGGCGCCCTGCACCGATCCGCTCGCGGCCTATGCTCGCCTGTGTGCCGCGAATCCCAGCCCGTACCAGTTCTACCTCGACGATCCCGCGGGCACGCTTTTCGGCGCGTCGCCGGAAAGTGCCCTCAAGGTGGATGCCGCGAGTCGCCGGGTCGAGATTTGCCCGATCGCCGGCACCCGGGCGCGCGGCGAGGACGGCGAAAGCGATACGCGCCTCGAGCTCGAGCTGCGGTTGTCGGAAAAGGAACTCGCCGAGCACGCGATGCTCGTGGATCTCGCGCGCAATGACGTGGCGCGCATCGCGACGCCGGGAACGCGGCGGGTCGGCGAGCTGATGCAGGTTGAGCGTTACTCGCATGTAATGCATCTCGTCTCGCGCGTGGAAGGGCAACTCGCGTCCGGTCTCGATGCCTTGCACGCCTACCGAGCGACGCTCAACATGGGCACCCTGACGGGCGCGCCCAAGCTGCGCGCCGCCGAGCTCCTGCGTGCGTACGAATCCGCGCGCCGCGGACCCTACGGCGGTGCGGTGGGCTATCTCACGGGGCGGGGTGATCTCGATACGGCGATCGTGATCCGTTCGGCTTTTGTGCGCAACGGCATCGCCCGCGTGCAGGCGGGCGCCGGGATCGTCGCCGATTCCGAGCCCCTGGCCGAGGCCGAAGAAACCCGGCGCAAGACGCGTGCCGTTCTTGCCGCGCTCGGTGCTCAGGAGGAGAAAAACCATGCATAGGGCCGCTTCGATCTTCTTTCTCGATAACTTCGATTCCTTCAGCTACAGCCTCGTGGACGAGTTTCGGCGCGCAGGGGCGACGGTCGAGGTGTGGCGCAACGATGTGCCGTTCGCGCGCCTGGCCACACGGTTGCATGGTCACGATCTGCTGGCGATTTCACCGGGCCCCGGGCGGCCGGAAGACGCCGGCGTGTTGTTGCCTCTCTTGCGTGAGGCGTCCGGGCGTTTGCCGGTGTTCGGCGTCTGCCTCGGCATGCAGGCGATGGCCGTGGCCTTCGGCGGGGCAATTGCGCGGGCACCGCAACTCGTCCACGGCAAGGCGGCGGCCATTCGGCATGGTGCGAGCGGATTGTTTCGGAATCTGCCCGACCCGCTGTGGGCGGGTCGCTACCACTCGCTCGTGGTTGGCGAGGTGCCCGAAGGATTTCGCGTTACGGCCTGGGGTGAGGAAGCGAGCGGGCGCATTCCGATGGCGATGGAAGACGTGCAGCGGCGGTTACTCGGCGTGCAGTTCCACCCCGAATCGTTGCTGACCCGCGAGGGCAGTCGCCTCGTCGCCCGCGTCCTCGAGTGGGCGCGACTATGAACGCTGTGCTCGAACGCCTCTACCGGCGTGAGGATTTGGCACCGGCCGACTTGGAGACGCTGTTCGCTCGACTCGTTGCGGGCAAGCTCGATCCGCTTTTGCTCGCGGCGCTCCTGGTGGCGCTCAAGGTGAAGGGCGAAAGCGGCGTCGAAATCGCCGCCGCGGCGCGCGCCCTGCGTGCCGCCGCGCGGCCTTTCCCACGGCCGGATTATTTTTTCGCCGATACCTGCGGCACCGGCGGCGACGGCCAAGGCACGCTGAATGTATCGAGCGGCGTCGCGTTTTGCGCCGCGGCTTGCGGCTTGCCGGTCGCCAAGCACGGCAACCGTTCGGTGTCCTCACGGTCCGGCTCGGCCGACGTGCTGGAGACGCTCGGCGTGAACCTGCGCGCCGATGCGGCGACGGCGCGGCGTTGTCTCGACGAGGCGGGCCTGTGCTTTCTTTTCGCGCCCGATTACCACCCCGGCATCGCCCACGCCATGCCGGTGCGCCGCGCGCTCGCGACCCGCACGCTGTTCAACGTGCTCGGGCCGCTGGTCAATCCGGCGCGCCCGCCCTGCCAGTTGGTCGGCGTGTACGAGGAGCGCCTCGTCGTGCCGGTGGCCGAGGCGTTGGCCGCACTCGGAGTCAAGCGCGCGCTCGTGGTGCATGGCGACGGACTCGACGAAATCGCCCTGCACGGGCCGACCACGGCGGCGCGGGTGCGGAACGGCCGGATCGAAATGCTGACGCTCACGCTCGAACAGGCGGGATTGGTGCGCCGGCCGATCGAAGCGCTCACCGGGGGTACGCCCGAAGAGAATGCCGCGGCACTTGCAGCCGTGCTCACGGGCAGGCGCGCGGATGCCTACGCCGAGGCCATTGCATTGAACACCGGCGCGTTGCTGTGGGTCGCCGGTCAGGCCGAGGATTTGACCGACGGCGTGGCGCGTGCCTGGCTCGCGCTGCGCAACGGTCACGCGGGCGAGCGGTTGCAGCAGTTGCGGAGGCTCTCGCATGGCGCTTGAACAGATTCTCGCCGCGAAGCGGAGGCGCCTGGCCGCGCACTTACCCAAACCGACTGCGGCTCCCGAACCGCGTCATGGGCCCGGCTTGGCCGAAGCATTGAAAACGCCCCGGCCGGCGTTCATCCTCGAATGCAAGGCGGCTTCGCCCTCGGCGGGAACGCTGATTGAAAACTACGATCCGGCGATGCTCGTTGCCGAGTATGACGGCATTGCCGACGTCGTATCGGTTTTGACCGAACCCGAGTTTTTCGGCGGCGACCTCGCGCATCTCGCGCGCGTGCGCAAAAAGACCGCTGTGCCGATCCTGCGCAAGGATTTCATCCTTGAGCCCGAGGAGGTGCGCGAGGCCCGTGCCTTCGGCGCCGACGCCGTGCTCCTGATGCTTTCGGTGCTCGACGATGCCGGCTGGAAGGCCTGCTTTGCGGCTTGCCGCGAACTGGGCATGGACGCACTGACGGAAGTCCATGACGAGGCCGAACTGGAGCGCGCGCTTGCACTCGGCGCGCCGATCCTCGGCATCAATAATCGCAACCTGAAAACGCTCGAAGTGGACCTCGCCGTGACCGAACGGCTCACATCGCGCATTCCGCCGGATCGGCTCGTCGTGAGCGAATCGGGCATTGTGAGCCGTGCCGATATCCTGCGGCTCGCGCCGCTGGTGGACGGTTTTCTCGTCGGCACGCGACTCAGCCGCGACGGGTGCCCCGCGCACACGGCGCGCGAACTCGCGTTCGGGCGCTGCAAGGTTTGCGGGTTGACTCGGCCCGAGGACGCGGCAGCGGCCTGGCGTGCGGGTGCCGTTTTGGCCGGGCTGATCTTCGCACTCGATTCACCGCGACGGGTGGACGAACGGCAAGCAGGGCGCATCAAAGCCGCCACCCCGCCACTCGGTTGGGTCGGCGTGTTTCGTGATCAGCCGATGGGCGAAGTTGCCGCGCTCGCGCGGAAGCTGGACTTGTTCGCGGTGCAGTTGCATGGTTCGGAAGATGCGGCTTATGTCCGCAGTCTGCGCGAATCGTTGCCGCCGGATTGCGAAGTCTGGAAGGCCGTGCCGGCGCGGTTGCCGTTGCCGGTCGTGGCCGAATTTGGCGCCGATCGCTTGTTGCTGGACACCGGTCGTGGCGGCCGACTCGGTGGCAGCGGTGTCACCTTCGATCCCGAAGCGTTGGCCGGCGCGGAGCTTTCCGAATGTCTGCTAGCAGGCGGCATCACACCCGATAACTGTGCCACGGCGGCGCGGCTCGCGCCGTGGGCGCTGGACGTCAGTTCGGGTGTGGAATCGGCGCCCGGCCTGAAGGATGTCGCGCGCCTCGCCGCACTCGGGGAAGCACTGCGCGCGCTTCCCGGCAAGAGGAGTCATGAACATGAATGAAATAGTTCTCGTCATTCCGGACGCCGCGCAGCGGCGATTCGGAATCTTGTTGGGGATCGGCGTACGTGCGCTTCTGGGGTATCGCTTTCTTCGAGCGAGATTCCGGGTTCTTCCTTCGGGAGCCCCGGAATGACAGAGGGCCGGACGAATCAGCGTTATCCCAAACCGGGGCGTTTCGGCGTTTGGGGTGGGCGCTATGTGCCGGAACTCCTGGTGCCGCCGCTCGCGGAGTTGGAGGCGGCATTTGCGAAAGCGCAGAGCGACTCGGGCTTTCAGCGCGAATTGGGTGATTTGCTCGCCAACTACGCCGGCCGACCGACACCGCTCACGTTATGCCGCAATTTCGCCGCTGACACGTCGGCGCGCATATACCTCAAGCGCGAAGATCTGCTGCACGGCGGTGCGCACAAGACCAACCAGGTGCTTGGCCAGGCTTTGCTCGCGCAACGCATGGGCAAGCGGCGCATCATTGCAGAGACGGGCGCCGGCCAGCACGGCGTGGCCGTCGCCATCGCCGGCGCGCTGTTCCACATCCCCGTGCGCGTGTACATGGGCGCGAAGGATTGCGCCCGCCAGCAACCGAACGTGTTTCGCATGGAACTCCTCGGCGCCGAAGTGGTGCCGGTCAGAAACGGCAGCGGCACGCTCAAGGATGCGATTAACGAGGCGTTGCGCGACTGGGCGGCGAGCTATGCCGATACGCATTACCTGCTCGGCACGGCGGCGGGGCCGCATCCGTTCCCGACGATCGTGCGCGAGTTCCAGCGCGTGATCGGGCGCGAGGCGCGCGCGCAGATGCTGGAGCGTGAGGGTCGTCTGCCGGATGTGGCCGTCGCCTGCGTCGGCGGCGGCTCCAATGCCATTGGCCTGTTCGCCGATTTTCTCGATGATGACGTACGACTGGTCGGTGTCGAGCCGGGTGGCGAAGGCATCGCGACCGGCCGTCACGGCGCGACCGTCGGCCAGGGCGAACCCGGCATTCTGCACGGAGCCTACACGAAAGTGTTACAAGACGAAAACGGGCAGATTCGCGAGTCGTATTCGGTTTCGGCCGGGCTCGATTACCCCGCCGTCGGCCCCGAGCACGTGCATCTGGCCGAGACGGGCCGGGCGGAATACGTCGCCGTTTCCGATCGGGAAGCGCTCGCGGCCTTTCAGGAACTCCCGCGCACCGAAGGCATTATCCCCGCGCTCGAATCCTCGCACGCGCTCGCTTGGGCATTAGCCGAAGCACGCCGAGCGGAACGCGAAACCGTGATCCTGGTGAACCTCTCCGGCCGCGGCGACAAAGATCTCAACCACGTCCGCAGTAAATTAGCGGATGTTTGATGTCGCCAAAAACCGCCATTCCGGGGCTCCCGCAGGGAGAATCCGGAATCTCGCCTGGAGGTGGAGTGAACTGTGGATCGGCTCCGTAGGCTTCGTAGACCGGCATAAGACCGAAGGTCGTTGCCGGCAAAGACGCCGGGAACGCTACGCTTATCCCGGCCTACGTTTTGTGCAGGTTTGTGAGGCTGGACATCCGCAAAGAAGGATCGAACATGGAACGCTATCGCGAACTGTTTGAGAAGCTGATAGCTGCGGGACGCGGCGCCTTCATCCCGTTTACCGTACTCGGCTTCCCCGATGCCGAGCGTTGCGCAGAGTATCTCGAATTGCTCGCGACCCATGCGGACGCGCTCGAACTCGGCATCCCCTTTTCCGACCCCGTGGCCGACGGCCCGACCATCCAGCGCGCAGCGACCGAAGCGCTCGCCGCCGGGGCAACGCCGGCAAGCTGCCTCGAACTTGTCGCGCAGCTTCGGAACCGTCACCCGAAGCTGCCGATTGGGCTCCTCGTGTACGCCAACCTCGTCGTGCACCGCGGCCTCGAACGCTTCTACGCCGATGCCGCGCAGGCCGGCGCCGATTCGGTTCTGGTGGCCGACGTCCCGAGCGAAGAAGGTGCACCGTTCGCCGCCGCCGCGCGAACGGTAGGCATTGCCCCTGTCTTCATCGCGCCGCCCAACACCGATGCTGCAGCGCTCGATCGCATCGCCCGACTCGGCGAAGGCTACTCCTATGTCCTGACGCGCGCAGGTGTTACCGGTGCGGAGACTGCGGCGGGCGCCCCGGCCGCGGAACTGCTTGCGAAACTCGCAACGCTCCATGCTCCGCCGCCCGTGCTTGGTTTCGGCATCGCGACCCCGGAGCAAGTCCATGCCGGCATCGTAGCCGGCGCCGCGGGCGTCATTTCCGGCTCCGCCGTTGTCAAGCGGCTTCGCGCTCTCGCCGCCGGCGGAACCGAACGCCAAGCCATCACCGCCTGGCTCGAATCCATGCATAATGCCACGGGACATTGAAAACGGTGCCGCTCGACATCTTGTATGCAGCACTCATGTCTCGACGGCCATTACGCGTGAGCATCGTGGCGCGTCCGGGCTAACAAAGGTTTGGACCTGCCGTTGGCCGAATGGGCTCGTCAAGAGCGATCTTTCTGGAGCCGATGTAAGTTTATTTGTCTATATTGTATTGATCAAAATAGAGCGTGTTGATTATCACGCTCAAGCGTTGTGATTCTCCGAACAATAATTGTCGGTCGCCGGTCCAGGACTCTATATGGCTTGTGAAACCGCGTAATTTCTCCCTCAACTAAGCAGCGAAGAAACAGGGCAGGTTTGTATTGCGAGATATTGCCCTCTCTCGGCACGCAGTTCAGCGTATGTTCGCGATAGTGCAATCCGATTGAGTTGCTTTCGACATTTCCACGGACTAGTACTCCCTCAAGCTTGACTTCCGCTCCGTGCTCAAGCTCGGGAAAGAGCAAGCCTTCTTCCTCTATTTGCTCAGTCTCGCCTGTAAATATCCTCTTGTCCATGATTGTTGCTGTTTCTGATTTCATAATTTCCCCTTCGTCCTTTATAGCGATCGTTAATGCGCGCTCCTCTTCGATAACTTCCGCCAGCTTGGCCATCATTCCAGGATCAATTCCTTTGTACCACTTGATTAAATCCGTAGAAAAGTATTGGTATTCGCCCTCGGAGTTTGGTATTCCGACTTCCGTGTTGTTGTCTTTCCAGCGAAGTTTCTCTAGTGCCCATCCGCTTCGCTTGTGAGTGTGTTTTATTAGACGCACCAGTTGTATAGTTGCATCAAGAGATTTTTTAAATATATCTTTGAAGTCGACGCCTTCGAAATCCTGTTTTGCCATCTGTCGAGCAGACTCGGTAACATAGGTCAACGCGAACTTAGCCGCAACCAATCCCGTCGCTGCAAGAACCACTGCTTCCCACGACCCGTCGCGAACAGTTACAGGAAGCTGGTAGTCCGCTTTTGCCAAGTCAATTGATTGCTTTGTGTTGAAGTAGCGGAGTAAATCGTCCAATCCAGTCAAAGCCTTGCCGGCGCTGCCAGCATCCAGCACTTCCGGGGAAACGGCCTTCCCCGAATATTTAATGAAGCCTACTTCAATCTGGTCAGTCATGCGTTTTCTCCCGATACCCTTCAACCTTTTCGTAGCGCGGCCAAGGCTGCGGCGACTTCGCGGCCCTTGGCCTCAATGATGTCCATGAGTTCTTCGGGTGTCCGCGTGTCCACGACCGGCTTCTTGTTCGGATTGACGGCCTTGAGGTCGTAAACGGCGGACTCAATCTCCTTGGCTCTGGCGTCGAACTCCCTAGCCTCGCGAGCAAGGTTTTTCATCTTCACCGCGGCTTTTTCGATAGCCGCGTCGTCGCGGGGTTTGGTTTTTCGCAGATCCTTCAGGCGTTCGTTCAACTGGACTGTTTGGCTATTCTTGGCGGTGGCCTGCTCCTTGAGCGGGCGGGCTTCTTCGGCGGCGAGCCGCTTGCGCTCGTCCATGTCCACCGTCGAGGAAAGATCGCTCGCCGCCAGCTCCGGCAGCAGGCGGAAGAAATCCTCGAAATGTTCCACGGTCAGCGGCGTCTTCTTGCGGACCTTGATGTCGGTTAGATCGTAATACCAGATCTTTTTTGTCCGCTCGCCCTTGGTGAAGAACAACAGGTTGGTCTTCACGCCCGCGCCGGCGGCGGCGAACACGCCGGCGGGGAGGCTCAGTACGCACCACAGATCGCAATCGTCCAGGAGCTTGCGCTTGGTTTTGACGAAGGCGTCCTGGTTAGTGCGAAACAAGAGCCCTTCGTCCAGCACCATGCCACAGCGCCCGCCCTCGCGCAAGGAGCGGATGACGTGCTGGAGAAACAGCACTTGTGTCGCGCCGGTCTTGTAGTCGAAGTTGGTTTTAGCTTCCTTGCCTTCCTTCCCGCCGAAGGGCGGATTGGTCAGGACGACGTCGAAGGATTCCGGTGCGCCCTCGAACAGCCCGCCGTAGCTTTCCCGGCCGGTCAGCGTGTTCCCATGCCAGAGGTTTGGCTTGTCTATTCCGTGCGGCACGAGATTCGCGAGCGCGATCGGATAGATGAGATTTTCCTTCTCCCGCCCCCAGAACGTTTGTTGCTTCAACGCCTCCAACTGTCCGGCCGTCGCATCCTTGCCAAGTTTGCCGGTGACATGCTCAAAGCTCTGGGCGAGGAAGCCGCCGGTGCCGCATCCCGGATCATAGACGGTCTCGTCAATCTTGGGATCAATCACCTGCACCATCGCCTTGATGACCTGCCGCGGCGTAAAGAATTGCCCGCCGTCGTTGCCCTTTTCGCCCATTTTGAGCAGCAGACCCTCGTAAACCTGAGAGAGCGTGAAGACGTGCGTCGGATCAATCGCTTCGGTCGAGAGATCGTGCACCTTGTCCAGCACATCGAGAAAGTTCCGTTCGGTGTCTATGCGGACGCGCTCGATGCCGGTCCTGATCTCGCTGATGACCTTCTGGCGTTGGGTGGCGTTCGGGCGATTCTTCAGCCCTTTGAGATGCGGCAGCAACTCGCGATTGATGAAGTCGAACAAGACATTTTGTGGCGCGTCCTGAAGCTTGGCCCGTTTGCTCGTTTGGCCTTCCGGCAAGGTTTCCGGCGGCGCGCCCCAATCGCGCCAGCGATACGGCGCTTCCAACGATGGGCGAAACGACAGGCCCAGGGCCTCGGCTTCCTGTTCCTCACGTTCTTCCTTTTCATCGAGGATGCGCAGAAACAAAATCCAGGTCAGCTCCGGCACGTACTGCATCGCGCCGGCGCAGTTGCCGCGCCGCATGATGTCGCAGATGCTCTTGACGGCCTGATCCACCGACTGCTGCGTCGCGTGCCGCCGCCCGTTGCCGTTGCCATTATTTTTATGGCCTCGTGCCATCACAGTTGTCCGTCAAACGCTTGGCGCAGCAGTGCCGCCGGCAACGCATTGATGGTTTCAAGTTCGGCTTCGGCTGCGGCGCGGGCCTGGTCCACGGCCGCCATCCGGTCGCGCAGAATCGCGGCGATTCGTTTCTGTTCTGACAAGGGTGGGAGTGTAAAATCTAATCTCAGTAGCCTGTCACCCTTGACGGCGCTCTGTCCTACCCAACGATTGCAGATATTGGCAAACACACCCTGGAGCCATTGACAGTTCAACCATGCTGCCAAAAACTCAGGAAGCAATGCGTCCGGTTTGGTCCGGAGTCGAGTGAAGTGGTTGCTGAAGACAACCGGTTCATCGTAACCCTCAAATAGAGCACTCTTACCGACAAGCTCGGCGCTATTCGTGTTGTTGAACATGACGTCGCCGTGAATCAAGCGATATCGCTCAATGGTCGCAGTATCAGCCGGAACGCGCAGCACCTCATCCCATACAAGATTGCTCCGGGTGTCGACGTTATTCATCCTCAGTTGAACGACACCGGCTGGATCGCGCTCGCCCGAAGCGAAGCCTGCCTGAGCTTCGGCGATCAATTCGCCGAGAGGGATCGTCCTCCAACCGGTCGGAAGCTTCTTTTCATCTAATTGATCGGTCAAAGTTTCCAGTGCACTCACGCTGCGAACATCCTGGTTTTGGTCTCACGAAGAAGACTCGACGGTTCGCCCGCCGCGCGCAGCGAAGTCAGGCCACCCGCGGCCTTGACTTCGGGCGTCTGGAATATCTGCGGATTTTCCAGGCCGTCGGTGCCGCCGCGGCCGAATTGGTTGGTGATGGCGCGGATAGTAGTGGCAGCCTGGTTCGGCAAAGCATCGAGCCAGCCTTCGTGTTTGTAGGTGAAGGCCAACGTGCGATCGTGTCGGGTGCGCGGGCTCATGCCCCAGCCGAGCTCGGCGAGCACGTCGTAAAGATCATATTCCTGTTTGTCGTCCACCATGCGCACGACCGTCGGCGAGTAGCCCGAGGTCACGAGCGCGTCGAGGAGTTCCTGCCGGGAGGGCGGGACGATCCAGCGGCGGCGGAAGTCGTCAAGGCTGTCAACTTCCCGCACCAAGCGGGCGGCCAGCCGGGCCTTGTAGTCCTCGATGGGTACGGGCATGGCTTTGCCGTCCACGTCGGCGACGATGAATCGTCCGGCGTCGGTCACCTGAACGTCGAAGCCTTCGACGCTGATGATTGGATGGGGCGGTGGCTCCGGTCCTTTGCCGCCGCCACCGTGAGGTTGTTTCGCGATGAAATCTTCGCCGAAGAGGCGCGTGGCGTCGGTATAGTCATAAACGCGGAACATCAGCTTGCCCGTCGGCGAGTCTATGCGTGTGACCCGCCCGATCATCTGGTAGAAGCTGATCGGCGACTTGAGGTACTTGAAGAAGACGATGTTGCGCACGCAGGGGACGTTCACGCCGGTGGTCAGAAGGTCCACCGTGGTGGCGATGAAGTGGCTGCGCGAGGAGGCGCGAAGGTCGGGAAGCTGATCGTTGCCGCTGCCGGCGGCGGTGCATTTGAAGGCGTAGGGGTCGAGCCGCTGTTTGCCGTGGTCGGCGCACCAATGGGCGTAGAGGTTGTTCATGCAGATGGCTACATCGTCGGCGTGCCGGTCGCGGGCGCAGAAGACGATGGTCTTTTGCTCCGGGCCTCCGGTTTCGAAGAGGTAGTCGAACAAATCCTGGCACATGGCGAGCACCCGGTCGGGTAGCAGGATGCGATCCTCGAAGGCGGTTTTGCCGTAGTACTTTTCGATTTGTTCGCGCGTCATGGAGGCGCCGGTGATGGCGTCCACGGGTTTGCGGGCCATGATGTCGGCGATGGTGATGCCGGTGTCGTCGAGATTGACGCGGCCCTTGTGAATTTCGCAGGCGGCGAGGTAGCCGTCCTCGATGGCCTGGGCGATGTCGTATTCGTATACGGGTTCACCGAAATAGCGGATGTTGTTCGCGGTGATTTCGGCGTCTTGCCGGGCTTCGTCCGTCTTCACCTTCGACTTGAGTTCACGCGGCGTGGCGGTGAGGCCGACCTGGACGGCGTTCTTGTTCTGCGTAAGCACCTGCGACCATTTGCCCCAAGCCGAACGATGGCATTCGTCTATGACGATGTGGGTGAAGTAGTCCTCGGGATATAACGTCGTCAGGAAGTTGGCATCGCCCTCGTCGCTCTCCACGCCGAGCGTCTGGTACGTCGCGATGTGGATGCGGGCGTTCTTGGCATTGTTGGTGCCGTCGGGCTTGCGGTAAACCTCGGCGGCATCGGAGCCGAAGACGTTTTGGAATGCCCCGAGCGCCTGCGTGCGTAGCTCGTCACGGTCGCACACGAACAGGGCGCGGCTGATGAGCTGTCCGGCGTCCGAGATGCGTTTGAGCAGATTCACGGCAATAAACGTCTTGCCGCAACCCGTCGCCATGGAAAGCAGCGCGCGAGCCGGCTCGCCGCTCGCGCGGCAACGAGCGATTTTTTCCATGACGGCCCGGATCGCCGCATCCTGGTAGTAGCGCCGCGTGCCCTCGCCGCCGGGATAGGGTTGCAGCAACGGACGGGCTTCCGGCGATTCGAGTGTAAAACCCATCTCCGCTTCGTAGCGGGCGCGAAGATCGTCCGGGGTAGGAAATTCGGTGAGCGGCTTCGGGGACGAGGTCAGGCCGGTGGAGCAGTCGAACTCGACGAACTGGTGCACGTTCGAGGAAAAGACGAAGCGGACGTTCAGCCGCTTGCACTCGGAATAGCCCTTGGCCTGGTCCAGACCGTGACCGGGCGGGAGACTTTCCTTTTTGGCCTCGATCAGCGCCAGCGCCACCGGCTGCGTGTCCACGTTCACCTTGACGCGGAGCACGTAGTCAATCTTGCCGCGCGAGCGTCGCCGGGCCTTGCCGTTGATGATCTCGACGGTGCCCGCCGTTTCCTCGCGCCGGATGAAATCCTCGAGCCAGCCGCGCCGGTGGATGGCCGGGTCAATCAGCTTCGCGCGCGTGTCGGCTTCATTGTAGGACATTTTATTCCGGGGCAAGCGAACGCACTTCAATCATGCGCGGTCTCCGCGTCGAAGAGGTGGATGTAGGCTTCGTAGCTGAAGCGTCGGTTGCGCTTTTGGCCGGTAATTTCGACGAGAATGCCTTGTTCGACAAATTTGTGGACGAACTGGTTGGCGGCGGAATTGGTGGTGCCGGTAATCCGGCGCACGTCCGCGACGGAGACGATCGGTTGGCGGTAAAGGTGTTCGAGCACCTTGTGACCATTGCCGGCCGCACGTCCCATGTGGTTGGTGATGCGCGTGCGGTGTTCTTCTCGAAGCTGGAGAATTCGGCGCGCGGTTTCGGCGGCCTGGTTGCTCACTTCCGCGATTCCGCGCAGAAAGAACATGAGCCAGGATTCCCAGTCGCCGGTGTCGCGCACGGCCTGCAGAAGTTCGTAATAGCGTTGACGATGCTGCTTGAAATAATGCGAAAGGTAGAGGACCGGCTTGTTCAGTACCTCGCGCTCGCAGAGGAGAAAGGTAATCAGCAGCCGTCCGATGCGGCCGTTGCCGTCGAGAAAGGGATGGATGGTCTCGAACTGCGCGTGAGCGAGGCCGATCTTGATGAGCAGCGGCAAGGCCGTGTCCCGGTGCAGGAAGTGCTCCAGTTCGCCCAACGCTTGCAGCACTTCGGTGGGCGGGGGCGGCACGTAGGTTGCTTCGTTCAAGGTGCATCCGCCCGGCCCGATCCAATTTTGAGTGGTGCGGAGCTCGCCGGGTGCAAGCCGCGAGCCACGAACGCCATGCAGTAGCTTGGCATGGATTTCACGGAACAGACGGACCGAAATCGGCAGTGATTCCAGCCGCTTCAGGCCGTGGTTCATGGCGCTGACGTAGTTGATAACCTCGTCCACGTCCCGCGGGAGCTCCGGGGACAGAATGCGCGCTTCGGCGGCGAGCAAATCCTGCAGCGAGCTTTGGGTGCCCTCGATCTGGCTGGAAAGCACCGCTTCCTTGCGCACGTACATGAAGACGAATAGATCGGGGTTGGGCAAAGTCTGGATGGAGCCGTCCAGCCTGCCGAGCGCGCGATCGGCCCTGGATAGCAAGGCCTGTAGTTCGCCCTGTATTCGTACCGCCGGTGAGGGCGGTAGCGGCGCCGGGACAAAGGCTCGATAACCCGCCGTCTGGCGTAGATAGCGGCCGGCGCGAGCAGGATTCGATAAGTTTGCGGCGGTTCGGGGCATCTGTAGGCTGGCTTCATCATGGCGCGAGAATCGCTCCATAATAAAGCCAGCCTTCACTATACGCAATACCCCCGTCCCATACTCAAGCCTCGGGATACCGCAGCACCGCGGGACTCTCTTGGCGCGAGCGCTTTTATCCGGTGGTCTTCGGCAGCGCCGCGTCGGCTTCAACGCTCGTTTCTTCCAGCCGGCGCGGCATGCAGGAATTGGCGTTCCGGCAGGAAGTGACGACCGAAAAGCCCGGCAATCAACACTTGGCGTGCGTAGGCGGATGCGGTGCAACCATGCTGTCTTGCCAAGGATTCAAAATCCTCGCGCAGGCGCAGAGGTAGGTGCAACAGAATGTCCACGGTGCTTTTCCCCAGTTCGGGCGCGACGGACGGACTGCGCGAATAAAGTGGTTCGTCCCTCCAGTCAGGCTCCGGCGGCGGAGTCCAGAACAGGCCTTCCTGCAACTCGTGCATGCGGGCGAGATCGTAGGCGCCGTAAACGTATTCGAACAAACGTTCGCGCAGCCAGTCCGCCCGCGAAAAGCAGTTCGTGGCGTCCAGCAGGTGGTCCAGCGCCTCGACGACGGGTACGGGCACCCAGACTTTCAGCTTGCCGTCGTTGGCGCGAAAGTCGGTGTAGGCGAGGGGACGGTCCGGGAAGACTTCGGGAAAGCGCGCGGACTTCGCTTGTGGATCCGATTCCTTCCGCGGCCGGTTTTTCCAAAACAATGCCATGATTTTCTCGCGACGGTGGCCGCAAACAATAATAGGGATTTTCTCCAAATTTTGCCACAAGCAGGCTAGGCTGTGGACATGAACGAAACCACGCCATTGCCTTTTGACCGGATCGCGGCAACAGACGCCAATGGAGGTCTGTACGGACTGTTACTCCGGGTGTGTATCCAACGTACCCGCCTCGCTTGGAATTGCCCTCGCGGCGACGTATATTGGGCATCGCTTTTTCACATGCTGTTGCCGCAGCGTGACGCCTTACGGGTACCCGACGCGTGCCCTGTGGCGGTCAAGGACGCCTTCGAATTCCTGCTCGCCGTCGGCACGATCATGCTGCCGTTCGAACGGATAGGGGCTCTACCCGCGGGATGCTGTGACAGGGTCGCGATGGCCGTGCTCGCTTCAGTGCGCGCGCGTCATGCGGGGGAGCCGGCTTGGGAGGGTTGCACCTTGCCGATGGAGGAGCCGCGACGCTCGACGGGTCCCGCGTTGACGTTCCCGGTCTTGCGAGCGCCGCTGTGGCGCTCGGCAGCCGAGCTACTGTTGCGCGAGGCGCTGATGCGTACGGTGTTCGAGGAGGACGAGCACTTGCGGGTGAGACGTGACGGGGATCTGCGCCGCGCCGTTCTGATGGGCGCGATTGAATATACGGTGGATACAAAGCATAAACGGTTCTTAATCGCGGAATACAAAAACGGGTATCGGAACGAGTTGGAGGCATGTGCGATCTGCCTTTCGCTGCCTCTGCCGACCCCTATATGGCTGGATAATCTGACCGATCGGTTCAGTGATTGGATGTGGCGGTTGGCCGTCGCGACGAGCGTTTCCGAAGGGGATGAGGAAGCTGCCCGACGGGCATTATGGAATTGGCTGCACGCCTGGTTGCGACGTGAGGTCGCTCGCCAGAACCTCGTTCCCCGCTTGCGCGGGCGTCTTCTCGAGTTTTACGGCCTGCGCTCCAGCGTCATGCGGCTTGCCTGGTATCTGAATTCTGCGCGCAGGCCTGGCTTAAATGCCGCTACCTATCAGCTTGCCTGGCAAAACGAGAACGCCCTGCAACGCTTGCGCGCCGAGAGCCCTGAATTGTTCCCGGTGTTCGCGCTTTGCTGGAAGGCCGAGCGCTTCCCCTTGCATGAGGGTTATGCGGGCGTGCGCAAGGTTTTGCGTTGGCGAGGCATGAGCAAGGGGGGCTGGAAACGGCTGGCGCGCCAAGGTTACCCAGCCGTGCGTCCGTTTCGGCGCGCGCCGTGGTTCCTCAACCATCCGACTGAGGCTCTGGTCGGCTATTTCAATCTGGTAGCGGCTTGCCAGCGAGAAGGCGTTCCATCCACTGTATTGGCGCGAGCCTTGATCGAAAGCGAGGCCCTGTTGCGGCTGGGCAGAGAACATTTCATGGTCGCAGTTTTTATTACCCGCGCGGCGTGGGATTACTTGGACCGGAACGATGGCGTGGATCAACAGCGCTTCGCCGAGGAAGAGTTCCTGCCGGTGCTCAACGCCTGGTTGCTGGAACACTGGGGTACGGCAATTCCGTCAGCCGTCGGGTGGTCGTGGTTCCGGCGCGAACTGAAATGTTTCCGCAAGCGAAACGCCGTCGGCGATGCGCTGGGATTGAAATGGTCGGCTGTGCTGCCCGAATACCGCAGTGGGAATTACCTGGCACGTGAATTGATCAGCGGCCGGGAGCTGTTCGAGGAAGGCGTGCGGATGCGCCACTGTGTCGGACTTCGCGATTATATCGAGGAATCCGCGTCCGGACAATCGGCGATTTTCTCCATTCGTAACGCCCGAACCGGGCGTCGGCTGGCCACGATGTTGGTGACGTCAGACGCCGACACCCAGGCGTACATCGAGGAAATCCGCGGTTTCGCAAATGCCCGGTCGCCGGAGCCGGTGAAATCCTTTGCCGACCAAGTACTGGCTCTATGGACGATTGCGCGCGCGCAATGAGAAGGAAAACCGCCGTGCCCATCTCGGCATCCGTCAGTACGTCAGCGGAGTTGACTACCCTTGCCGCAGCCGGCGACACGTAATTTCTTCCTTATCTGGAAGTCACCCCGAAAAAGCGTGCGAACGCTGCGCTGACTATCTGCAGGGTGGCCTCGTCCACCCGGCCGATCAACCGCCCGAGTTTTGACTTTGGCACGGCGGCCGGCTTGTCTATTATGACTTGTGATGCGGTTTTGAGTCCGTTGGCCTTGGTGGGCTGGACGGTAACGCGGAACGGCGGCCGGTCGTGAAGCTCGCTGGTCAACCTGAGCACGGCGACCGAAGGCAGATCAGCGAAGACATCGTCCTGGATGACCAGAGCCGGGCGCGGCTTTCCGTAATCACCCGAGACGGCGATGGTGACGAGATCGCCGCGACGAATTTTCACTCCTTGTCCAACTCATCGAGATCGGCCTCCAGCTCGCGCATGACCGCGTACTCGTCCGAGGTCGGATTCTCTGCGGCGGCGGCAGTTTCCCGCGATTGGCGCTGGGCTTCGACTTGATAGGCGCGCGGCCGTTCAAGGCTCAGTCGCTCGCGTGCGAGACTGCGCATCAGCTCCGCGAGGGATTGGTGATTCCGGGTCGCGAGCCGGTTCAACTCGGTCTTCAGCGAAGCGGGAACGCGAAACGCGATGGATTCGCCATTTTGCCGATTATCGGCATCAGGTTCGGATTGCATATGGATTTGCGCCAATCGGGAACATCGACGCCGCGCTATGCCGCTTGCTTCCAAGTGCCGTTGCTCGCCCGGCGAAACACCGATTTGTCGCCCGCGCGATCATCGTTCTCGGCCAAGTCGTTAGCCAGTTGGCGCACATCCACGCCGTGTTTGTGTTGACCGAGGTAAAACGCACGCACCAAAAGATCGGCCGCGCCGGGTATCCCCGCCTGCCCGCGCTCCCAGCGTGCCACGGTTTGATAGTCGCAGCGCAACAGTTGTGCCAACTCCGCTTGGGTCAAGTCCATCATCTTGCGCAGGAATTTCAATTCCCTGGGGTGCAACTCCGTTTTTGAGGAGCACAGCCGGCGGGCAATCGCGCGGTGCAGGCCGTCCACGTTGTTCACGGATACACCCGTGCCATACGCCGTTTCGTGCACCTCGTAGCCGTTCATCAGATACACATCGTCCAGCCCGCACTCCGTGTAATGATAGGGCTCGCCAATCTCCTCGTGCGTCCTTGTAAAAGCGCTAGTCATGGGGACCTCCGTCTCATAAATCCTCCCACAAAACGGTCTTCACAAACAGCCGTCCCCCGTGCAGGATGACGGTCACCACGCTTGCGTCCCGATTTCCCCGAAGCCGAAGGCTCACCTTCGCCTTCCATTCTCCCTCGCGCGCAGGCTCGGGCGCCTTCAGCACCACGCCGCCGCGAAGTATTCGAAATACGTCCAACGTCGAAATGTCACGCTGTGCCATCCGCTCCTTCGCGTGTGTACCGATAATCACCCGGGCACTGTCTGCGGCAATGCGCCGGATAGCGGCCTGAGCGGCGGCGCCGGTCAT
>CAZKOE010000018.1:0-9702 GCA_964554305.1 uncultured Gammaproteobacteria bacterium
CGAGCAGCCGCTCGACGCGCCCGCGCATCTCCGCCGCCGCCTTGTTGGTGAAGGTCACGGCGAGCACCTGCTCGGGCGCGATGCCTTCGGTCGCGATCACCCAGGCGATGCGCCGCGTGAGAACGCGCGTCTTGCCGCTGCCGGCGCCGGCGAGCACCAGTACCGCGCCGGGCGGCGCGGCGACGGCGGCGCGCTGGGCGTCGTTCAGCCCGTCGAGGATCAATTCGGGGTTCACGCCTGCTATTGTATCGGGGCGTGTGCGAGTTCCCGTACCGCCTTGTCATTTGCAGGAAACGAGTCAGGATCAATGGCAATGCCCGCATCTGAGCGTTCCCGGCCGGAACGTCGCCGCCCCGCGCCGATCGTCTCCGTCGCGAGGCGCCTGGCGCGCGACGTGGACGCGCTCGAATTCACGACGCCGAGCCATGTTTACAACCCGCTGCGTTATGCCTGGTCGGGGCACCGGGAATACCTGGAGCGCTACGGCCGGAAGCGCGGCCGGGTGATGCTCCTCGGCATGAATCCAGGCCCCTGGGGCATGGCGCAGACCGGTGTTCCTTTCGGAGAAATAACGGCGGTGCGCGAGTGGTTTCGCATCGAAACCAGGCTGGGACGCAAATTGCCCGAACAGCATCCGAAGTATCCGATTCTCGGGATGAAATGCCACCGCAGCGAAGGCAGCGGCAAGCGACTGTGGGGGTGGGCGAGCGAGCGCTTCGGTGCGCCGCGGAGGTTCTTCGCGGGCTTCTTCGTGTGGAACTATTGCCCGCTGCTGTTCATCGGCAAGGGGCGCAACCTCACTCCCGGCCAGCTGCGCCGCCGCGAATCCGCCCCGCTCCATGCGGCCTGCGACCGCGCCCTGGCGGCGGCCGTCGAAGTCCTGCGACCCCGGGCGGTCGTCGGTATCGGCCACTACGCCGAGACGCGTGCGCGCGAAGTGCTCGGTGGTGATATCCCGGTGCTCTATCTGCTCCATCCGAGTCCGGCGAATCCACTTGCCAACCGCGAATGGCCCCTGCACGCCGAGCGGACTCTCGCTCCCTGGTTATAGTTGGTTTCCCCCGTTCTCTCGGGTGAGGCCTCCGGTTGGAGCCGCGCGGCGCCGCGAGAAATTGAGCGAGAGCAGAGCCAGGGCGATCAATACAATGCCTGCCGTTTCGAGCGCCGACGGCCGTTCGCCGAGCAGCCCCCAGGCGAACAGCACGGCCGCGACCGGGACCGCAAGCGCCGAGAGTCCCGACGCGTGGGTCGGCAGGCGCCATACGACGACGGCCCAGGCGAGCCAGCATACCCCGGACGAGAGCAGGCCGTTGTAGAAGAGCGCGAAGAAATACTCGGGTGTCCAGGCGATGCTGCGCTCCGGAATCGCGAACGCGAGGATCGCCAGCACGATCGTACCGAAGAGCATCTGCCAGGCCGTCAGTTGCAGGACGGTGACGGCGGATGGCGCTCGAACATCCGTTTCGACAACACGACGGCGATCGCCCAGGCGAGTCCGCCGCCGACGGCGAAGCCGGTGCTCTGCGGCTTGCCGACGCCGCTCCAGGGCGCAATGACGCAGAGCAGGCCGAGTGCGGCGAGCGCGATGCAGCCCCAGCGCGGGAGGCCCGGTTTTTCGTGCAGCCACCACCACGCGAGGGGTACGACCCAGAACGGCATCGTGTAGACGAACAAGGCGACCTTGCCGGCGCCGCCGGATACCAGCGCGCACTGCATCAACGCCTGAAATCCTGCGGTTTGGCAAAGGCCGACGAGAATCGTCGGGCCCCAGGGCGGCGGCTTGAGTTCCCGGCGCCGGAAGGCGAGGAGGGCGAACAGTACCAGCGTTCCGAGCACGTAGCGTTGTGCGCTGAAGGTGAACGGGCCAGCGTATTCCATCGCAACCTTCATGACCGTGAAGTTGAAGCCCCAGATGACGATGAGCACGAGCAGCGCGAACCGGACGGCGCGGGTGGCCGATGCGGATGCTGTCACGTCTCGTCGGAGTGTCGGCTCATTCGCGCCGGCCGCCGGGCCGCGGTCCGCGAGTGGCGACGAAACGGCCGCGGAAACGTGCCGCCGTGGCCCGGGTCGCGTCGCCGATCGTGGCCGTGAGCGTAATGCGTGCGCGACCGTGCTTTGCGAACTGCTCGGTGAAACGCCTCCAACTGTCGTCGCCGGGAGTCTGCGCTTCGGCGCGGAGCTCACCGGTGATCGGCGCAACGAAATCGGTTTCGCCGCGCTGGATGACAATCGTGCTCTTCGGGGCGTCGAGCGCGAACCACAGCAGGCCCCAGCAGGCGAGCGTGCCGAGGCATTCGATGGCGCCGCCGAAGGCGGTGCCCGCGTGGTTCAGATTGGGTGCGAGCGGCGCGGCAAGTACCAGCCGGGAATCCATCGAATCGGCGACCCGGATCTCCATGGCCGCGGCGAGCGGGATGCGCTGGAGCACATCCCGCTTGAATCGCTCGGCCGCGTCGTTCGGCAGCTTCCGGTCAATAGCCACTGGCCGCCGTCGCGGCCGGCTGGTCGCTGGTCGAAGCGGGCGCCTGCTTGATACCGAGATTGTAGGCTTCGAAGGCCCATACGTCGGCGGTCTGCTGAATCTGCTTGTCGGTCGGCATGTAGGTGTGGCTGGTGCCGCCGGTCACGTGCAGCAGGATCGGGTTCGCGCAACCCTGCGCCCGCTGGATTTTCGCCGTGAACTTGAACTCGTGCATCGGCACCACGCGATCGTCATTCCACGAGGTGGTGATGAAGGTCGGCGGATAACAGGTGCCCTTGCGGATGTTCTGCAGCGGCGAGTACTTGATCAGCCACTCGAAGGCCTTCTTGTTGTCGGAGGTGCCGTATTCCGGCGCCCACAGCGCGCCGCCGGAAAACTTCTGATAGCGCAGCATGTCGAGCACGCCGTGGCCGATGTAGGCTGCGCCGAACAGTTGCGGGCGTTCGGTAATCGAGGCGCCGGTCAAAAGACCGCCGTTGGAGTAGCCCTGGATGCCGAGTCGGTGCGTGGAAGTGTAGCCCTGCTTGATGAGATACTTCGCGGCCCAGGCGAAATCGTCGAACACGTTCTGCTTGTTGCCGAGCATGCCGGCGTGATGCCATTTCTCGCCGTACACGCCGCCGCCGCGAATGTTGGGGACGGCGTAGACGCCGCCCATTTCCAGCCAGACGGGAATCATCGGGTTGAAGCGCGGAGTAACGGATATGTCGAAGCCGCCGTAGCCGTAGAGGATTGCGGGATGGCTGCCGTCGAGCTTGAGGCCTTTTTTCGCGACGATGAACATCGGCACTTCCGTCCCGTCTTTTGATGTGTAGAACACCTGCTTCGTTTCGTAGGGCGAGGGATCGAAATTCACGTCGGGCTTGAAGTACACGCTGGTCTTGCCGTTGGCGATGTCGTAGCGATACAGAGTCGTCGGGTAGAGATAGGAGGTGAAGGCGTAATAGACGTCCTTGGAGTCATTGCGCGCCGAGATGCCGCCGACGCTGCCGAGCGTCGGCAGGGCAAAGGTATGGAGCAATTTGCCGTGCGTGTCGAAAAGTTCGAGTTGGCTCTTGGCGACATCGAGATAGTTTGCGAGGATGTCGCCGTCCGCCATCGTGGCGCCACGCAGCACGACGCCCTTCGCGCCCTGCGGCACCACGGTGCGCCAGTGCCCGGGGCCGGGATTGCCGAACGTGGTTGCGACAATTCGACCGCGTGGAGCGTCGAGCGTCGTTTGCAGATACAGGGTGTCGCCCTTGTGTCCGATCGGCCTGTAGATCGCGTTGTTCTTCGTGTACAGTGGCTTGACCTTCGCGTCGAGGTCGGGATGCCCGGGGTTGCCGAGATCGGCGTAGTAAAGCATGTTTTTCGCCGCCGTTCCATTGTTCAGGAACACGAAAAGATAGCGGCCGTCTGCGCTCAGGCCTCCGCCGACGATCCATTCCGGATGCTTCGGCACGGCGTAGATCAGCTTGTCGTCGGACTGCGGTGTACCGAGCTTGTGATAGTAGAGTTTCTGGTTGACGACCTTCTGCTTGATCTGAGCCTCCTCGTTCGTCGGGGGTTTCGGGTAGCGCGAGTAGAAAAAGCCGTCGTTGTCGTGTGTCCAGGAAAGGCCGGAGAACTTCACATAATGCACCTCGTCGGGCAATTGCTTGCCGGTCGCGACGTTCATCACATGGATCGTCTCCCAGTCCGAACCGCCCTCGGACAACGCGTAGGCATAGTATTTGCCGTTCGGAGAGGGTACGCCGAACTTGAGCTGGATCGAGCCGTCGGGCGAAAGTTTATTCGGATCAATCAATACCCTGGGCTTGGTCGACGCTGACTTCTGCACATAGACGACGGACTGGTTTTGCAGTCCGGAGTTGCGGCGGAAGAACATCATCCCGTTCTTGAGGACGGTCGGAGTACCCTCCTTGGCGTAGTTCCACAGCTCGGTCAGATGCTGCTTGATCCAGCCGCGCACCGGGATCTTCGCCAGGTAGGCGTCGGTCAGCTCGTTTTCCGCCGCGACCCACTTGTGCAGCTTCGGACTGTTGAGGTTTTCCATCCACTGATACGGCGCCGGCACCTTGGTGCCGAAGTAGTTGCCCACCGTCTGATCACGATGGGCCGTCGGATAGACAATGTGCACCGGCTCGGCGGTGTTCGACTTGGCCGGTGAAGCACTTGAAGTCGGCGACGTCGTCGCGCAGGCGGTGAACGGCACGAGTGCCGCCGCGAGAATCAGTAATCCGGTGGGTTTCATTGTGGACTCCGGGTTGCGGGTGATTGTCGGATTATGCCACTTTCGCTTGTCATTTGCAGGTGGCACCGGGGAAGGTGCGTGCGGGGGTCCAGCCGCGTCTTGCGCCCTGCGCCCGGCAGCTTCTGCGAGGCTCGATATTGTTCGCCGCGGGACAGGCGATCGTTTTTGAGAGACCTGTCGCACGAGGTACTTGCCGTTAGGCACGATAGCTGCTACGTGCTATTCGGCTATCTCATCATGGGCCTGCGTCGTTGAAGGGGAAAATAATGCCGGCGAAGAGGAGTATCTCCAACCCGAGCGGTGCAAATCCGCCACTTTCTCCGCCATTGTCCTGGATCGCGGCGTCCTGCAATATTTTTTCCGTTATCGAGCAGGTCGGAGGATTATCTCCGGTGGTAAGCAGCACGCCTCCCCTTTTTGTTTCGCGGGCATCATGGTTCGGTCGGCGTCCGCTCCAATATCATGGCGTGGGTCAAATCCTTCGGTACGGGCAGGCCATGAATTTTGCATCTTTCCCGTGCGCAAGCAGGGGTTCGACAACCGAATCCACCGCCGGGCGCGCATTCGAGCACGTATTCGATGCCAACCCCGTCGAGGTCGCGGCCGATGCGGAACCGCCCGCGAAGGCCGGCAACGGCCCTGCACAGGCGGCAAGAACAAGCAGCCGCGAAGTTTTCATCATCGGCGCCGACGAAAGGGACACCTTCATTGTGCCTGCTTTGCAGAAGGTTTGCGGGCGGCGACGGTGCGGGGGAGGTCGGCGAGATCGCGGTGGGTTTCGATGTTTGCGTAACCGTGTTCGGCGAGCAGTGCGCGGACGGCGGGGCGTTGTTCGGAGCCATGTTCGAGAATGAGCGTGCCGCCCGGCTTGAGGCGGAGCAAAGCTTCTGGGATGAGCCGGCGGATGGAATCGAGGCCGTCCGATCCGGCGGTCAGTGCCCGTGCCGGCTCGCAGCGTAAATCTCCTTCGGTCAGATGCGGGTCGCCCGCGGCGACGTAGGGCGGGTTGGAGACGATGAAGTCGAGGCTTTCCGGGGCGAGCGGTGCCAGCCAGTCGGCCTGGACGATAGTGACGTTGGGGATTGCGAGTCTGCGGGCGTTGGCGGAGGCGACGGCGAGTGCGGCGGCGGAGCGGTCGGTGGCGATGACGCACGCCTCGGGGCGTGCGTGGGCGATGGCGAGCGCGATCGCTCCGCTTCCGGTGCCGAGATCGGCCACGACGGGCGTGGCGAATTTCGCCAGACGTGCAAGTGCGAGTTCGACCAGGAGTTCGGTTTCCGGGCGCGGAATCAACACGGCCGGGGTGACGGCGAGGCGCAAGCCGTAAAACTCGCGCGTACCGGTGAGGTAGGCGACGGGCTCGCCGGCCGCGCGGCGGGTGATGAGCGTCAGGGCGTGTTCCGCTTCACCGTTGGATACGATACGTTCCGGGTGCGCGTAGAGCGCCTCGCGTGAGATCCCAAGCGCATGAGCGACAAGGATGATGGCCTCGTTTGGTGTGGCGAGGCGCGCGCGCGCGGCAGCGAGCAATTCGCGAACAGTAGAGGGGCGGGAGGATTTCACGAGTCGCCCGGGGAACCGTCGCCCCGGCGAAAGCAGGGGCCTAGTCTGGAAAAACATTCCACCCAAGGGGCGGGATTCCATCTTTTTACTGAATACCGGCTTTCGCCGATAGAACGGGCGAAGGGAATGGCAATTTTCCCGGCCGGTAGTTGACCGGTGCCGGTATGGTGGGGCAAATCAACAGATTTCATCCTGATAAGATAACCGCTTCAAATCCTTTGATGGGCCCTTATTTCATGCGCGTGGCAGCGAGCGTGCTCGACCTGATCGGGCGCACGCCGATGGTGGAGGCTTCACGGCTCGACACGGGTCCCTGCCGGCTGTTCATCAAGCTCGAAGCGCTGAACCCCGGCGGTTCGATCAAGGACCGGATCGGCGTCTCGATGATCGAGGCCGCGGAAAAGCGGGGCGACATCAAGCCCGGCGACCTGCTCGTCGAGGCGACGGCCGGCAACACCGGGCTCGGGCTCGCGCTCGTCGCCGCCGTGCGCGGCTATCGGCTCCTGATTGTGATGCCCGACAAGATGAGCCGCGAGAAGGTCTTCAATGTGCAGGCGATGGGCGCCGAGGTCGTGCTCACCCGCTCGGACGTGCAAAAGGGCCATCCCGAGTATTACCAGGACATGGCCGAGCGGTTGGCCGGCGAGCGCGGCGGCTACTACATCAACCAGTTCGGCAATCCCGACAATCCGGCCGCCCACGAGGCGACGACCGGCCCGGAGATTCTCGAACAGATGGACGGCGAAGTGGACGCGATCGTGCTCGGCGTCGGGACGAGCGGCACCTTCACCGGCATTTCCCGCTACTTTCGCAAAGCCTCTCCGGCGACCGAATTCGTACTTGCCGACCCCGAGGGATCGGCGCTCGCGTCTTATGTCAAAACTGGTGAGCTGGGCGAAGCGAGCCGTTGGATGGTGGAGGGTATCGGCGAGGACTATATTCCGACGATCGCCGATCTCTCGGCGGCGAAGCGCGCCTATACGATTCCCGATGCCGAATCCTTTGCCGTCGCGCGCGAGGTCCTGCGCAAGGAGGGGCTTCTGCTCGGCTCTTCCTCGGGCGCGTTGGTCGCGGCGGCGCTGCGTTATTGCCGCGAGCAAACGGAAGCGAAACGCGTGGTCACGCTCGGTTGCGATACCGGCGCCAAGTATCTGTCCAAGGTGTATAACGATTTCTGGCTCGCCGAGCACGGCTTTGTCGAACAGCCGAAGACGGGCACGCTCGCCGATCTCGTCACCCACCCGCATCGTGTGCATGCGACCGTCACCGTCAGCCCCGAGGACACGCTTGCCACGGCCCATGATCGGCTTCGCGACGGCGGCTATTCCCAGCTTCCGGTCGTGCGCAATGGTCGCCTCGTCGGCGCCGTGACCGAGGCGGACCTGTTGCGCTCGGTCACCGAGTCGAAGCTGCCCTTCGAGGCGCCCGTCGGGCGGGTGATGAACGCGGGTTTTCCACGCATGGACGTGGGCGATCCCGTGGTGTGGCTGGCCGAGCGGCTGACGATCGAGCCCGCCGTCGCGATTGAGCAGGGCGACGAATTCGTCGGCCTCGTGACCCGCGCCGATTATCTGACCTGGATTCGCAACCAAGGGACAAAGACTTGAGCAAGGATGTAAGCAAACTCGATTTTTCCACGCTCTGCATTCACGGCGGGCAGGCGCCCGATCCCGTGACCGGGGCCGTGATGCCGCCGATCTCCCAGGCTTCGACCTACGCGCAGGCGAGTCCCGGCAAGCCGCGCAACGGCTACGAGTATTCGCGCACGCACAATCCCACGCGCGAGGCCTGGCAGCGCGCCGTCGCGGCCATCGAAGGCGGCGAGAAAAGCCGCGCCTTCGCCTTCGCATCGGGTCTTGCCGCCGCGTCGGTCGCCGTCGAGCTTCTGCCCGTCGGCGCCCACGTGGTGGTGATGGACGATCTCTACTGGGGGATCCATCGCATCTTCCGGCTCGTGCGCACCCCGAGCGCGGGTCTGCATGTCGTCTCGGCCGATCTGTCCGATCCGAGGAACCTGGAGGCCGTGATCACGCCCGAGACCGAGATGGTATGGGTGGAATCGCCGACCAACCCGATGATGAAACTCGCCGATCTGTCGGCGCTCGCGGAAATTGCGCACGGCGCCGGCGCGCTCGCGGTCGTGGACAATACCTTCGCCTCGCCCTGGTGCCAGCAGCCCTTCGATCACGGTTTCGACCTCGTGCTGCACTCGGCAACCAAGTACCTGAGCGGTCACTCCGACATGGTCGGCGGCGTGCTGGTGGCGCAACGGCGGGATCTCATCGAGCGGTTGACCTTTCTGCAGAATGCCGTGGGTTCGGTGGCCGGCCCCTTCGATGCCTATTTGGCGCTGCGCGGCCTGAAGACGCTCGCGCTGCGCATGGAACGGCATTGTGCCAACGCCATGACCATCGCGCGCTGGCTGGAGGCGCATCCCAAGGTGCGCGAAGTGCACTACCCGGGGCTCGCGAGCCATCCTCAGCATGAACTCGCGAAGCGGCAGATGACGCACGGCTTTGGCGGCATGTTGAGCGCTGTGCTCGATACCGATCTCGCCGGTGCGCGCCGCTTTCTCGAAAGGCTGAAGATATTCACGCTGGCCGAAAGCCTCGGCGGCGTGGAGAGCCTGATCGAGCATCCCGCACTGATGACCCATTCCGCCATGTCGGCGGAGGAGCGCCGCGCGCTCGGCATTGAGGACGGGCTGGTGCGCATCTCGGCCGGCATCGAAAACGTGGACGACCTCATCGCCGACTTCGATGCCGCGCTCGAAACGGTGGAGAAGGGAAAAAGACATAGGCACGGGCACTGCGAGCAGTCACGGAGACCAGGAGAAGTGAAAGACATGAGTGAAGAGCAAAACGGGACGAGTGAAGGGCAGCCGATCAACGAGCCGCCGCCGATGTTCGATCCCAATGCGGAGATGGAATATTTGCTCGCCGGCGCGAAGGAGGGCAAGGTTTCGATCATCAGCGTGTATCAGGCGCTGTTGCGCGCGCCGCTCTACGCGATGTTCGACCGCGACATGACGCCGGACAATCTCGATCCGCAAGGCAGTGCGCTGGTGTTCGAAACCGAGGACATGGGCAAACTCATGGTACTGTTCACGGCGCCGGAATTGTCCGAGAAAGTGCAGAACGATCTCGGTGAATTCGGCTACCCGGCACAGCTGGCCGGCGAATACGTGGTGAACGTGCTCGCCGATGATACCGGCATCATCCTCAATCCCGGCCACGACTACGGGATGAAGCTGGCCGCGGACGGGCTCAAGCGCTTGAAGGAAGACTTCGGCACCCGCGGCGGCCCGCAGGGCGAGGGCGCCGTGCAGCCGCCGGGGATGGGGCCGACGGGCGGCCCGCCCGGCAGGGCGCCGCCGGGAACTCCTTTCCCGACCATCAATTAAACTCCGCGTCCGACA
>CAZKOE010000018.1:9712-23221 GCA_964554305.1 uncultured Gammaproteobacteria bacterium
GTGAGCGCCGCGCAGCCCGCCACCCACGGCGACGCCCAGGGCGTCCGACACATCGTCCGCCACGCCGGTCCGGGAGCCGGCCGCACGGCGCGCCGCCATGATCGCGTGACGCTACGGCGGCAACGGGGTATGATTTTCTCGAGCGGGCGGCGGGAACGGAAATGAGTGCGGTAACTCTGGTGCTGTTTTTCCTGCTCGCGGTCGCCGTGAGCCGGATCCTGGTTCGCTTCTCGCCCGTCAAGCTGCCTTTACCGCTGCTCCAGATCGTGATGGGGGCCGCGCTGTCCATTTTCGGCTTCAAGGTCCGGCTCGATCCGGACATCTTCTTTCTGATTTTCATCCCTCCGCTCTTGTTTCTGGACGGTTGGCGCATCCCGAAGGATGCCCTGCGCAACGACTGGAAGCCGATCCTGACGCTGGCCCTGGGCCTCGTCGTGTTTACCGTCATCGGCATCGGTTTCTTCATCGGCAAACTGATTCCGGAGGTTCCGCTCGCCGTCGCCTTCGCCGTGGCGGCGATCATCTCGCCGACCGATCCCGTCGCCGTTTCCGCCATCGCCTCGGGGCGGCCGGTGCCCTCGCGGCTCCTGTACATCCTCGAAGGGGAGTCGCTGTTCAACGACGCCTCGGGCCTCGTGTGCTTCAATTTCGCCGTCGCGGCCGCCGTCACGGGGAGTTTTTCGCTGGCCGACGCCGGGGTCAGTTTCATCGAGATGGCGGCGGGCGGAATTTTTGCCGGCGTCGTCATCGCCCTCGGTGCGAGCGTCGTTTATCGCTGGCTCACCCGCTGGATCGGCGAGGAGCCCGGCACGCCGGTGCTGATCAGCATTCTCATCCCCTTCGCCGCCTATCTCACTGCCGAGCGCCTGAAGCTTTCCGGCGTCCTGGCGGCCGTGGCGGCCGGTATCTCGGTGCATTACGCGCACCTCATCCGCCATTCTTCGGCGGTGACCCGCATGCGCCAGAGCGCGATCTGGGAAATGCTGGAAGTTGCCCTGAACGGCATCATTTTCGTGCTGCTGGGCGAGCAGCTTCCCGGCATCCTCGCGGGCGTTCCGGATATTGCGCGCAACATCGGCTTGCCGAGCCCCTGGCTGCTGGCCGGTTACGTCGCCGCCATCACGGCGGCGCTGATCGTTTTGCGGTTTATCTGGACCTGGGTGTCGTTCGAGGCCGCGCGCCTCACGAGTTTTTTGCGGCACAAGCCCTGGCGGCGGCCTTCGACGCGAACGATGGTCTTCGCCGCGTTCGCCGGCGTCAAGGGCGCGATCACCCTCGCCGGCATCCTGACTCTGCCCTTCGTTCTGGCCGACGGTTCCGAGTTTCCGGTGCGCAAGCTCGCCATCTTCATCGCCATGGGCGTGATCATGCTGTCGTTGATTACGGCGAGCGTCGCGCTCCCGATCATTGGCCGGGAGTTGAAGCCGGTCGAGGATGCGTCGGGTGTCGAACGGGAAAGGGAGGCGCGCCGGATTGCAGCCGAGGCCGCCATCCGACGCGTCGAGGCGGTGCTGAAGCAGGCCAGCGAAGAGGAGGCGGAGGGTGAAGCCGAAGCCGCCGGCCGGATCATCGAGCGCTATCGCAGGCGGATCGAGCGCGGCGGCGGCGCGGGAGACGAGGCTGCCCGGCTCGCGAAGCTCGCGGAAGAGGAACGCCGGCTTGGCCTCGTCGCGCTGGATGCGGAGCGCGACGAGTTGTACCGCCTGCGTCTTGCGCGGAAGATAAGCGATCACACGCACCGGCGGCTCGTGCGCGAGATCGATCTGGCGGAAACGAGTCTTTCCGCCACGCAACAGGAAACCCTCGTTTAAGGTCTCCCATTGGGGATTGGTCTTGTCCCCAGATAACGGACGCCAAGAGGCGATAATTTGATTGCAACTTGGAGGTTTTCATGACGAGTATTTCCCACCGTAGTTTTACGGATGATTTCAAGGCGCAGGCGCACTGCTGTCCGGGGAAAGTCAACGTTGTTTGCAGAAATGCGGTAGCAGGGCCTTTTTTTCACCATGGGCTCGCCGATGAGGCTCGAATTTAGAGTCCCTGTCGCTCCCGCGGAGAGCCTGCCTCCGCGAAGGCGTGGGGCAGGCTCTCCGCGGGGCGACGATTGTTGATACTGTTTACGAGACTGTTCAATGGGCCGGGTGCGCGTGAGGGCGTTGCGGAACCCGTTGCAGATTGGCGGTCCTGCGCGCCTGCGCACGATTCCGGCAGGCAAGATCACCACATGCGCCGGCGCCGCCAAACGACGACGGGCGCGTGGAACGGCACGCCGGCCCGACTCGTGCCGGATGGATGGTTCCGCTGCCGCTATCTGACCGGCGTGATTTTGCCGCAGGCGATCGGGAGGGCCGCCGGGGCCGCGAGCGAAGCAGGAACCCGCTCGGCGCTTTCGGGCGCCGAACCCGCGGCTGCCGCAACCGTCCCGGCCGATGTCGCCGCCGTGGTGGTCGCGGTCGTTGCTGCCGAGGGCGGCTGGGCGCTTTCCGGCACGCCGTGGATCATCACGGTGTCCTTGGCAAGATCGAGCTTCTGACCGTTATGCATCTTGGCGTAGGCTGACTGCAGCGCGCTCAGAGACACGGTTTCCTGGTACGTGTAGGTTCCGTCCGCATTGGCGGTCGGATAGGTCAGGCTCGTGAAGTTCATGGCCAGCAGATCGCCGTTCAATGGTATCAGGGGCGGCCCCATTACGGCTTCAGCTTCGCTCAGGCTCAGGAGACCGTCGCCGTTGGCATCGGCCGTCTTCGTCGGGCAACTCGCCGCCTTTCCGCTCAGGAAACCGTGAATGTGCTGGGCGTGCGCGATGCCCGGAGGCGCGCCGGTCACCGAAATCCGGATCGTGAGCATGCCGTTGTTGATCCCGAACTGGGCGCGGCCGGTGGTCGGCGTCCGCGTCACGTCGCCGTTCAGCGGGGTCAGCCGGGCGACATAGGCGAGATGTGGCAGGGTGCCCGTCGCCATGCTCGGGGGTGCCGTGGGCATCCCGGGTGTTGCAGGTTGCATGGCGCTCGCCCGGGGCGGCACCGCGGTCTGATTTGACGCGCCGTGATGCTTGGAGCAGGCGGCGAGCGCTACCATCCCGCCCGCCGCGACGATCGTCACTAATAGCCGTTTGTTCATGGATTTAACCTCGCTAGTAAAATCCTGTCTCCATCCTAGCGCGACGGGCGCAGGCTTTGCAATGAGCGGCGCTGGCGATCGCGGGCATGGCCCACCGCGCCGCCGGAGCGTGGCGCCCGCGTATCAGGACGACGGGGCGGGCGCGCTCTGCGCGGGAGTGCTTTTCGAAACCGCCGTGATCTTGCCGCAGGCGATCGGCAACGTGATGTACGCGGGGGCCCCGGGCAGGCTGCTCACCGATGCGGGCAGCTTTGTTGATTCCGGCACGCCGTGGACGTAAACGACCCGTTTGGCGAGGTCCAGCGGCTGGCCCTTGAACTGCTTGCCGAATGCGGATTGCAATTGGGCCATTGGAACGATGATCTGATAGATATAGCCGCCACTGCCGGAGGCCACGGGATAGCCGCCGCCGGTGACCTGCATTGCCGCGGGATCGCCGTTCAGTGGCACCATGGTTGTGCCGGAGGCCGCTTCGGTCTCGATCAGATCCACGACGCCGTCGTGGTTGGTGTCGCTCTTGCCCGTCGCACACTGGGCGTTTTTGCCGCTCACGAAGCCGTGGATGTGTTGCCAATGCGCAATGCCGGGCGGCGCGCCGGTCACGCTGACCCGAATCGTGAGCCGGCCGTTGTCGATGGCGAACTGTGCGCGGCCGGTTGTTTGCGTTCCGGTGACGGAACCGTTCAGGGGGTGAAGCTGGGCGGCGTAGACGAGATGCGGCAGTGTGGCCGTGGCGGCGATCGCCGCGGGCGTGCTGGCCGTTGCGCCGAGGGGAACGGTTGCCGTTGCTGCTACCGTTGCTTTTTGAGGTGAGGCGGCCACCGGGCTCCGGTTGGCCGCGGGTTGGTGCTTGGAGCAGGCGGCGAGAGCCAATACGCCGCCGGCCACGGCGATCATCAATAATAGGCGTTTGTTCATGGGCTTATCTCAGCTCGTGCAGTCCAGATTCCATCGTAGCGCGATGGATGCCGGCTTTGCAACGAGTTGGCCGGGAGTCAGTTTTCTTCGGCGGCGAGCGCGGCGAGGGCATCCTCGCGTGCGGCGGCGGCGAGCGGGGCGAGCAGGATGTCGAGATCGCCGTCGAGTACCTGCTCCAGCTGGTGCACGGTGAGGCCGATGCGATGGTCGGTGATCCGCCCCTGGGGGAAATTGTAAGTGCGGATACGGCCCGAACGGTCGCCGCTGCCGACCTGGAGGCGGCGGCTGGCCGCCTGCGCGTCGCTTTGCCGCTCGCGTTCGGCGGCAAGGAGCCGCGCCTGCAGCAGCGCCATTGCACGGGCGCGGTTCTGGTGCTGCGAGCGTTCGTCCTGGCACTCGACCACGAGGCCCGTCGGCAGATGCGTGATGCGCACGGCGGAATCGGTGCGGTTCACGTGCTGGCCGCCGGCGCCGCTTGCACGGTAGGTATCAACGCGTAAATCGGTGGGGTTGATGGCAACCTCGTCCACCTCGGTGATTTCAGGGAGCACGGCGACGGTGCAGGCCGAAGTGTGAATCCGGCCCTGCGATTCGGTGCGCGGTACCCGTTGCACGCGATGCGTGCCGGATTCGAACTTGAGGCGGGTGTAGGCATTGTCGCCGGCGACCCGGGCAATCACTTCCTTGAAGCCCCCGACTTCGCCCTCGCTCGCGGAAACGATTTCGAGCCGCCAGCCTTGCGTTTCGGCGTAGCGTGCGTACATCCGGAACAGGTCGCCCGCGAACAGCGCCGCCTCATCGCCCCCGGTGCCGGCACGCACTTCGAGAAACAGATTGCGTTCCTCGTCGGGATCGGGCGGGATCAGACTCGCCAGGAGTTCGTTTTCGAGGCTTGCACGGCGGGCTTCGATCCGGGCCTGGTCCTCCCGTGCCAGCTCGGCGAGCGCCGGGTCGTCGCCGGCGGCAAGCAACCGGCTCTGGGCGTACTCCTCGCCGAGACGTTCGTATTCGGACAGGGCGCGGGCCGCGGGTGCCAACCGGCCGTATTCGCGGGCGAGGCGCGTGTAGCGCGAGGAATCGGCTGCCGCCTCCGGGTGTTCCATTTCGTGGGCGATCTCATCGGCGCGTGCCGCCAGAGCGCGCAGCCGGGCGAGCAGGGCGTCTTTCATGCCGCTTCGGAGTCGGAATCTTCTCCTTCGGAGTCGAGCGCAAACAGGTCGATGGCGGCCTGGATCAGGGCGGGTTCATCGCGGCCGGCCGCCTCGCGCAGACGCACGGTGGGCGCGTGCACCAGTCGATTGGAGAGGGTTGCCGCCAGATAGTCGAGCGCGGCGTCGGTGCCGCGGGCGGCGGCGATGCGTCGGGCTTCGGCCAGGGTCTGGCGGCGGATGCGGGCGGCCTCGGCGCGCAGGGCGCAGATGGTCGGAACCGCGATGCGGATGCGTCGCGCCTTGTGCCAGGCCGTCATAGCCTCCTCGATCGCCCGCTCGGCTTCGCCGGCTGCCGCATAACGCATTTCGGTGCTTGCCGCGATCGTGCCGGCAAGATCGTCCACGCTCACCAGGCTCACGCCCGGGAGGGATGCCACCCCGGGGCCGACGTCGCGGGGTACGGCAAGATCGAGAATCAGCAAAGGCTTGCCTCCGTCGCGCCGGGACAGGGACGCAGGCGTTACCAGGGCCGTCTCGCTGGCCGTGGCACAGGCCAGGAGTTCGGCCGTGGCAAGCGCCGCCGGCATGTCGCCGAGCGCGATGGCTTCGCCACCGTAGGCCATGGCGAGCGTCTCGGCCGCGGTGCGCGAGCGATTGGCGACGAGGAGCCGCCCGATGCCCTGGGCATGCAGGTGGAAGGCCAGTGTCTCCGCGGTTTTCCCCGCGCCGAGTACGAGCGCCGTTTTGCCCTGCAGGCCGCCGAGCCGGGTCCGCGCGAGCTTGATCGCCGCATAGGGCAGCGATCGCGGTGCATTCAGGGAGGCGTCGCCGCGGATCCCCTTGGCCGCCTCGAAGGCGTGCTGGAACAGGCGATGCAGTTCGGGACCGACGGCGGAGGCGCGGTGCGCCTCCAGGTAGGCCGCCTTCACCTGGCCGAGAATTTGCGCTTCGCCGACGACCATGCTGTCGAGTCCGGCGGCTACCCGGAAGAGATGGCGTGCCGCGGCGGCGTCCTTGTAGACATAGTAGCTGTCCTGCCCCTTGGATGTGGGCAGACCCAGCCACTCGACCAACCGGCGTTTGCGCCGCGGTTCGGCGACGGCGTACAGTTCCGTTCGGTTGCAGGTCGTAAGCAGCACCGCCTCGCTCACGCCTTCGTTTTCGAGCAATGCGTCGAGCCGCTCCCGAATCTTTTCGGGCGCCACAGTCAAGCGCTCGCGCAAGGCGAGCGGGGCGGTCTTGTGGTTGGCGCCGATGGCGAAAAGCATTCGGGTGACGGCTATCGGATTGCGCCTAGTTTAGCGCAACGGGATGCGGAACCGGCCTTTGCAGCCGCTTCCGCGGATTGTCACCCGGCCTTGTCGGGGGCGCCTCGAGCCGTGTTCGACTCATTTTTTTTGCCCGCTCGTGTAGCATGGGGAACAGTAATGACCGGCTTCGTGCCGACGGTTGACCGATGAACAGAATCTTTTTTGCGCACTGGGCCGGCGCGCGTGGCGCCGCCTTCCCTGCACGGACGCTTTTGCACGGTCTTGCGTTGACTGCCCTGCTTGGGCTCCTGGCGGGTTGCGCGATACCGTCGGCTTCGCCGCCGTCGAGTTCGTCCGACGCCGCGGCTACGGCTACGGCTGCGGTGCCGGCCTCGGCAACGGTATCGGGCGTGGCCTCGGAACGGGCTGCGCTCGCCGATTACGAGGCGATAACCAGGAAGCTTCATTCGCCGCGGCTGGTGGCGGAGCAGCTCTTTCGCCAGGCGCAGGCGAAGCACAGTTCCGGCCACGCCATCATGGCGGCGTTGCTCGCTCTCAGGGCGGGCGATGCCGAGACGGCCACCGCGGCCGCCGCCTGGTTGCGCAAGCAGGCCCCGCAGGAATCGGCGACCTGGTCGGTATCGTTGCGCACGGCCTTGTCGCGTGCGAATCTCGAGCTGGCCCGCGAGGCCGCGGCCAAGGCGTATGCTCTCGGCGGGGCAAAGGCCGTGGCGCTCGGCGTCGGCGGCGAGGCGGATCCCTGGTTCGTCTACCCCCTGGTGGCGGATTTGGCGAAGAAGCATCCCCAGGACCATGCGTTGCAACTGCTGCTCGCGCGCAGCGCCCTGGCCGCCGACGACATGACGGCGGCATTGGCCGCCGCTCGGAAGGCGGGCAGTTTCGGTCCGGGAGCGCGTGCGGCCGAACTCATCGCGATCCAGGCGCGCTGGAATCTGGGCCAGCAGAAGGCGGCGCTGGCGGACGCGGCCAAGGCACTGGCGGCCCATCCGCACGACATCGGCCTGCGCGCCTTTTATGCGAACATGCTGGCAAGCGCGGGCAAAATCCGGCAGGCGCGAGAAACGCTTGCCGATGCCCGGGCCCTCGATCCGGATAACCCTCGGGTTGCCTTCGGCTACGCGATGCTGGCCGCGAATACGGGAGATACCGCGACGGCCCGCGCGCGGCTCGCCGCGATTCTCCAGGCCGACCATGACACGCCGGGTGCCTATACCTTGCTCGGCCATCTCGCTGCGGGCGAGAACGATTGGGGCCAGGCCTTTGGCTGGTATCAGCTGGACCAGGCGCCGGACGATCTCGCGAGTTCGCGGGTGAATTCACTCTTTGCGCTGTATCACTGGAAGGGTTACGCGCAGGCGAATGACTACCTGAGTCAGTTGGAGCTGCGTTTCCCCGGTCTGGCGCCGACCTGGGCCGGCGTTGATGCGAGCCTGCTCGACATGTCCGGGCAGAGCGAGGCCGCCTGGGAGGCGCTGGGAAAGGCGCTCGCGCGCTATCCGCAGGTCCGCCCGCTGCGCTATCAGCGTGCGCTGCTTGCCGACAAGCTGGGCAAGTCGGGCAATGCGTTGGCCGCGCTCAAGCGGCTGGTACGGGAGGAGCCGGGCAATCCTCTGTACCTCAATGCCTACGGCTACACCCTGGTCGAGCACACCGACCGTTACCGTGACGCCTACGGCTACATCAAGCGCGCGCTTGTCGTGTCTCCCGACGAGGGCGCCATTCTCGACAGCATGGGCTGGGTGCTCTACCGGATGGGCCGACCCGAGAAGGCGCTCGGCTATCTGAACCGCGCCTGGAAGCAGACCGACGATCCGACCGTGGCCTTCCATCTGGCCACGGTTTACCTTGCACTCAATCGGCGCAACGAAGCCGGGAAGGTGCTGCACACGGCGCTCGGGAAATCCCCCAAGGACGCGAAGCTGCTCCGGCTCGAACGGAAACTCGCGCGACGATGAGGCGCGCACTCCCGGCAGGGGTTGCGCTGGTGGCGGCGCTCGCCGCCGGCTGCACGACGCTCGTGCGCCCCGCGGGACCGGCGAACGAGGCCGCCTGGAATCAGCGGCTCGCGGGGCTCAGGCAATTGCAAGTCTGGCACCTGAAAGGGCGAATCGGGGTCGTCACGCCGCATCGCGGCGGCTCGGCGAACGTCGATTGGTCCGAG
Organism: uncultured Gammaproteobacteria bacterium; assembly: GCA_964554305.1. Taxonomy (GTDB): domain Bacteria; phylum Pseudomonadota; class Gammaproteobacteria; order JAKDMP01; family JAKDMP01; genus JAKDMP01. Next base: position 18,334 of record CAZKOE010000018.1, read on the forward strand.
CGGGGGCGCCACATGAAGCTCCGTTTTTCCGGGCCCTTCGGAATCGGGGCGGTAGAGCTTAGCGGAACGCCCGAGCGTTTTGTCATCCGCAACTCCAAGGGCAAGACCTGGGTCACCACGACGCCCGCGAACGCGCTTGAAAAGAGCCTCGGCTGGCCGATACCGGTGGCCAGCCTGCGCTACTGGGTCACGGGTCGCCCTGCGCCCGGTGCACCGTACCGTCTGAAGTTGGGCTCCCGCGGTTTGATCATGAGACTGGAACAGCAGGGTTGGACCGTGCGCTATTCGGCCTACACGCCGATCGCGGGCCTGCTTCTGCCCGCCAAACTTGCCGCCAGCCGTCCGGGCGGGCGCGTGAAGCTTATCGTCAGCGCGTGGCACCTCGCGAAGCAGCCTTGATCGGCTGGCCGGCGCCGGCCAAGCTGAACTTGTACCTGCGCGTGGTCGCCCGGCGCGTCGACGGCTATCACGAACTTTCCACGGCTTTCCAGTTTCTCGATTTCGGCGATCGGCTTTTTTTCACGCCGCGCGCCGACGGCGAGATCCGTCTGCGCGACGCCACGCCCGGCGTTCCGCCCGAAGAAGACCTCATCGTGCGTTCGGCCCGCGCGCTTAACGCCGCTGCCGGCACGCATCGCGGCATGGAGGCGCGGGTGGAGAAGCGCATTCCGTCCGGCGGCGGCCTCGGCGGGGGCTCCTCGGATGCCGCCACCACGCTTGTCGCGCTCAACCGGATTTGGGGGCTCGGATTGTCGCAGGCGAAGCTCGCGGACATCGCGCTCGGACTTGGCGCCGACGTGCCCGTGTTCGTCGGGGGGCGCGCGGCACATGCCGTCGGCGTGGGCGAGAGGCTTGTGCCGACGGATTTTCCCGAGCCCTGGTACGTCGTCGTTCATCCAGGCGTGGCCGTGTCCACCGCCGCGGTCTTCGCCGCCCCGGAATTGACACGCGCGAGCGAGCCCGCGACAATAAGTGCCGATCCGCTCGCCGATGCACGCAACGACTGCGAACCGGTGGTGAGGACCCGCTACCCTGAAGTGGCGTGCGCACTCGACTGGCTTGCGGCGCGCGGGCCGGCCCTTTTGACCGGCACCGGGAGTTGCGTTTTTACCTGGTGCGGCACGCGTGCGGCCGCCGCCGAGCTGGCCGGCGAGGTGCCCGCGCCGTGGCGCGGCATTCTCGCACGCGGCCTGAATCGTTCGCCGCTGCTCGATGCGCTGGCGGCCGCGTGATGATTCCTGTGGGTTTTCTGCGAAAATACGTTTCTCTTTGCTCCGTTGGGGCGTAGCCAAGCGGTAAGGCAACGGGTTTTGGTCCCGTCATGCGCAGGTTCGAATCCTGCCGCCCCAGCCATCTTCTCGCGGAGGAAGAGGGCGGTTTCATTGTTGGTGGGCTGCGCGAGGGCAGGGCGATGAAAGACACGGTATTCGGCAACATGATGGTGTTCGCGGGCAACGCGACGCCGCGGCTGGCGGCGGAAATCGCCGGGCATCTCGACCTGCCGCTTGGCAAGGCCAACGTCGGGCGCTTCAGCGACGGCGAGGAGATGGTCGAGATTCTCGAGAACGTTCGCGGGCGCGATGTCTTCGTGGTGCAGTCCACCTCGCCACCGACCAACGATTCGCTGATGGAGCTCCTGGTAATCGCCGATGCCATGCGTCGCTCCTCGGCGGGACGGGTTACGGCGGTCATGCCCTACTTCGGCTACGCGCGTCAGGACCGGCGCCCGCGTTCGCTGCGCGTCGCGATCACCGCCAAGCTGGTGGCGAATCTAATCGCCCACGCCGGCGTGGATCGGGCGCTTACCGTGGATATTCACGCCGATCAGATCCAGGGCTTCTTCGATATTCCCTTCGACAACGTGCATGCCTCGCCGATCCTGCTCTCGGACCTGTGGAAATGCGATTACCCGAACCTGATCGTTGTGTCACCCGACGTGGGCGGGGTCGCGCGCGCGCGCGCGATCGCCAAGCGCATGGACGACGCCGATCTCGCGATCATCGACAAGCGCCGCCCGCGGCCGAACGAATCGAAGGTCATGAACATCATCGGCGATGTGGCCGGACGCACCTGCGTTATCGTGGACGACATGGTGGACACCGCCGGCACGCTCTGCCAGGCGGCCGGGGCGCTCAAGGGCGAAGGCGCCCTGAAGGTGGTCGCCTACATCACCCATCCGGTGCTTTCCGGCGGCGCCGTGGCACGCATCGAGCAGTCCGAACTCGACGAGCTTGTCGTCACCGACACGATCACCCTGCGCGACGACGCCCGCGCCTGCGCGAAGATCCGCCAACTCTCGATCGCCGAGATCATGGCCGAAACCATGCGCCGGATCAGCGACGAGGAATCGGTCTCTTCCCTCTACGTGGATTGAGAATCGAAACCCGAAGCGCGGGAGCGGGGCTTGCCCGCGATTTTCGAGGCACGCCGGCCTCGAGGAGCGCCGGCATCTTGTCGGCAGGGGGCCGGCGGGAAGCCGCCGCTCCTTCCGAGATCCAAAAAACTGTAAAATACTCGGTTCTGATTTTTGAAGCCGGTTTTTCGGAGTAAAACGATGGCTGTCGAATTCACGCTCAATGCGGAGCCGCGTAAGGATGCGGGGAAAGGCGCGAGCCGCCGCTTGCGCCGTACGGGCCGGTTGCCCGCGGTTCTTTATGGCGGGTCGGGCAAGGCGCTCGCCATCACGCTCGATCATAACGAGCTGATGCAGCACCTGAAGCACGAGGCGTTCCATTCCCACCTCCTGACGGTGAAGCTCGGGCGCAAGAAGGAGCAGGCGATCCTCAAGGATCTGCAGCGACACCCGACGAAAAACGAAGTGCTGCATCTGGATCTGCAACGCGTTGCCGCCGCGCAGAAGATCCGCATGGAGGTGCCGCTTCACTTCCTGGGGGCCGAGGAAGCCCCCGGCGTGAAGGAAGGCGGCGTGTTTTCGCGCAGCGTGGTCGAAGTGGAAATCGAGTGCCTGCCGGCCGACTTGCCCGAGTATCTCGAGGTGGATGTGTCGAAACTCGGCATCGGCGATTCGGTACACCTCTCCGAGATCCCCTTGCCCGACAAGGTCGCGATCGTTGCGCTCATGCACGACGATGCCGACGAGCGCGATGTGCCGGTTGCCGCCGTGCATCAGGCGCGCGTGACCGAGGAGGAAGAGCCGGAAGAGGCCGCCGCCGAAGCCGCCGAGCAGTCGGGCGCCGAGGCGGGCGGCGAAAAAGCCGCCGGGGCTCCGGGCGCGGGAGAGGCCGGGAAGGGCGAATCCGCGTAGTCGCCGACTTTGCCGCTTGCCGCCGGTTGCGGAAGCGGACGTTCCGGATGCAGGAGCGGCGACCCCCTGCCGTGCTCTTCGTGCCGCGCCTCGTGGTTGATGGATTGTGCCGGCATGCACCGGCCCGCGAAGCAGGCTTCAGTTCCGGTTGGGGCAGTGTAGATGCATTCTGATTCCATCCGCGTGATCGTCGGGCTCGGCAATCCGGGCGCCGAATATCTCGCGACGCGCCACAACCTCGGGTTCTGGTTTCTGGATGCCCTGGCGTCGGAGTTTCACGCCGCGTTCCGGTCGAATCGCCGCCTGCACGGCGATGTTGCCAGGATCAAATTCGAAGGCGACGAGCGGCTCTTGCTCAAGCCCGGCACCTTCGTCAACGAGAGCGGCCGCGCCGTGCGTGCCGCGCTCGATTACTTCAAGTACGGAGTCACGGAATTGCTCGTGGTACACGACGATCTCGATCTTCCGCCCGGAAGCGTGCGCGTGAAGCGCGGCGGTGGGCACGGCGGACACAACGGGCTGCGCGATATCATCCGCCACGTCGGCGCCGACTTCGCGCGTCTGCGGTTCGGCATCGGCCATCCGCCCCGCGGCGCCGCCGTGATTGACTATGTGCTGTCCGCACCGCGGGGCGAGCAGGAAGCGCTGATTCTCGATGCGTTCGGTGCGGCGCGGACCGAACTGAGCCATCTCGTCGGCGGGGATTTCAATGTCGTCGCCCGCGTGCTGCATACCCGCGAGACCGTGTCGCGATGAGCTTGCGAATTGGCATCGTCGGGCTTCCCAACGTCGGCAAGTCCACCCTGTTCAACGCGCTGACCAGGGCGGGCATCGCCGCCGAGAATTATCCTTTCTGTACGATTGACCCCAACGTCGGCGTCGTTCCCGTGCCCGACCCGCGGCTGGCCGCCCTTGCCGACATTGTCAAGCCGGCGAAGATCCTTCCCGCGACGGTGGAGTTTGTGGACATCGCGGGACTCGTCGCCGGCGCCGCCGAGGGAGAAGGGCTTGGCAACCGCTTTCTCGCCCACATTCGCGAAACCCATGCCATCGCCCATGTTGTGCGCTGCTTCGAGAACGACGATGTCACCCACGTCGCCGGCACCGTGGATCCCCTCGCCGACATCGAAACGATTGCCACCGAGCTTGCGCTTGCCGACCTGGAAACCGTGGAGCGAGCCATCGCCCGCGTCGAAAAACCGGCCAACACGGGCGACAAGTCCGCGCGGGCGAGGCTTGTCCCGCTTGTCGCCGTCAAGGCCGAGCTCGATGCCGGCCGACCGGCACGTGCCGCCCGGCTCGATGAAGAGTCCGCAGCGCTCATCCGCGATCTCAACCTTCTTACGGCAAAGCCCGTGCTCTACATTGCCAACGTGGACGAAGCGGGGCTCAAGCACGAAACCTCGCTGCTTGCCCGGGTGCGCGAACGCGCCACTGCGGAAGGGGCCGAAGTTGCGGCGGTATCGGCGCAGATGGAGGCCGAGATCGCCGAGCTCGACGACGAGGGAAAGCAGGAATTCCTGCGCGATCTCGGGCTCGAAGAACCGGGTCTGAACCGCGTGATCCGCGCCGCCTACAACCTGCTGGGTCTGGAGACCTACTTCACCGCCGGGCCGAAGGAGG
>CAZKOE010000019.1:0-23178 GCA_964554305.1 uncultured Gammaproteobacteria bacterium
GCACGGCCCCGACGGTGCGGTGTGCGAGCACCTCGTCGAGATGGTGCGGCTGGCCGACGACCGTCGGCTGGCTGCGCTCGTCGGGCGTGGCGAGCACGTCGACGAGATCGTGACGGAGATCGCACGTCGGATCGCGGAGTTGCACGCGGCCTCGCCGCGCGATCCCGCGATCGACCGGTGTGCGTCGCGGGAGTTCGTGGCGGGATTGTGGACGGCGAACCTCGATCACCTCGAGCGGTTTGACGACGCTCTGGCGCGCCTCCTCGACGTCCTCTTCTATAAAGTCGGTGATGCCCTCGATGAGGGCATGACTGATGCGCTCGGCCACCGGCTGATCGCGCCAGCTCATGTCCTTTTCGGTTCCGGCTGCAAGCGCCCTCCCTGAGTAACGCTCGGCTACGGCAAGGAGCCGTTCGGAAGCGTCCGGATCACGGTTGAGGATCACGTCCTCGACGGCCGTTCGCAACTCCGGCTCGATCTGGTCGTAGACCGCGAGCTGGCCGGCATTGACGATCGCCATGTCGAGCCCGGCCGCGATCGCGTGATAGAGAAAGACAGAGTGCATGGCCTGACGCACGCGCTCGTTGCCGCGGAAGGAAAACGAGACATTGCTCAAGCCACCGCTCGTGTACACGCCGGGCAGTCGGCGTTTGATCTCGCGCACGGCCTCGATGAAGGCACGGGCGTAATCGTTGTGGTCCTCGATGCCGGTCGCGACGGGGAAAATGTTGGCATCGAAGATCAGATCCTCGGGCGCGAAATCCGCCTCTTCCGTCAGGAGTTTATAGGCCCGCTCGACGATCGCGCCGCGGCGCTCGATCGTCTCCGCCTGACCCTCTTCGTCGAAGGCCATGACCACGACCGCCGCGCCGTAGCGGCGCACGAGGCGCGCCTGTTCGAGAAACGGCTCTTCCCCCTCCTTCATGCTGATCGAATTGACGATGGGCTTGCCCTGTACACAACGCAGGCCCGCCTCGAGCACCGACCACTTCGAGGAATCGATCATGATCGGCACGCGGGAAATATCGGGCTCTGCGGCGACCAGATTGAGAAACGTCGTCATCGCCCGCTCGCCGTCGAGCAAGCCTTCATCCATGTTGACGTCGATCACCCGCGCACCGTTTTCGACCTGCTGGCGGGCGATCGCAAGCGCCGCGTCGTAGTCGTCGGCAAGGACGAGTTTCTTGAAACGTGCGGAGCCGGTGACGTTGGTGCGCTCGCCGACGTTGATGAACTGCGAGCCTGCGCCGCCGCCGATCGCGATCGGCTCGAGACCCGAGAGGCGCAGACGCGATTCGAGCCGCGGCGGAACGCGTGGCTTCTTGCCCGCGACGACCTCGGCAATCGCCCGGATATGCGCGGGCGTCGTGCCGCAGCAACCGCCGACGATATTCAGGAGCCCGGCGTCGGCCCACTCGACGAGATGCCCTGCCATGAACTCCGGCGTCTCGTCGTAGCCACCGAGTTCGTTCGGAAGCCCCGCGTTCGGATGCGCGCTGACGAACACATCGGCGACGCGCGAAAGTTCTTCCACGTGCGCGCGCAGCTGCTCGACGCCGAGCGCGCAGTTCAGACCCACCGACAACGGCCGCGCGTGCCGCACCGAATCCCAGAATGCCTCCGGCGTCTGCCCCGAGAGCGTGCGCCCGCTCGCATCGGTAATGGTGCCCGAAATCATGATCGGCACGCGCTTCCCAAGTTCGTCGAAGGCCGCCTCGATCGCAAACAGCGCCGCCTTCGCGTTCAAGGTATCGAAAACCGTTTCCACCAGCAGCAGATCGGCGCCGCCGTCGAGCAGCCCCCGCGCCGCCTCGCCATAGGCCGCGGCCAGTGCCTCGAAGGTGGTGTTGCGAAAACCGGGGCGATTGACATCCGGCGACAGCGAGGCCGTCTTGTTGGTTGGCCCGAGCACCCCGGCGACGAAACGCGGCCTGGCCGGATCGCGCGATGCAACTTCGTCGACCGCCGAACGGGCGAGTTCGGCGCCGGCCTTGTTCAACTCGTAAGCAAATGCCTCCAGGCCGTAATCCGCCTGGCTGATGGCGGTGGCATTGAAGGTATTGGTTTCGACGATATCGGCGCCGGCTTCGAGATAGGCGAGATGCATGGCCCGGATTTCCCCGGGCCGGGTCAGGTTCAGGAGATCATTGTCGCCCTTCAGGTCGCGCGGGTGCCCGGCGAAACGCTCGCCGCGAAAGTCCGCCTCACCGAAGCCCTGTGCCTGGATGAGCGTACCCATGCCGCCGTCCAGCAACAATATCCGCTCGCGTAACAACTTCGCTATTTCCTCTTCATTCATCCCATCGTCTCCATAGCTTTCATTTATAGGCCGGCATAGGCCGTATCAAACATTCACGCTCACAAGCCGGTGAGACGCCGGCGCTCCCGCAATCGGTTTCACGGCATCACGCGACCGCCTCGATATCGGGTGCGACGGGCTTCAAACCGAGCAGACGACAGATCGCCGCCGTCAACTCCGCGCGATTCAAAGTGTAAAAATGAAACTCGCGGATGCCCTCGGACTGCAATCGACGGCACTGTTCGGCGGCCACGCTCGCCGCCACCAACTGCCGCGTTTCCGGCTCACCGTCCAGGTCCTCGAACAGACGGGTAACCCGAGGCGGAATTTTTGCCCCGCAAATCGCCGCAAATTCGCAGGTCCGGGCGTAATTCGTGATCGGCAGAATGCCGGGTACGATCGGTGCATCGATACCCGCAGCCACGGCACGGTCGCGGAAGCGCAGAAACGCCTCCACGTCGAAAAAAAACTGGCTCACGGCCCGGCCAGCGCCGGCATCCACCTTGGCCTTGAGATTGGCGAGATCCGCCTCGGCACTGACTGCATCCGGGTGTACCTCCGGGTGGCAGGCGACGCTGATTTCAAAGTCCGCTACCCGCTTCAGGCCCGCCACCAACTCGGCCGCCCGGCGGTAACCCCCGGGATGTGGCTCGAACCGACCGCCGTTCGGCACATCACCGCGCAAGGCCACTACATGGCGGATACCCGCCTGCCGATAGCGGCGCGCCACGGCATCTACCTCCTCGCGTGTGGCGCCGACGCAGGTGAGATGCGCCGCAGGTTCGAGCGGCGTTTCGCGGCGGATGCGCTCGACCGTCGCATGCGTACGATCCCGCGTCGAGCCGCCCGCGCCATAGGTGACGGACACGAAGGCGGGGCGAAACGGTACCAAACGCTCGACCGTTTCCCACAGCCGCGCCTCCATCCTCCCCGTCTTCGGCGGAAAGAACTCGAAGGAGACCCGCAAGCCATTCGCCGCACCATCGCCTTGCGGGAAGGGCCTTCCCCTCTTCTCCTCCCCCTTGCTCGCGTTAGCGAGGAAGGGGAAGCTGGAGGGGGATTCTTCAATGCCCACGCTCATCGTTTCTACCCCGACGCTTTAGCAGTATTTCGATGCCGCCCCGCAATGCATCAACCAAATTCGGCGGCCGCAGGCAACAAAAAACCCGCTCAGGCTGCGCCAAAGAGCGGGTTTTCGACCGTCTCTTTAGCGGCATTTATAAAGCGCCCGCAAGCTGACATCAACTCGGCGCTATCAACAAAGACTACTCCAATCTTCGCCTCAAGTCAAATCCGCTCTTCACCTTGCGGCCCATTCCAGCCGCGGCGCCTCATATCCTGCAGGAACACTTCAACCACCCGTCCAAGCGACGGCACGAATTCATGCCCACTTTGCAACGCCGCCGCCAGTATGCCCGGATCTTCGGTGTATTCATGAATCATCTGATTGCGCAATTTGCGAAGTGCCAACCACTGATCCGATGATGGTATCAATCCAAGCCGTTCCGCCCGATCCAGATTGTCGATGGCCGCGCCCGGGGTTTCTCGCAAGGCATCGAGGTAGACTGGCAGCAACTTGTCTCCGATGGTATCCTGCAAGCGCCCGAAACGGCTGACAAAAGCCTCTACGCGCTCCGCTTCCAGATCGTCTTCATCCAATGACCGCGCTCGCTCCTCCGTAAACGGCTGTTCGAACAATCGCCGATCGGTTGCGCTGAGATGTTTCCACTCGTGTGTCAACACCCGTGCGAAAAATCGCATTCTGGTGGACACGGACTCCGGATTCACAAGCGCACGCCCTCCCGTCGCGCCGCTTCATGGATGGGAAGATTCTTCAGGTTGGGCGCACTCAACACCACATCCACCGACCTTCCGCCAAGCCTTCTGCTGATCCGTGCCGACATCAGCGCCGACAGCCATGCGGGATTCTCCACGCTATACGGCAGATAAACGAGCAAGTCAACATCGCCACCGCGCACGTCATCCCGCAGGCGCGAACCAAAAACGCTCACCTCGGCGTCCGGCCCCGCCTCCTCTCGGACGACACTGCGAATCGCCTCGACATGCTGCTCGGAAAGTCGCATTCATAAGCCGGCGTGATAGCCTAGATTTACTATAGCAGAACCTTTGCGATAGCGGCGCGCCACGGCATCCACCTCCTTGCTGTGGCGCCGACGCAGGTGAGATGCGCCGCAGGTTCGAGCGGCGTTTCGCGGCGGATGCGCTCGACCGTCGCATGCGTACGATCCCGCGTCGAGCCGCCCGCGCCATAGGTGACGGACACGAAGGCGGGGCGAAACGGTACCAAACGCTCGACCGTTTCCCACAGCCGCGCCTCCATCCTCCCCGTCTTCGGCGGGAAAACTCGAACGACACTCACGGCCCGTCCTTCCCTTCACTCGCGCCGGCGAGAAAAAGGATTCTTTACGGCTCGCATCCATCGGATCAGTCCATGACGCTTTAGCGGCATTTCGATGGCGCCCCGCGCAATGCATCAACCAAATTCGGCGGCCTCGGGTCACAAATAACCCGCTCAGACTGGCGCCAAAGAGCGGGCTTTCGACCATCTCTTTAGCGGCGTTTATTAAGAAGCACCCGCAAGCTGACATCAGCTTGGCATTATATATCAATATACTTCTAGCCAGCTTCGCAAGTCAAATCGCACCATCCTCTCAGGCGATTCCGAAGCCGTGCCCGATATAAAATTTTCTTTGGCGCACCAGACTTCCTTGTTGAAACCTTCGTGAATTAGCAGCCTCAGGGCTTGAATTCGTAATCGAACATTTCAATATCGGGCGCGAAATATTGCTTGACAAGCTCCTTTGACTCGTCGGAGTAAAAGTCCTGATACGGTCGCGTATTGGATACGTTAAATTTCGAAAGAGTTGCAGCTATCCCGATTCGCGAGCAAATAAACTGGAAATCCGCATTCAGATTTTCGTACTTGCCAACATAGTCCACCAATAATTCCCCTTCCTTCGAACATACAAAATCTGTTTGCAACATCGGTTGATGCGAACACTTCCATTCAACATAGGCATCAAAATTCCCTAACCTCTTTACCACTCCATAGCTTGGGTGTAGTCGATTCCCCAAGATAAATTTGTACATTGACACCATCCGATCCCACGGATTACGCACTACGGAAAACGAAAAATACGAGTCAAATTCTTCTCGCCCTATCTGCGCGACAAGTTGCTCCGCCGTAATATGAACGGGAAAAGGCTGCGGTCTATAGTAATTGTGAAATCTCTTTGCATTCTTGTCAAGACATTTCAGTACCCTGTTAATCACTTTATCATAATAATTGGCCACATATGGAGTCAGCGCTTGTTGAATACTGGTTCCGGCGGTCTTATAAATATGAATGAAGACGAAACGATATTGTTCGGAAATCAGCATATTGCAACCCAATTGCTCAAAGGTACTTCGACAGCCAATGGAAAGTTATTCATGGCCAAGCGCATCGTAATGCAAACCGCATTCTAGTGATTGATCGGGCCCCTTGCAGGGATCGAAGTAATGACTATTTACAGGCAGATTGTTCCGAATGCAGTATTCCAATGCCTGCTCACTCGTCCAGTCCAAGATCGGATAGATTGAGATGGCACCGTGCCTTACGCGTGCCATCCTCAGAGCCCGCCGGGTCTCCATCTCGTCATGCATCACACCGGAAAACCAGAACCAGACGCCAAACTCGGCTAACACCTGGCGCAGCGGTCGGATTTTGGTAGCCTGCTGGAACTCGTCGAATTCCTCGCTGTCCGCCGCCGGAACCGGAAGGTGAGGAGCCTGAATCGTAACAAGTCTGATCGGAAATCTGCTCCGGCAATCCTCGATAAACGCCAGGGTTTCCGGCGTCTCGTAGCCGTGGCGGATATTGAGCACCGTCACATCGGTTGCCACTTGAGTCACAAGGTGGAGCAGCACTGCACTGGTTGCCCCGAAGCTCGTCGTCAGGACCGCGCGGGGGCCGAACAGCGCCATCGGCAACGCCAACCGATCGCGGGCAGAAAGCTTCGGCAGGCTCGCAGCCAGTACTTCTGCCATCGCGGAAAGACCAATCCCCTTCTCGCCCCCGGCCGTCGTCACCCGGCTACTCCTTCGATTCCCGCGAATCTCATTCTATTGTTCCATACCGGATCGCGACCCGCTCGCCGCTCCCTGCCGAACATCGACGATCTCCTTCAGCAACTCCAGCATACGCTCCGCTTGGCGTTCGCGCGAAAAACGGGGAGCCACTTTCAGGCAAGCAGCACGTAATGCCGCCAGCCGCTCCGGGGTATCCTTAAGCGATGATACGGCGGCAGCGAGTGCCGTAGGATCATCCGGCGGCACGACTTCCCCAACCTCCGCTTCCCTTACGATTCCGGTCGCCTCGCCCTCGGGTAGGGACGCGACGACCGGCACGCCCATGGCCATGGACTCGAACAGCTTGGACGGAATAACCGTGGCGAAAACCGGATTATCCCGCAGGGGCACGAGAGAAACGTCGCATAAGCTCCACAGCCGCGGCATCATCTTCCTGGGCTGCCGCGGTAGCAGGCGAACGTTTTCCAATCCCTTGTTCGCAACACGTTTTTCAACGTCACCGCGCGCCACACCACCGCCAACAAACAAAAAAACTATATCTTCCCGACCTCGCAACAACTCGGCTGCATCTACCACTTCCCCCAACCCATGCGCCAGCCCATGCGTACCCAGGTAACCCACCACAAGCCTATCCTGCAGACCGTATTCCCGCTCCAAGTCCGCATCACGCGACATCGGGTGATAACGACTCAGGTCCACCCCGTTGCGAACAACGTGAATCTTCTCGGGGCAGACCCCGCGCGCGACGAGATCCTTCCGGAACGCCTCGGTCACGGGAACGATAGCGCATGCCCTCCGGTAAAGAAAGAGTTCCGTTTTTTCCAGAAAACGTATTACACGACTTTCTTTCATGGCCCCAACGGCCACAATCGAAGCCGGCCAGAGGTCGCGCAATTCGAACACAAAAGGCTTGCGCCTTACCGCCGCGAGCGCCCAAGCTCCAACAGCACAAAAAAACTGCGGAGAAGTGCCGACAATCACATCCGGCCGGCGCTGGAAGAGTCCCGCGACAAACCCGGTCACCATGAAAGACACGTAGTCCAGCGTCCGCTTCAGGAAGCCTGCATTGGCGGTAATGTAAGTCTTGACCCGAACGACGCGAACTCCATCCATCATCTCCACGTCGTACCACTTGTTCCGGTAACCTTCGAACAATTTGCCCTCGGGGAAATTGGGCGCACAGGTAATCACCGTGATCTCATGTCCCGCCGCCGCCCATCTCATGGCGTGTTCGTAAAGCCGCGCCGCGGGAGCATTGCTTTCCGGCGGGAAATTGTCGGACAAAAACAGTATATGCACCGGCCCGCCTACTACTCCCAGGAAAATTCGGTATTCAAGCTCGACTTATTCAATGTAAATTCCAGGGTCTGACAACTCTCACTTTTCCCAAACCGGGGATGCCAGGTATCGGCAACGATTCGCGCCGCCGCGGCTTCCGTCGCCGACCACCGCACCGAAGCGGCTTCACGGTGGAGTTGGCCGCAGCAACCGTTTTCCTGTTCGAACACCAGCGTGGGAGGGGCATGAAAACGGACGAGCACGACCTTCGGGCTCCCCGCAACCCGATCCTCTATCAACAATCGCCGTGCGGAAAGCCTCCAGCGACGCTCGACCCGACCGACAGAACGCAGCCTCGCATAACCGTCATGAGCGGCGCGCAGCCACAGTTCCCCATTCTCCTCGCCCCAGGCGACATCCAGCGGCCTTGCCCGTCGCGCGACCCGAAAGCTTCCCCACACTTCCGAAGAGTTCTGCCTGTTGACTTCCACGGTATTATGAGCAGCCGTGCCTCGTTGCCACAGACGTTCATCCCCAGGTTCGTACGTGGAAGTTCCACCATTCGCCAACACACGCTCACCGCCCAGCGACAACTCGAAGCTCAGTGTATCCGCATGCGCGTGGCCGGGCAGGTAATCGGGACCAATTTCGCCGACATCCGCGATCAACACCGCCGGCCCGACCTCCATGCGCACGTAACCGGATTCCTGCAACGGCACTAACGGGGCGAATGGCTCTTCTGTAACAGGCGCCCCTATTGCGCGTGCATAGTCCGCCAACTCGACGTAGGTCGGAGCAATGCCGAAGGCGGTATCGTTGAAAAAGGCAATCTCTCCATCAGGGTGCGTCATTACCCGCAACCAGCGCAGCATCCTTGTTGTCGTGGCCCGCCATCGCGCGACATCACGCTCCGGAATTACACCCTGAAAAACTTCCGCCAGTTGTATCAAGTCCAACACATCTTCGAGCACGATGGCGTGATACATCGGGCTGCGCTCGAAATGTCCCCCATCGGCAAGAACCTGTTCATCCAGTTCACGGCGCAAAAGCGAAAGCCCCTTCGCGCGCCAGCGATCGGCTTCCTCGCCTTGAAAAAATGTCCCGGCAAATACGAGCGCCTTGGCGTTCGCCCACAGATGATTGCCCAGCAGATGAATTTCCAGCCGCTGGCGAAGCCAGCAGGTCTGAATGGCGAGGCTTATGCGCATCTCCTCATCAAACACATTTCCCGCCAGTGCCCATTTGATCCAATTCACTATCCGCAAGGAGGTCGGATACGGTTCCCAGCCAACTCCCTTTCCGGGTGGATTTTCAACTACCCAACGGTTAACGAGTGCACGATGCCATACTAGGCGTTCCGTCGCGCCCTCGGCCATCAGATCATCGAAATAATGCAGGTTGTACAGCCACAGCCTCGGCCAATCGATCCGATTCCAATCACCACCGGAACTCAGCGTACGCCTCACGCCGAGAAACGTGAAAGCGTCGGGACCGCTCATCGACGCCACACGCGCACAAGGCTGCCACATGGATGAAGCCGGGCGCAGGGGCGGTGGGGATCGCGTATCGGGATGCGGACGATAAAGTCGCAACCATAATCGTCCCCAAATCTGCACGAACCGCAGCCAGCGCAACGTATGCCAGAAACGTAGCAAGCGGAAAATCACGCTGCTGCCTGCTGAACCTCGATGGCCACGCGGCTGACTTCCAGTAACTGTTCAGCCGAAATGGGCGAAGACCTACCATTCAATATACCCTCGACAAACGCCTTGGCGCAGGCTGTCTGACCCTTGTCCTGGTGGCGCAAATTCATGTGCGAAAAACCCTTCCAGCCCCAGCCGCGCAGCTTGCGGAAGTTGTCGAGTTGCAACACGCGCCCAGCGCAAAACACCTCCAGCCGCTCCTTGGGAAAACCCTTGTGACCGTTGGCGAAATAATGGACGGTGCCGATGGAACCATTCTCGAATTCCAGGGTGATTGTTGCCTTATCGCTGCATGGCGGGCCACTTTCTTCACCGAGCGCCGTCACCTCGAATTTGCGGATCGGTGCACCCGCCAGGTGCCGCAACAGATCGATGAAGTGGCAAGCCTCTCCCACCAGCCGCCCACCGCCTACGGACGGATCCTGCGTCCAGTGATCGTTCGGGATGGCGCCGGCATTCACCGTCATCACGAAACACTTGGGCGCGCTCACGACATCGAGCAATTGCTTCATGCGCACGACCTGCGGCGCGAAGCGGCGGTTGAAGCCCACCATGAGCAAGGGCCGCGCGCCGGTCGCGTGCGCCTCCTCCAGCGTGGATTCGATGTCGCCGAGTTCGGCAAGCGTGAGGCACAAGGGCTTTTCGACGAAGACATGCTTTCCCGCCGCTAGCGCCTCCCGGACGAACCGCGCATGAGTGTCGTGGCGTGTGCAGATCGCGACGGTGTCAATCGCCGAATTTGCGAGCATGCCGGCAACGTCGGTACTCGCCTCGCGGAAACCGAATTTCTTGCCAAAATGCACCGACGAGACGCCGCCCGCCGAAACCAGGGTATCCAGGGTCGCGCCGGCCTTGCGGAACGCGCCGATCAAGACACGCCCGCCGTAATTGCCCGCCCCGATGAACCCGACCCGTGCCTTGCCCGCGGGCGCCGCGCCGGCACCGGCACTCAACGAAACCGCTCGTTCGCGGATTTCACCGCCGCCTTCCCCGGGCGGGTAATCAATCAATATGCCGAGCGAGGATTCTCCGGACGCGAGAAGATCGTAAGCTTTCGTCGCAGCGTCAATATTGAAACGGTGACTGATCAAGGGTTTCACGTCGAGCGCACCGCTCGCCATCAAGTCCAGTACCGCCTCGAAGTTGCGCTGCTCCGTCCAGCGCACGAAGCCCGGCGGGTAATCGTGCCCGGCCTCTTCGTAATCGGCATCGTAGCGGCCCGGTCCGTAAGAACAACTGACCTGGAAGCTCAGCTCCTTTTCGTAGAAGTCCGCGCGCGAGAGCTCGAGACCGGTCACGCCGACGAGTACGATACGCCCGCGCTTACGGCACATCTTCGCCGCCTGGGAAACCGGTTCGCTGCTCGTGGTCGAGGCAGTAAGGATGACGGCATCCACCCCGCGCCCTCGCGAGAACGACTCCGCCATCACCAGTGGGTCGCCTCCGGCGGAAAGATCCACCACCTCGGCCCCGAATCGCCTGCCCAGTTCCAGGCGGGCCGGATTCGTATCTATGCCGAGTACCCGGCAACCATTGGCCCGCAAAATCTGCACCGTGATGAGCCCGATAAGGCCGAGCCCCGTGACCACGATCGTTTCGCCCAGCGTCGGCTGCGCGAGCCGCACCCCCTGCAAGGCGATGGCGCCGAGCACGGTAAACGCGGCGGATTCGTCGTCCACGCCCTCGGGAATCCGGGCGCAGAGGTTCTTTGGCACCACGACAACTCCGGCGTGCTTGCCGTTGGAAACGACGCGCTCGCCGGCGGCAAAACCTTCTGCCGCCGAATCGGTCACGCGCCCGACGTTGCAGTAACCCAGCGCCACGGGTTGATCAAGCTTGCTGCGCACCGCATCCAGGGTGGCGAACAGGCCGTCCGTGCCGATCTTCTCCAGCACCTGCTTCACCTTGTCCGGCTGCTGGCGCATCTTCGAAAGCAAATTGGCGCGCCCGAACTCCACCAGCATGCGTTCCGTGCCGGCAGATACAAGCGAGACGGAAGTGCGGATTCGCAGGCTCCCTGCCGAGGAGACGGGGCTCGGAACGTCGGCCACCGTCGTCGCTCCGTTGCCGAGATTTTGCAGAACCTGTTTCATTGTACGCCCTCCCGAGCGCCATCTGGTAAAGGGGAAGCCTGGACACTCGAAGCGAGCAACGCCGATTCATCGGAAAGAGACTCACTCCGCAACTGTTCTTCCAATCGCAACATCAACGCAGTCGAGCGCAACGATTCCCTGGAGTCACCCGACTCTCCCGCGCGGATGCGCCGACATATTTCTCTGTACATGCGGTTGTAGGCGGCCACCGGATTGACGTTGCGACACCGCAATTGTCTGCTCGTGTTTTCCGCTTCGTAACTGCGTGCATCGATTATACGCGCAGTCGTGTGACCGTGTCTCAATTCGATCAACTCGCGAACTCCCAGGCGGGCACTACCCGTATCGGTCAGGTACAAGGCGAGGCGGGCATCATTTTCCAGACGGACGACTGCGAGAAGATCGCCGCCGCGCATGGGCTCTATTTCCGCATTGGCCACCTCGGCGTACCCGTTGACGCACATGAAATAATCGAGCCAATGGCAGCCATTGGAAATCATCCGACTGCCGGAAACCGGCCAGTTATACCAATGCGCACGAGGCAGTGGAATTTCGAATATGCTCGCGATCATGTCCACCGGTTCACCCCGACCGCATCCGAGATCCACACAGGCCCACTCATGCAATTTGGAGTAGCGCTTCTGGAAACACGTGAAAAGCCGCGACTCCTTCGACTCTTGCAAGACTGCGACAAGCCGCTCAAAATCCCCGGATGTCGTCGCGACCGGTTTCTCCACCACGGCGTAAGCCCCCCGCTCGAGGGCTTCGATCGCCAATGGCGCATGCGTGTGGTGGTAACCGGATATGAACCAGGCGTCGTAGTGTTCATCCGCCCGCGGCAGAGGCGACGAATCCAGGCTTGTCCGCTTCATGCTTGCGGTCACAAACTGGTCCGGATCAATCTCGTGAATACAGGTCAGGCCCATCTCACGTTTGACAATGGGAACGATCTGCGTCTTCGCGTAATTTCCCAGACCGAAAATCACGGCAGTAACACCCGACTCAGGCGACGACTCTCCCTCGATGCGTTCCGTGATCCCGGCGTCCGAATTCGAAACCGCGGCCACGGATTCCTCCCGGGGGTTCGCGGCAAGCCGCCGCAAGCACGGCGCGAGGGCCTGGAACGTTTCGTCGATGCTCGCCTCATCGGTCGGCACTCCGGAAAACGGTACCCAACCCTTCCAGGGTTCGACCGACTCTTCCGGATCCGCTAATTGCGCACCGGGATCAGACATGACCTGCTGCAGCCATGTCAACGGGCGGACGAACCGGTAATCGTTCACGATAAGGTTCCGTATCGGCGCTTGCGGATGATTGGGCGCCAGAAACACCACTCGATCGCCGCTTCTGAACGCGCCTTTACGCCCCGTCGCGAGGACGATACCCGCCCCCACAGCCACGACCTTCCTGTTGCGCACCCTCTCTGCCCGGCGCGAAAGCACCTTGCGCACGACAGTTACGGGGCCGACGTGGCGCAAGTAGGCCCATAGCAGCCGCAGGCTCCTCGGTCGCTCGATATATTGATCCTCCACCGCGCATAACGGCTTCCACCCGGTCACGCGGATGCGAACACCCGAGAGGGGATCAAGCCAAGCGTCGGGGCGAACCCTTGCCCGATCGCTCGCGGTCTTCCTCATTGCATACCACGCACGGACCCGGAAACGACGAATTTCACTGGTTCAGCCAAGGTTATTTCCACAATCCACAGACGTCGAGAACGATCTTGCCATCCAAACGCTCGAGGTCGAGCGACCGGAAAAAGCCGTGCGGCACCAGCACCAGCACCAGGTCGGCGGCCCGGATAGCTACTTCGAGCTTCATAAACTCGACCTTCCGCTTGGCGAGTGACTCGGGCAAGGCCGAAATATGCGGTTCGACGGCCAACACCCGGAAGTTCTCATGATCGGCCAGCAGCGCGACAATTTCGACTGCCGGGCTTTCGCGCAGATCGTCGATATCGGGCTTGTAGGCGAGGCCCAGGCAGGCAACGGTCGGATTTTCGAGCCCTTCGATCCCCGCCAGGACCTGCTCGACTACCTGCTCCGGGCGCGCATTGTTGATCTCCCGCGCGGCCCGAATCAGGCGGGTCTGCCCGGGAACAGAATCCACGATGAACCATGGGTCCACCGCAATGCAGTGGCCGCCGACGCCGGGGCCCGGGCGCAAAATGTTGACGCGCGGATGATGGTTGGCGAGCTCGATCAGCCGCCAGGGGTCCACATCCAATTCCTCGCACACGCCGGCCAGTTCGTTAGCGAAGGCAATATTGACGTCCCGGAAGGTGTTCTCGGACAATTTGGCGAGTTCCGCCGTGCGGCTGTCCGTTTCCAACACGGCACCGGCGACGAAGCAGCGGTAAAACGCAGCCGCCGCGCGGGTCGAAGCCTCGTCAATGCCGCCAACGATACGGTCGTTTTCGACCAGTTCGTACAAAATTCGACCGGGAAGCACCCGCTCCGGGCAATGGGCCACGCGGACCTCCGCCGCCTCATCAACGTCCCGGTCAGGCGAAGAACGCTCCGGAAAGACAAGATCGGGGCGCTCCTCACTCAACCAGCCCGCAACCCGCTCCGTCGTCCCGACGGGGCTTGTGGATTCGAGAATGACGAGGTTCCCCGGACGCAGTTGCGACGCGATCGAGCGCGCCGCCGCCTCGACATAGGAAAGATCGGGCTTGTATCTATCCCGGAACGGCGTCGGCACGGCAAGAACGAAGATGTCGGCCACGGCCGGCGTCAGCGCGGCCGACAACCGCCCACCCTGCACGGCCGACTTGACGAGCACGTCGAGTTCCGGCTCCTCGATGTGAATCGCGCCCGCATTGATGGTATCCACCACCCGGCGGGAGGCGTCCACGCCGAGAACCTCGAAGCCCTTCGTTGCCAGCAGGCTCGCAGTCGGGAGGCCGATGTAACCCAGGCCCACGACGCATATCTTCCGCGGTTCACCGCCCATTGATCAGCTCCTTCACGATCCGCGGTGCGGCCTTGCCGTCGCCGTAGGGATTGAGCGCCCGCGCCATGGCCCGATAATGCGCCTTGTCGTCCAGCAAGCGCTCCGCTTCGCGAACGATCTGCTCTTCATCGGTACCGACGAGGCGCACCGTTCCCGCCTCGACCGCTTCCGGCCGCTCGGTCGTGTCACGCATCACCAGCACGGGCTTTCCGAGCGAGGGCGCCTCTTCCTGGATGCCTCCCGAGTCGGTCAGAATCAGATACGCGCGGTCCAGAAGTCCCACGAAAGGCAGATAATCCAGCGGTTTGACCAGATGAACATTGGGAATTCCGTCCAGTATGGCATGCACGGGTTTTTGAACGTTCGGATTGAGGTGCACCGGATAGACAATTTCGGCGTCGCTCCGTTCCGCAAGCCGGCGCAGGGCCCGGCAAATGCCCTCGAACCCAGGTCCGAAGTTCTCGCGTCGATGCCCTGTCACCACGATCAAGCGACGCTCCGGATCGAGAAAGGCGAAGCGCTCTCCCAATTCGCCGGCGGCCGACCCACGGGCGGTTTCCACCACTCGCAGCAAGGCATCTATCACGGTATTGCCGGTAACCCGGATGCGGTCGGCGGCGACTCCTTCGGTGAGGAGATTCTCCCGCGCCCGCGCCGTCGGCGCGAAATGGTATGTCGCGAGCGCCCCCACGAGATGCCGATTCATCTCTTCCGGCCACGGAGAATAGCGGTTACCCGTGCGCAGGCCCGCCTCCACGTGCCCGACCTCGCAGCGCGCGTAGAAGGCCGCGAGCGCACCCGCAAAAGCCGTCGTCGTGTCCCCCTGGACCAAGACGACGTCCGGTCGCCACCCGCCGAACACCTCCGGCAGGCCGCAGAGCACGCGCGAGGTCAAGTCGGTCAGATTCTGGCCGGGGGCCATCAAATCGAGGTCCCAATCCGGGACGATCCCGAACAGCGAAAGCACCTGATCGAGCATTTCACGATGCTGGGCGGTGACACAGACGCGAACTTCCACCGTACCATTTTCGGCGCGCAGGGCGCGCACCACGGGTGCCAGCTTGATCGCCTCCGGGCGCGTGCCGAAGACCGTCAATATCCGCTTGCGCGTGCTCATGAATACTGGCCACTCTTCTGTTTCATCGCCAACATACCAATTATTCAGAATGGATCGTGAACAGCCAGCCAAAGCCGGCAGCCTCATTCTACGGCTCGAATCCGGGTCGGTCGGCCATACGCATGACTCTTCCCCCTCTCGCTATGCGGAAGCGTTTCCCGTCGACTCCCGTCTCCCCCCGACGAAAGAGCTCATTCTCTCGGCCCCCACGTTTCTAACGTGAGAGTACATGTTCCGCGCCATCTCCCTTGAAGAGAGAGAGTTGGGGTGAGGGTGATTAATTACTGCGCCGCTTCGCGGCGCCACCCTTCATCCTGGCCTTCTCCCGCAAGAGGGGAAAGAATAAGAAGTCGGCTAAAACCGTTATCATTGGCGCCCAGCCGCCCCCTCCGCATACAGAATTGAGAATGAGCTCCGACGAACCGCAAAACCCGAATACCCCTGCCCCCCGAGAATTCCGCGAAGAAACGCCTTTCCTGAGAGTGGCTAATATTATAGAGGAAAGCCGCTACGGAGGGCCACAGCGCCGCATCGCGCTGGTCGCCGAAAGATTGCGAGACCACGGCATCGAAACCACGGTAATCTGCGCCCGGATGGGCTCCGATCGCTTCCGGGAGGATCTGAAAGCCCGAGGGGTCTCCTGCCGAACACTGCGACTGCACCGCATTACCCGAAACCCACCGGAACTCCTGCTTGCCATCCTGTTCTTTCCGTACGAGACACTCAGATTGGCCTTGCTGTTCCGCCGGGAGCGGTTCGACCTGGTCCATTGCAACGGAAGCTGGCAATGGAAGGGGGTGCTCGCCGGCTGGCTGACTCGCACGCCCGTTATCTGGCATCTCAACGACACCAACGTACCGGGCGTCATCCATCTTGTTTTCAGACGACTGGCAAAAATCGCCGCCGGGTTCATCGTTGCCGGCGAACGGGTCCGCCGCTACTATCTGTCCACCACCGCCCTGAGTGCCAAACCCGTGTTCGAAATCCAAGCACCGGTAGATTGCGAGCGTTTCACGCAGCCGGACGACGGGAAGGATCCCGACATTGCCTCGCTTCCAGGCGTCAAGGTTTTGACCATCGCCAACATCAACCCGGCGAAAGGCCTGGAAACACTGGTCCGGGTTGCGGCCCGCCTGAAGGATCAAACAGAGCCTCCAATCTCCTTCGCCGTGGTCGGCCAATCCCTCCGTTCCCAGGAAAAGTACCGCCGGAATCTGCTTGCTCTACAAAAACACCTAGGCGCGACCAACGTTCACTTCCTGGGTCCGCGAACCGACATCCCGGCCTGCCTGCGAGCGTCCGACATCGGACTATGCTGCTCGGTAGCCGAGGCATCGCCGATGGCCGTATGGGAAACGGCGGCGGCAGGGCTCCCTGTTGTGGCCACCGACGTCGGTGACATCGAACTACTTAACAAGAAGTGGCGATTCGCTTACACCACAGCAGTGTGCGACGTGAATGCCCTCACCAAGGCGATCCACGCATTACATTCAGACTCCGCAAAATCTGATCAAATGGGGAAAAACGGCAGGCGCATGGCGCTCAAGGTTTTCGGCCTCGAAGTTTGTGCAACTTTACACGCAAAAGCTTACAGTAACATCAAACGCAGAAACATATAATCATACTGCACCAAGGATTTCGCGTATTTCATCCGCGGGACTCGGACGCGTCTCTACCGCTGCCCTGGCTCTGGCGCCAACCTCGCTCAAAACCTTCGGTTGGTTGATAATTCCGAACATAATTTGCGTCAAAGTGTCAACATCACCGGGTGGCATCAACCAGCCCGTTCGCCCATGTTCAATCAGATCAGGAATCCCTCCTACCGAAGAAGCTATCATCGGCACACCCATGCTGGCCGCTTCCAACAAGGATCGAGGAGTACCCTCGCTCTTCGAAGGCAACAATACACAATCAATTACCTCGAATGCGTCGCGCGGATTGTCAATCCAGCCGAGAAACTCAACGCGCTCCGCTACTCCCAGTTCAACGGCAAGCTCCTTCAGTTGCGGTTCTTCTGGCCCGGTACCGTAAATCAAAAGCCTAACTGGAACTTTCTGCGCAACCGCCGCGAATGCGCGCAGCCCTATTTCGCAGGCCTTCTCGGGCTGAAGCCGAGAGACGATTCCAAAGGTTACTTCATTATTTCCCTCATGACGCTTCGCTTCGCCAACCTCAATCGTAGAGCGTTCTATGGAGATAGGTACGACCTTGACTCGGACTCTCCGTGGAACCTTGTAATCACTTCGCAATGTATTCGCCATTCCTTCGGACAGCACCACGACTTCCTCGCATATTCGCAAGTTCAGACCAAAAAGAGCCCGATAGAACCACTTTCTCCAGACAGCATCAACCGGTGGAATCGGGTCGCCAGCCACATGTATAACGTGTCGGACTTTCAATCCACACCTTCTCGCGATACGTGTAACCAAGCCAGTAGCTAGCATTGTCCATGGGAAAAAACTCAAGGCAACGGAGGGCTTATGCTTGACGGCATTCCACCCTATCCAGGCAACCGCGGGAAAGACAAGGACGCGCCCCCATCGGCCCAAAAAGCCTGAGCCTTTCAGACGAACATGAGCAAAGCCATCAACCCTCGGGAAAAGTTTTTCCACTCTGGTAGAGGAATGGTAAAGAAATAAAATTTCATTCCCATCAGGGGCATGACTGAGCCAGAGATCAAGCCTGCGAATCGTGCCACCTACGGCCGTAATCGGAGCTCCGATGATCATGCAATTTCTGCTCATCCTTATGTTCCGCCGGATCGTCACTCGTCAATGAATACCAGAAAGCCGAGCAAAATTCTTCGCCGCCACATCCCCCCAGATAACGCCCTCCTTCGTCAGTCGGCGCCTCATTTTCAGAATAGATCTCCCCCCCTTCCTCGAACTGGAAGCTCCTGATAATTTTGCACACGAGGTCATTGCATCACGTACAACTTGCAAATACTCCAGCCCAGATCGCAGAAAGACAATACGGGCTTTTACTTTGCTGTTGTCGCGAGCAGCCAATACATCTGCATGATCTAGAATTTTTTCGGCTCCTGCGATTACTTTATCCGTATAAATATACGGAATACTCCTGAAACTACCAACAGTGGGGTTACTTGTCACATGTTCAGCTTTCACGACACGCTCAAATCCCCCTTTCTGGTCTTCTTGCACTGCCCCTCCTGCGGGAACCGAGTAACCCACGCTTGTCGTGAAATTTTCCCAATACTGGAGATATGACTTAATCGCCGGTGCAGCATGCCCAAATGCCGAGGCGTATTCGTCGATCACCTCATCTACAGTTAGGTTCGGTCGCTCGGAGAGTCTGGCAATAAGGTAATAGAATGGGCCTTGTGTTGCCCAGTAGCCCATGATCCGATCGAAGTAGAATCCCTTCATGCCGTGCGCCATCGCAAACTTGAAGTAATCTCCCGCTTCGTGTAGCGGCAAGACAGGTGCCGGTCCCCCTACATGCCACCAGTTTGGACGGAGATAAAGCGTAGCTCCTGAATCCGACCATAGTAACCATTGCTTGCGAGCCTGCGTACCATAACCGTTGACGAACTCAACCATCAAACCCTTACGGATGGGAAAGGGTTTCGGAAGATCCCTGTAGGCGCTATAGCTGTAGGTGGAAAGGGTTACATTCGGATTTATCTTCCGCATGCGGGCCAAAAGGGCGTTCCAAAACTTCAGATAACGAATGGTCAAATTGGCTTTGCCATGCCAAATACTCATGAGCGGCTGACCGGATGGCCAGTCCATGGCTCGTGAGGCCTTACTCGTATCGAATCCCGCCCCGTCATTTGGGCATACGTCCCAATTATCGGGGCTACCTGCTGCCTTCCAATCACTGATGATCTGGTTGGAAACCGCGGGATTACCTATTCTCAATTTGACCATCGTCGGCCTGGGCGAGGGCTGGAATATCCCCGACAGGGGCTTGGCGAAATAGTCAGGGTGCCTGGAATGATACTTGGCCCACCATTTGGTGAACGCGCTTCCAAAACGCAGATTCGCTCGTGACCCAAGCTCATGCCGGGCCTTCCACAGATCAACTTCGGCCTGCAATTTCTTGTAACCCTGACTGTCGAGAACGGGCGTGTCATTTTGCTTAGGGCTACCCTTGATTCGTGCCGCCAGTATCCTCATGTTCATGGATGGTTGGTGAGTGATATCCATAACAGGGAATTGGATCGCTTCATGCTGCGGCACGTAAGTCCCCAAGGGTCCCGGCCACAACCACCTTACCCCGACATAACGGTTTAAAAGATAATCAACGGCCCATTGAGTCGCTCGAGATTCACGCACGGAAACCGCAGAATTACCCGTCGCCTTGATATCATGCCCCACCAAAACAATATACTCGGGGGTGATCTTTATCTTGAACTCCTCAGGGGCGAGGTTTTTTTCGTTGACGCCATGCTCTCGAGCCTCTTTGCCAGATCCAACGAAAATCTTGATATCCCCTGCTGGAACGGAAGCAGACGAGTTTTTCAGAATAGGCACAGTAACAGAAGTTGCTTGCTGTAGCGCTTGTTGAAGCTCCCTGGAGGCTTGCAAAGAAACCTTGAGCGAATCTTGGCCTGGAATAATCACCGCATGAGACGCTCTTCCTTCAATGATGGAAACCGAGGCTTGAGGCATTGGCACCCCAGCAAAGCCAGCTGTAGCACATAAAAACAAAGCAATTACAAGACATGGGGGACTCCGAATAATCGCGCATAACGTTACTTTCATTACAACACCCGTTTCATAGTTAAACTAACAAACTCCATCTCATCTAAAAACCGGAAAATATAAAATATTAAAGTAGTTGGCCATAAAACTCTTGCAATAATTCGTGCCTCTATATCTATCGTTACACGCATTTCAACTCGTCAGTGCGATGGGTCTTATAAACGGCGGCAAGAAGCACGGGCCTTACATCGTGGTTCTTTCCGCTGGCTCAGAGTGACTATCTTGTTCACCGAAAGTGTGGCGTTGCGCGGTGGATCTTATCTGCTTTTGTCTTGAATAGGTCAAAAGGGAGCCAGAAATGCAGCCAAGAAGGGCAAAAAAGAATTTAGATCCGATTCCGGAAAATAGATTGATGGCAACCGCTGACCCCAGTAAAGCAGCCAAAAATATTAAAAAATTCCTTCGCTGCTCTGCTACCGGGGATCTAATCAAGTCTTTGAAGGTTCTACTCAAAACATACAAGTAAAATAGAACAAATGCAATCCCCGCCATAATTCCATTATTGGCAGCGTAGGACAAAGGGGTATTGTGAACAAGGTAAAATTGACCGTTGTGCATCGCCCAAAATTTCCCAGCGCCAAAAAGAGGATTAATACCAATTTCAGACATTGCCTGGGCATAGCCTCCCAGCCGACCGAATACCGTAGCGGACTGTGCATTAACTAAAACTTCAACTGTTTTTTGCGCGATGCTACTTATAAATAAAAGGGCAACGACAGCCAGCGCAAGCAATAAGGTTGCTGCTATAAAGTATTTGCGTCTGTATGGGCTTCGCTCCATTAAGACTAGGAACCCAAACCAGTAAACAACTAGAAAAACTGCAATCGTCAACCACCCACTCCTGGACTGCGACACCACATCAGCCACGATCATGACAAATGCAGCAACTAAAGCCAGTACCCTCCACTCCCATCTGACACTACTACGAGTCATCCAGCGATGGGATACCATAATTCCCGCAAGCAACCAAATATCGTAACTGCCACTCGAATCAATCAAACCTTTAAAACCACGATTTGAAAATTCAAAACCGCCAACAGTCCGCGCTGCAACACCCAGCTTTTCAAAACTGAACAAGGGCAAAACGTCAACGTAGTGAAGTAACCCCACAATTGCCGCCACTAATGCCCCCGTGAAAATAGCTGTTTCCCAACGCCACCCCGGGGAAGTTCCATAAGCGAGGTACATCCCAACAAAATAAAATACTATAGCTCCAACTCCGGTAATAACATTGGATATCAATGACGACTCGCCTCCATTGAACCCGCTGCTTATAAGCATCCACAGGATTAGCACAATCAATATATAACAGCCCGGTTCCATCCAACATTTCTTGAAGCGTCCGCTTAAAAGCATGCTAGCTATCGCCATGATGGCGAATACATAAAACAAAGCGTTGGGAGGAGAAACGCCTGGGATACCTGGAAGTGATGCTGATGCAAGCGGCAATAAGGCCAAGCTCAACCATGCAACTACATGACTGATTCCAATTCGGCTGTGCCTACTGAAACAGCGATCCCCGACGACCATCATAGTTGATCTCATTCATTACTCCAAGGAGAGAAAGGTTTACACTTTAGGCAAAAACTCGCCATCTTATTGTACAGACATACTTCACTGCAATCACCAGCCACAAACATAGCGCTCTCCATCAACCTTACCTTAGTCAAACGTCTACCAAGACGTTAATTTGAATTCAATTTCCATTTTTCGTAATTGCGGCCCAAAATTCGTTCCAATTGCTCGATATCGGACGTATAACGTTTTCGCAATTCCATCTCGATGGAAGGATCAAGAACTGGACTGGGTTCCGGTCGAGTGTTAATTCGGTTCAATATCCTGCGGAGATTAGAAATATTATCCTGGCCAATCAACGACTTGAACCTTCTCAAGGAAGGTCTCGGCCTTTGCAATAGTTGCATTAGCAGTCCATTTCTAGGCACTCCTCCTGTATTGTATGATACAAATTGCCTCCATTTAAATGTTGGATCTGCGCCCAAATGTAAGCATATGGATTTGAGAGATGAGGTCCAATCCTTTGTTGCCTCTTCATAGTCCAAAAACAAGAAAGCATCCTTCGGGAAATACTCGAACCACTCGCTTGTTAATTGCCCATAAAGGCCATCACTGAAATACCCGACCCACGACGTTGGCTTTCTCTTCAATCTCACATGCTCAAGTTCCAAAGCTTCCGGAAAGGAACAAGTTTCCGCGCAAACTCTACGACGATGCAAATAATGCGACCAGGCACGCTCTACTGGATCGCGTAACACCACGATGAACTTCAGTCTCTCTGAAAACGAGGCACTCTTCATACGTGGAGCAACTAACGCGGGTGCATGAAAATATGATGGCGAAGCCTCACCTCTAAAGGGATACCCTCCAGCTTTCCAAAAATACGTATCAAGGTAAAATTGAAATCCTTTCCGAAATTTGCCGTCATTGAAGAAAAACTGGGTTTCCTTACTTGAACTCATGAATATCTGGGGATGCTGTTTTAACATAGCATACAGCGAGGTAGTTCCAGCCTTGGCCGCTCCCAGAAGAAAAAAGTTGGGCGCTCGATTCACTCCTTTAATGGCCATGGTTCCCATTATTACCAATATGAACGGTCAGTTAAACTCTCCAAGAAGTCAGTTCCCGACCCAGTAGCACTTCAACAAAGTTGATATCTGCAGACAGTCTTTTATACAGCTCTGTGCGCAAAGACATACTCAATTCTGGGTATGGTTTAACATTTTGATTCCAACGTTTCAGAGTCCTTTTTGCGTTGCGAAGCGCAACGACCAGCCAAAATGGCAATCTGTCATGACTCCCATTCAGTGACACAGCTCTGATTAGCCCTCCCAGCTTGGCAGAGCGAACCATACCTGAAGGATTTGCATTCGGAATGGAGCGATCAAACAGAGTGTTA
>CAZKOE010000020.1:0-22849 GCA_964554305.1 uncultured Gammaproteobacteria bacterium
ATCGCTGACCTTGAAAACGATCGTCGAAGTCTGTGCTCCGCCCGATCCGTTGAGCGAAATGATCGTCGGATCGGTCGAAATGTTCACGATGGAGCCAACGGTGGCGGGCGCCACGTTGACGTCACCCGTGGCAGTGAGAAGATTGCCACCGATAACCGCGGTGGCGGTGATGGGATCGGTGCCCACGCAACCTTGCGCCACGTAGGTGATGTTGACCTGTCCGATGTTGGTACTCACCGTGTTCGTCGCCTGACCGCCGACCTCGAATTTGGAAAACCCGTTCTGGTAGCAGGGTGAGTTGAAGGTGAGGGTCGCCGGGCCGATATAGGGGCTGCCATCGGCGTACTGAAGTATTGCGACGACATTGGTTGAACCGCCCGCGGAAAGGTTCGGGCTCCCGATCCCGAGAACGCCTTCCTGGAACGAGCCGCCGCTGCCGCTGCCCAACTCGACGGAGGGCGCCTCCACCGAAACGGACCCGCTGGCATGCAGGACCGTATGGTTGATGACGATTGTCGCGGTAATCTCATCGCTTCCCTGACAGCCCTCGGCGGTGTATTTGATCTCGGCCTGGCCGGTGCTGGTATCAGTCGCGACGCTGTTCGTCGACGTTCCGTTCACGCTGAAGGCCGCGGTGCCATCCCGGTAACAGGCCGAGGTGAAGGTGATCGTCGCCGACACCTTGTAGGGCGCGCCATTCGAGTATTGTAGAGCCGCCAACACGTTCGTGGAACCTCCGGCCGGGAGATTCGCGCTGACGATGCCCAACACGCCCTGCTGGAAGGAAACGCCGCTGCCGGTACCCAAAAATACCTGAAGCGACGCGACGGTGACCGTCCCGGTCGCCTGCAGGACATTGTTGTTGATGGTGGTCGTCGCGGTAATGGTGTCCACGCCGCTGCAACCTTGGGCTTTGTAGGTAATACTGACCTGTCCGTCGGTGGTCGTCACCGAATCCGCGGGCTGCCCATTGACCAGAAACTCCGCGCCGCCCGTCCTGAAGCACGGGGAAGTGAACGTGACTGTCGCGGTGCCGGTGTAAGGAGTACCATCGTCATGCACCAACGAAGCGAGCACGGCTGTCGAACCAGTAGCGGGGAGCGCCGGAGTCACGATCCCGAGAACGCCGGCCTGGAAGGAGCTACCGGTTCCCGTGCCCAACTGAACTCCTGCCGTGGCGCCAACCGTCACGGTGCCGCTGGCCTGCAGCACAGAGGAATTTATGACCGTCGTCGCCGTTATTGGATCGGCGCCGTTGCAGCCCTGCGCGGTGTACTTGATCTCCGCGAGACCGGTCGCCGTCGTCACTTGGTTGGTCGGTTGGCCGTTGACGGTAAACACCGCCCCGCCCTCCCTGAAGCAACGCGAGGTAAAGGTGATCGTTGCCGAATGCGTGTACTGGCCTCCGTCGGCATACTGAAGAGCCGCCAACACGTTCGTGGCCCCCCCGGCCTGAAGGTTCGGGTGCACTATGCCCAGGATGCCCTGTTGGAAGGCGGATCCACTGCCGCTGCCCAGCACCACGGCGACCGTGGAAGACGAGATCGTGACTGTGCCGTTCGCATGAAGCACATTGTCGTCCACCACGGCGGTCGCCGTAATCTGGTCCGTACCGCTGCAGCCTTCACTCGCGTAGGTGATAGTCGCCTGACCCGCGTTGTCCGTGGTAACCGCGTTCGTCGCCGTGCCGTTTACCGTAAAGGTCGCACGTCCAACCCGATAGCATGCCGAGGTGAAGGCTATTTGGGTTGGAGTCGGATAGACACTGCCATCGGCGTGCTGCAGCGCGACGTGAATCTTGGTCGCGCTGCCATCAATCAGCTGAGGCGAAACAATCCCCAACGCACCAGGTTCGAATGAGCTCCCGCTCCCGGTGCCCAGCAGAACCGTCGTCGCGGCGACCGTGGTCACCGTTCCCGACGCATGCAAGACGATATTATTCACTGTCGCCGTCGCCGTCAGCGTGTCTGCCCCGCCACAGTCGGTGCTGGTATAGGTGATCGTCGCATGTCCGTTCGCATCGGTGGCGACCTGGTTCGTCGCCGTACCGTTCACCGTGAACGTCGCCTGACCGTTGAGGTAACAGTCCGAACTGAACGTGATCTGCGTGGGCGTCGTATAAGCGCTTCCGTCGGCTTGCTGCAAGGTCACCAGCACCGCCGTCGAACCGCCCGCCACAATCAAAGGTGAGACAACACCCAGAACTCCCTGCTGAAAAGCGCCTCCGCTGCCACTGCCAATCAGCACCGTCGAGGGCGCCACCGTCGTCACCGTCCCGGAAGCGTGCAGTACGTTGTCATTCACCGTCGTCGTAGCCGTGATCTGATCAGCACCCGTGCAGTTGTTGGACGTATAGGTGATCGTCACATGGCCCGTCGCGTTGGTGGTTACCTTGTTGGTCGGCGTTCCGTTCACCGTGAACGTCGCCTTGCCCGTTTGGTAGCAGGCCGAGGTAAATGTGATCTGCGTCGCCGAGGAATACACACTTCCGTCTGCGTGCTGCATCGTCGCCAGAACGTCCGTCGAGCCGCCGGGAATCACGCTCTGCGTCACTATCCCGAGCACGTTGGACTGGAACGACGCGCCGCTGCCACTCCCCAGAAGCACCGTCGAGGGAGCAACCGTCGTCACGGTGCCCGTCGCATGCAACACGGTGTTGTTCACAGTCGCCGTTGCCGTGATTTCGTCGGCGCCACTGCAGCCGCTGCTCGTGTAGGTAATTGTCGCGTGGCCTGTGTTATCTGTAGTCACCTTGCCGCCCGAGCTGAAGGTCGCGTTGCCATCCCGGTAGCAGGCCGAGGTAAAGTCTATCTCGGTCGGCGTCGTGTATACGCCGCCATTGGCGAATTGCAACGCCACCAGAATGTCTGTGGCTCCCCCATTGGGCAATTGCGATGAGACGATTCCCAGGGCGCCGGACTGGAAGTCGTCGCCACTGCCGGTACCAAGCTCCACCTTGGGTGATGCGACGGTGACGGTCGAACTGGCGTGCAGCACGTTGCCGTCTATCGTCGTCGTTGCGGTGATCGTGTCTGTCCCGCTACAGCCATCCGCCGTGTAGGTAATCGTTGCCTGTCCCGCGTCATTCGTCGCCACTTTATTCGTCGTTTGCCCATTGACCGTGAAAACGGCACGACCCTGGTTGTAGCAGGGGGAAGTAAACGTCAACGTGGTCGTTTTTTTGTACGGCGTACCGTCGGAGTATTGCAAAGCAGCCAGAACCGGGGTCGAGCCACTGGCTGGCAGACTCGGGGAGACGATGCCCAAAACCCCGGGCTGGAAAGATGCTCCGCTCCCGGTCCCGAGCACTACCTGGTTCGCCGTGGGCGAGGCGACCGTTACCGTTCCGGTCGCCTTGAGGACGGTATGATCAATCACCGTGGAAGCCGTGATCGTGTCGGGACCGCTACAGCCTTGCGCCTGATAGGTGATCCGCACCTGACCGTCGCTGGTCGTGACGTTGTTGGTCTCATGGCCGTTGACGATGAACACGGCGGCACCCTTCTCGTAGCAGGAGGACGTGAAGGTTATCGTCGCCTGTTTCTTGTACGGTGTTCCATCGCTGTATTGCAAGGCTGCAAGGACCGCCGTCGAACCCGTGGCGGGAACATTCGCATTGACGATACCCAAGATACCGGGCTGAAAGGACGCACCATTGCCGGTGCCCAACAGCACCTGGTTGGCGCTGGGCGAACCCACCGTGACGGTGCCGCTCGCCTTCAGCAGATTGTGGTCCACGATCGTGGTAGCGGTAATGATATCGGACCCGCTACAGCCTTGTGCCTCGTAGGTAATCTGCACCTGCCCCGTAGTCGTGGTGACCGAATTTGCGGGCTTCCCGTCAACGAGAAAGATCGCGTTGCCCTTCTGGTAGCAGGCGGAAGTGAAAGTGATGTCCACCGACTTCGTGTAGGCTGTGCCGTCGGAATATTGCAGCGCAGCCAGAATAGCGGTCGAACCCGTCGCCGGCACGCTGGCAGCGACGATACCCAAAACGCCCTGCTGAAAGGACGCACCACTGCCGGTACCAAGCTCCACCTGACCGGCGACCGAGGATGAAACCGTCACCTCACCGGTCGCGTGCATGACATTGCTGTCCACGACCGCCGTGGCGGTAATCGTGTCCGTACCGCTGCAGTCATTCGCGGTGTAACTGATCCTCGCCTGACCGTTTTTCGTTGTCACACTATTCGTCGGCTGCCCATTTACCGAGAACACGGCGCCGCCTTTCTGGTAACAGGCGGAAGTGAACGTAATCGTTGCCGCATCGTCGTACGCCTTTCCGTTCGAATATTGCAGCGCAGCCAAAACGTCCGTGGACTCTCCGTTCCGGAGCTGGGGGCTGGTAATTCCCAAGACACCTTGCTGAAACGAAGAGCCGCTGCCGCTTCCGAGTTGCAGGACTGCCTCGGTCGGAGTCGAGCCTCCGCCACCGTTGAGCGTGCCGTCGCCGTTGCCGCAGCCGGCAAGAAGGAGTGCGCAAACGAGCGCGACAGTCAATCCGATAGTCTTCTTCATGGCTTCAATTCCTCGAGAGGGTTGGCTTTCAAAATCTCAATGTTCCGTCAGACTGGTTGCGAGAATCTTCGGCGTGACGAAGATCAGGAGTTCGCTTTTTTTCTTGATCTTCTGGGTCTGGCGGAACAAGAGACCGATGATCGGGATGTCGCCGAGGAGCGGCACCTTGGTCACCTGGTTCATTTTCGTGACGCCGTAGATGCCACCGATCACCACGGTGTCGCCGTTGTCCACCAACACATTGGTATTGACGACCCGGGTATTGATACCCGGCACCGAACCGCCATTGGCCGTCGTGTAGTTTTGCCCGACGCTGTCGTCGTGCACCTCGATGCCCATGAGGATGCGGTTGTCGGGCGTGATTTGCGGCGTCACCTTCAAACTCAGCACCGCATTTTTGAACTGCACGGCCGTCGCACCGCTCGAGGTCGAGTTCTGGTAGGGAATCTGCACGCCCTGTTCGATGGTGGCCGTCTGCTGATTCGCGGTGATCACCCGCGGGCTCGAGATCACCGTGCCCTGACCCTCGGCCTGCAACGCGGAAAGCTCCAGGTCCACCTGGAAGGCGCTGTTCAGGATCGAGATCGCGAACTGTCCCGGCGTGCCCTGGGTGGGCGAGGCCGGCAAATTGACATTGAGGCGATTGTCGAGGTTGGGCGGCACGGGATACGGGCCCGGCGATCCGCCCTGCTGGCCGTTGAGCATCGTGTTCGTGCCTTGGAGATTGCCGGTGGTGGCGATGGTGCTGTTGTCGCCGGTAATCACGCCGGTCACCCCGAAGCGCACGCCGAGGTCGCGCTCGTAGTTATTGTTCGCGACGACGATGCGCGATTCGATCAGCACCTGGCGCACGGGCACATCGAGCACGTGCACGAGCTTCCTGACCTGGGCGATATTCTCGTCGGTATCGCGCACGATCAGCGTGTTGGTGCGCTGATCGGTGGTAACGGCACCGCGCGGAGAAAGGAGCGAGCTTTTCTGTGTCTTGATCAGTGCCGCAAGCTGGCTCGCCTTGGCGTAGTTCACCTGAATGTAGGCAGTGTGCAGCGGCGCGGTGGCCTCGACCTGGTTCTCGGCCTTTTGCCGCGCGGCCTGCTCGCGCGCGAATTCGGCCGCCGGGGCGATCATGATCACGTCGCCCGACTTGTGCATGGCCAGCCCCTGGGTCTTCAGAATGATGTCCAGCGCCTGGTCCCAGGGCACATCATGCAGGCGCAGGGTGACGTTGCCGCCGACGTCGCCCGAAACGACGATGTTCTTGCCCGTGAACTGGGCGAGTATCTGCAGCACGGCGCGCACGGGAATGTCCTGAAAATTGAGCGTGAGCTTCTTCCCGGTGTATTGCTTCTCACCCGAGGCGGCGAGTTCGCCCGGGGTCACGGGCTTGAGTTCCACGGCAAAATTGGTGTTCGTCTGATAGGCAAGCTGCTGGAAATTGCCGCTGCCCTGAATCACGAGCCGCGCACCGTTCGGCGTCTGCCGCGTCGTGACGCTCGTGACCGGCGTGGCGAAGTCAGTCACGTTCAGGCGCTGTTGCAGGCGCAGCGGCACCGTCGTGTCGGGGAAGGTCACGATCACCTCGTTGCCCTCGCGCTTCACGTCGCCCGCGATGCCCGGATTGGAGAGCGCGACTTCGATCCGCCCCGCGCCTTGCGGCGTGCGATGAAAGCTCACATTGGTAAGGGCGCGGGCCGAGGCAACCGGGGCCGTACCGCCGGGCGTACCGCCGGAAACCGGCCCGAAGGTCTTTTCCGCGCTCCCCGAATCGGCTTGTGCGACCGGCCGGCCACCGCCGACGATAAGGTAGACGCGATTGCCCTGAACCCGGGTGTGGTACGGCGCCATGCCCGTGAGATTGACCACGACTCGCGTCTTGTCTTGCGCCGCCGCCGTTTGCACGCTGGCCACCTCGCCCACGTTCACGGTGCGCTGGGACTTGGCGAGCGCGGGGGCCGTATCCGCCAGGTCGAGCACGATCATGGGCGGCTGATCGACGCTGAAACTCAAGGGCTTGGGTGCGGCGGCGCTGAACTTGAGGACCACCTCGACCTTGCCACCCGCAAGCGCCACCGTCTGGATCGAGTTCAACGTGCGCGCGGCAGGCGCGGCAGGAGTGGCGGCGCTTGCCCCCTGCCAGCCGGGTCCCGCCAGCACCACGGCGCACAAACCGATCGCGCAGGCACGGACGATTGCTCCGAAGCCTCTTGGCCGCGAGCCACGTTCCCGCCGCCGCAACCCCCTGCTGCCACGCGCGTCGCCCGGGGTTCGGATCGGTACAGTCATTCGCTTCATGCTAGCCTCCGTTGGTGCCCGCGAGGGCGAGAGTTGCCGGCTGCTTGAGATACCCGCCGCTGCCGTTGGGCACGATTTCAGTCAAGTCGATTCTGTCGGGGAAAATGGCGGTGATCCGCCCGCTGTTCTGACCCATGTAATTGCCGGCGTGCACACGGTGCACGACGCCATGCGGATCCTGGATCAAGGCATAGTTCGTACCGTCGAAAGTAATTTCGCCAACGAATTTCAGCGCATCGAGCGGGAAACGCTCCAGATATTCCTTGGGTCGCTCGAGATTCGGATGAACATTGCTCACCTTCGGCGCCTCGACCGGCACGAATGGCGAACGCAAGCCCGTCGGCGGGTAGGCGTAGGGTTGATAGGGAGTCAACTTGGGAATCGGCTTGAGTTTCTTGCCCGGACGCGCCTTCACCTGCGCCACCCAGGCATGCAGGTCGGCCATGTCGCCACCGCCGCAGCCAGCGGCGAGAACGAGCGCGGCGAGCGGCCCCGCAAGCGCGAACCGGAGCAGCCAGCGAAACCGCGCCCTGCCGTTCATTTGCGCTTTTTCCCGCCGTGTTCGTCCACGCCATCGCCGCTCAGATAACGGTAGGTCGTGCCGGTGACGGTGAAGTGGATCCGGGCGCCCACGCCGGGCTTGTCCGGTTTGAGGGAGAAGTTTCCGAACGTGACGATCCGTGGCAGCGCGGCGACATCGCTCACGAACTTGGCGATCTGCTGCCAACTCCCGCTGTAGGCCATGTCGATCGGCTTTTCGGCGTAGAAATCCTTGTGAATCTCGCCGCGCGGCTGGAACAGGGTCTGGGTGAGCCCGTCCTCGCGGGCCGTTTGCGAAACCTCCGCCAGAAGATCAGGAATCTCCGTTTCGCTCGGCAGCTGCAACAGCAGAGCTCCGAACTTCTTGCGCATCGTCGCGAGCTGGCGCTTGTAGGCACCGAGATTGGCGGCGAGATGCTGCTTGCGCTCGAAGGTGCGACGCAGCGTCACCTCCTGGCTGCGAGCCTGATCGTAGGCAGCGAGCCTGGGACGGATGACGAGGAAATAACCGATCACGAGAACGATGATGATAATGGCAGCCGCGATCACGGCCTTGCCGGCCAGGGGCCAATCGCCCACGCCGGACACATGGATATCGCGCAGGTCGAGATCGCGCAGCTCCTCCCATTTCATGGCCTCGCCTCCTTACCGCTCTTGCCGCCGCCGGAAGACTTGTTGCCGGGCGGGACGAGCTTGGTGGTCACGCTGAAGCTGCTCTGCCACGCCCCACCCCTGCGATGCGTGCGTACCACCTGCAGATTCGGCGTGTCGAGCCAGGGCGAATGGTCGATGTTGCGCATGTAGTTGGAAACGCCGGAGGGCGAACTCGCAATCCCCTTGATGCTCAGGTGGCCGTCACGATTCTTCACCGACGTCAGGTAAACGTCATTCGGTACGGTACTCGCCAACTGGTCGAACAGATGCACGGCCAGCGGCCGGCTTTGCTCCAGACGCTCGATCACGCGCATGCGCGCGAGCAGATCGGAGCGCGTTTTCTTCAATGCGTTGATGTCCTTGATCTTGTGATTGAGCTGCGCGATCTCGCGGCGCAGATAGGCGTTGCGCGACTTCTGCGCACTCAGGGCACCGTTCGCCATCAGCCAGCCCCAGTAGACGATAACGATACCGACCAGCAAGGCGATGACGAGCCCGAATGCGAAATGCTGGCGCCGCCGGCGTTGCTCCCATTCGCGCCAGGGGAGAAGGTTGATGCGCATCACGGCGGTGGTCCCATCAGGCGAAGCTCCTGAGCGCGAGCCCGCAGGCGACCATGAGTGCCGGGGCGTCGCGCTCGATGCCCTGGGCGCGGGCCCGGCTGGCCAGCTCGACGCCCGCGAGCGGATTGGCCACCTCGGTGGGAATACCGAGATGTTCACCGATGACGTCGGCCACACCGGGAATCGCCGCGCAGCCGCCGCAGAGCACGACCCGATCCACCCGGTCGTATTCGCTCATCGCGGCGTGAAAGAATTGCAGCGAGCGCGCCGTTTCACGCGCCATGTGATTCATGAACGGCACGAGCAATTCCGTCTCGTAGGCTTCGGGCAACCCGCCCTGCCGTTTCGCGCGCCCGGCATCTTCGTAAGACAACGAGTAGGCGCGCATGATTTCCTGGGTCAGTTGCTGACCGCCAAAATTCTGGTCGCGGGTATAGACGATGCGCCCATGATGAAAAACGCTGAGCGTGGTGGTCGTGGCCCCGAAGTCGAGTATCGCAACAACGCGATCCCGGTCGTTCTGCGCGCCATCCACGAGCGTAAACGCGTTCTCCAGCGCGAAGGATTCGCAATCGACGACCTCAGCCTTGAGCCCGGCGAATTCCAGCGCGGCCTGGCGATGCTCGACATTCTCGCGTCGCGTGGCGACGAGAAGCGCGTCCTGCGTGCCGCCCTCACCGGCCGACGGGCCGATCATCTCGAAATCCCAGGAAACCTCGTCCATCGAGAAGGGAACGATCTGCGCCGCCGCAAGTCCCACCTGTTCCTCGCTTTCGCGTTCGGACAGGCCCGCCGGAATCGTCAGCGTCTTCACGATGACGTTCGGCCCGCCGACGGCGACGGCCACGGTTTTGAGACGCGAGCCGGAACGTTTCCAGGCCCGGTTCACGGTTTCGCCGACCGCCTCGATATTGCCGATGGCCTTGTCGGAGATCGCCTCCGCCGGCATCGCCTCGACCGCGAAGTGGGTGACGCGGTAGGACGTTGCCGTTTTCCTGAGTTCGACCAGCTTCACGGAGGAAGCGCTGATATCGAGTCCCAGAACGGGTTTAGGTTTTGGCCTGCGTACCATGGTTCAAGGTCCCCCGACCTTTCCGCGCAACGAGCCCCGACCCCTTAACTATTGCTTTCCGCGTAAAATATTACGGGCCAAGACGAGATTGTCAATGAAAGCCCTCGGACATTCCGACAATCCATCCTCCAAAAGCAGCACGGACGAGCGAGAATCCGCCCGAAACACGTACTCATGACACGCTGGCGTCGCATTTTACACCACTTCTTGATCGTGGTCGCCGCGCTGGGGCTCCTCGGCGTCATTGTCATCGCGGGCGTGTATCTCTACATCGCCCCGAGTCTGCCCTCGGTCACCGTTCTGAAGGACATCCACCTCCAGGTGCCGTTGCGGGTCTACACGCGGGACGACAAACTCATCGCCAGCTTCGGCACCCGCCGGCGGGTGCCGCTCGACTACCAACAGATTCCGCCGCTGCTCGTCGAGGCCTTCATTGCGGCCGAGGACGAACGCTTCTTCGAGCATTCCGGCGTGGACCCGCGCAGCGTGGTGCGCGCGGCGCTGAATCTGATCGAGACCGGACAGAAATCGCAAGGCGCGAGCACGATCACCATGCAGGTCGCGCGCAACTTCTTCCTCACCAAAAAGAAGCTGTTCATCCGCAAGATCCGTGAGGCCTTCCTCGCCCTGCGCATCGACCGCGAGCTCTCGAAGGAAGACATCATGCGCCTGTACCTGAACAAGATCTACCTGGGCGAACACGCCTACGGCGTCGGTGCCGCGGCGCGGATCTATTACGGCAAGGATGTCTGGCAACTCACTCTGGCCCAGATGGCGATGATCGGCGGCCTGGCACAGGCGCCTTCGGCGGCCAACCCGCTGGTGAATCCGCAGGCGGCACTCGCCCGTCGCGGTTACGTGCTCGGGCGGATGCTCTTTCACGGCTATATCGACGAAGCCGCCTACCGGCGGGCGATGGCGGCGCCCATCACCGCGCATCAATACACCCCCCAGGCCACCGTCGAGGCGCCTTACGTGGCGGAGATGGTCCGCGATTACATGGTCGACAAATACGGCAAGGCGGCCTACAGCGCCGGCTACCAGGTCACGACCACGCTCGATTCGCACCTGCAAGCCGCCGCCGTCAAGGCACTGCGCGACGATCTCGAGCAACTCGACCGGCAACAGGGCTGGCGCGGCCCCGTTGCCCGCGTAACACTGGCCGCGAACGCCGGCTCGGCCGCCATTGCCAAGGCGCTCGCCGGCCACCCGCCGGTCGCCAACCTCACGCCTGCCGTCGTCACCGCCGCCGGAGAAACAAGCATTCGTGCTTTCGCGCTCGGCCAAGGCCCGGTTACCGTGGACTGGAAGGGGCTCGCTTGGGCCGCCGGCAAGCACGATGCGGCGAACGGCTTTCTCAAGCGCGGCGACATCGTCTACCTGCGCTACGGGAGAGCGCGGGTCAACGGCCGGGTGCAGGGCTCGAAGGAGGCCTGGCGTCTCTCCCAGATACCCAAGCTCCAGGGCGCAATCGTCTCGATCGATCCTTACGATGGCGCGATCGTCGCCCTCGACGGCGGCTTTTCCTTCGCGCTCAGCAAATACAACCGCGCCGTGCAGGCCCATCGCCAGCTCGGCTCCTCGTTCAAACCCTTCGTGTACTCGGCCGCGCTCGCCCACGGGATGACCGCGGCCACGCTCATCTCCAATGCACCCTTCATCTCGGTCGCCAACAAGGCACTGAACAAGTACTGGCGCCCACGCAACGCCGAGCGCGAAACCGGCGGCATGATGCGCCTGCGGGCGGGGCTGGTCCACTCCGTCAATCTGGTCGCGATCCGCATCCTGCAGCAAATCGGCATTCCCTATACCCTCGACTGGGCGCGGCGCTTCGGCTTTTCACCCGCGAACCTCCCGCATAACCTGACGCTTGCGCTCGGCAGCGCGAGTCTCACCCCGCTCGAAATGGCGCGCGGCTACGCGGTCTTTGCCAACGGCGGCTTCCTGGTCCGCCCCTACTTCATCGAACGGATCGAAGGACCGGACGGCAAGGTGCTCGCGCGCGCCCGGCCCTGGGTCGCCTGCGCGGATTGCGTGCCCGCCGCGCCGGTCCAGGCGAACCCCCTGAACCTCCCGGTTGCCGCAACCACGCCCAGCGTGCCCGAAAGCGCGCAGGCACCCGCCTCCACGGCGGTAGCCGTCGCGGTGCCGGCCTCGGCGGCACCGGCGGCAAGCGCGCAAGGGGCAAACCAGCCGGTCGTTCTCATCGGCCGCGAACCGCGGGCGCCACGACTCGCTCCGCGCACGATCTCCGCGCAAAACGCCTGGCTCATGGCGGACATTCTCCACAGCGTGATTCGGAAAGGAACCGGCGTGCGCGCCCGCGCGCTCGGCCGTAACGACCTGTCCGGTAAAACCGGCACCACCAACCAGAACACCGATGCCTGGTTCGACGGTTTCGGTCCGCGCCTCGTCACCTCGACCTGGGTGGGCTACGACCTGCCGACCCCCATGGGCCACGGCTGGACCGGCGCGCACACGGCACTGCCCATGTGGGTAAACTTCATGGGTCAGGCGCTACGGAGCGTGCCCGATAACCCCCGGCCCATGCCGCCCGGCCTCGTGACCACCCGGATCGACGCGCTGACGGGGCTGCGCTGCGGGCCCGACGACCCGCATGCCATGTGGGAAACCTTCGAGGTCGGAACGCTCCCGCCCATCCAGCAAAAAAAGTCGGCGCCCAGCCTGTACGGCGGCGACGGGACGGCGGGGCCGTGAAGCCCGCCGAGGCGCGGCGCCTGCTCGCCCAGGAAGCGGCCCGGATTCTCTCCGAGGAGGGACGCCGCGATCACCTGGCCGCCAAGCGCAAGGCGGCCGCCCGGCTCGGCCTGGCCGAGCGTCACCTGCCGACCAATCGCGAAGTGGAAGCCGCCCTCGCCGAACACCAGCGCCTGTTCGAGGCTCCGGCCCAGATTCCACGCCTGGAACGCTTGCGCCGCGGAGCGCTCGCGGCCATGGACATCCTCGCGGACTTCGAGCCGCGCGCCGCCGGAGCGGCCGCCGGCACGATCGCGACGGCTCACGCCCGGGTCGAAATTCATGTCTTCACCGATTCGCCGGAAGCGCTCGCCTTCCGCCTGACGGACCTCGAGGTTCACTGGCAGGAGAGCACCCGGCGGATGCGCTGGTGCGACGGACGGGAACGCCAAGTTCCCGTGTTCACGTTCACAGTCGGCGAAAATGCCGTGGAAGCGCTCGTTTTCACCCTGACCGAACGGCGCGAGGCGCCCGCCGATCCGGCGAACGGCCGCCCCATGCGCCGCCTCAACCGACGCGGCCTCGAGGAACTGCTCGCTGTCGCCGGCACACCAACGAGCGCACCGGCCGCCTGCAACGCGGCCATCCTCTAGCCGGCTTCACCCGGCAAGCCAGGGAACGCCGGCACCCCTGCCGACATCTTTCACGACGACGCACGAGGAGAACCGTTTCCGGCAGGCGCAGCGAACGCCCTGGCCGATCAGCGCCGGTCGAGAGGAACGAACTCCCGTTTGGCGGCGCCGGTGTAAAGCTGGCGCGGGCGGCCGATACGCATTTTCGGATCGGCCATCATCTCGCACCAGTTGGCGACCCAGCCGACGGAACGCCCGATCGCGAACATCACGGTGAACATGTCGGTCGGAATGCCGAGCGCCTTGTAGATGATGCCCGAGTAGAAATCCACGTTCGGGTAAAGCTTGTGGGAAACGAAGTACTCGTCCTCGAGTGCCACCTTCTCCAGTGCAAGCGCCAGATCGAGCAGCGGTTCGTCCTTGCTGCCGAGCTTTTCCAGTACCTCGTGGGTCATCTTGCGGATGATCCGGGCGCGCGGATCGTAATTCTTGTACACGCGGTGGCCAAAGCCCATGAGCCGAAAGGGATCGTCCTTGTCCTTGGCGCGGGCGACGAACTTTCCGATGTTCCCGGCCGAACCGATCTCGCCCAGCATCTTCAGCACCGCCTCGTTAGCACCGCCGTGGGCGGGGCCCCACAGGCAGGCGCAGCCAGCCGCAATCGCGGCATAGGGATCGGTGCCGGAAGAGCCCGCGAGGCGCACGGTGGAGGTGCTCGCGTTCTGCTCGTGGTCGGCATGCAGAACGAACAGGAGATCGAGGGCACGGGCCGCGACCGGTTCGGGTCGGTGGCCGTCGTCCTGCGCGAAAAACATGTAGAGAAGATTTTCGGTATAGCCGAGGTCGCTGCGCGGCGCGATGAAATCCCGGCCTTCTGCGTGGCGGAAAACGGCGGCGGCAATGGCCGGCATCTTGGCCAGAACACGGCGGGCAAACAGTGCGCGCGAATCCGCGTCGCGGATATCCGTCTCGGCATGGTAAACGCCCGCGAGCGCGGCGACGGCCGCCGTCAGCACCGCCATCGGATGCGCCCCGCGGCCGAAGTCGGCAATGATCTTCAGGACCGACTCGTCGAGCCCATCCTCGGCGCGAACGGCCTTTTCGAAGCCGGCCAGCTCACCGGTTCCGGGGAGCTCTCCGTTCAGGAGCAGCCAGGCAACCTCGAGAAAACTGCAGCTCGTCGCGAGCGACTCGATTGGGTAGCCGCGAAAGAGCAGCGTGCCCTCCTCGCCGTTGATGAAGGTGATGGCGCTTTCGCAACTCGCCGTCGAGACAAAGCCGGGATCGAAGGTAAAAAGGCCATGCTCTCGATACAACGTATTGATGTCGAGGGTGGCCGGGCCGAGCGTCGGCCGGCGTATCGGGAGTTCCGCCGTGCTGCCGTCGGGGGCGACAAGCTGATAGTCTCGGGAAATCATCGGGGAAGGTTCTGCCACTGCTGTTCTCCTGCTGTTGCCGCACGGCGGCGGCCCATCGAAAAGGCACGCGGGCGGGCCACGCGCAGCGCGCTCCGGGTCTTGTCGTTCGGATGCCGCGGCGGCCGGCAGGGCCGCGCCGAAAACAGGCCGGCCCAAGCCGCGCTATGCCGTCATTATACTACCGGCTCGTTGTCCGGCAGCCGGGCAGATTTCCCCTCAACCCGCCGGTGCACCGTATTTGCGCCGGAACTTGTCCACCCGCCCGGCGGTGTCCACGATCTTCTGCTTGCCGGTGTAGAACGGATGACAGGCCGAGCAGACCTCCACGTGCAGATCTTCCCCCAAGGTGGAATGGGTCTTGAAGCTGTTGCCGCAACTGCAGGTCACGGTGATTTCCCGATATTCGGGATGGATGCCTTTTTTCATGAGGTTATCAAGGATGACCAAAGCCATATTTTACCGTGACCGTCAATGTCCGGGGCACGGAAAGTCCCCCTGCAGTTAGCTTCAGGAAAACAAGCCACTTCTCAACTTTTCCGGCTAAGCGCTTATCGCACAGGGAAAAATCGAAACCATCCACAAACCCTGTGGATAACTCTGTGGACGAAATGGCGATAGCAAATCAAACACCGGTCTTTTTGCCTGCGGGATTCAGATTGGCGAATTTTTAGCCACCCAGCCGTACTTTCTGAAAATCAATGACTTACGAAATCCGCCGGGTTTCACGTTACCCCTTTGGCCCGTCGCCGCGCCAATGCGGCACCGTCATCCGACCGCTGTGTATAACCGCAGGACCGAAAGCGGCGCCGGGCGGGCAAAATGGCCTCAGGCGGGCAAAAAACGGGCCTGCAGCTCATTGAGAAAACGCAGACCGCGGGGGCCTGCGGCGACCCGCCCCCGCGCACTCGTCAGCAGACCCTCCGCAATCGCGGTGCCCACCACTTCCCGCACGGTTTCGCGGGCACAACCCGTGCGAGCCTCGAACTCGGACCACGTGAAGCCTTCACAGCGGCGCAGGGCTCCGAGCATGAACTCGAAGGGCCGCTCGGCGGGAGCGACCTCGTGCGCGGTTACCGCTGCCGCGGAACCGGCCAGCCGTTGCCAGCGGGCCGGTGATCGGACCCTCTCCGTTCGCAAGACCCGTGCGCCAAGGCAACGTTTGCCGTGGGCACCCGGTCCGATGCCGATGTAATCGCCGTAGCGCCAGTAGTTGTCGTTGTGGCGACAGCGCCTGCCCGGGCGGGCGTAGGCCGAGACCTCGTAACGCGCAAATCCCGCCGCCAGGATCGCCTCGCGGCCCGCGACCTCGATCGCGCCCAATTCATCTTCCGCCGGCAGGACGGGCGGACGACGGTAGAAGGCCGTCCCCGGCTCCAGCGTCAGTTCGTACCATGACAGATGCGCCGGACGCAGAGCGATCGCCTGGCGAATGTCGGCGAGGGCACCCGCCACGCTTTGCCCCGGCAGGCCGTGCATCAGGTCGAGG
The DNA here is from genome assembly GCA_964554305.1 of uncultured Gammaproteobacteria bacterium. Classification (GTDB taxonomy): domain Bacteria; phylum Pseudomonadota; class Gammaproteobacteria; order JAKDMP01; family JAKDMP01; genus JAKDMP01. The sequence goes on from CAZKOE010000020.1 coordinate 15,873, forward strand.
TTGAAATTCTCGATGCCCGCGGCGTGAAGCTCTTCCGCGGCGATCCGCGCCTCGCGCGCCGAATGAATCCTTCCCAGCCGCTCGAGCATCGTATCGTCGAAGCTTTGCACCCCGAGCGAAAAGCGGTTGACGCCGGCCGCATGATAGTCGGCGAATCGCCCGCGCTCGACGGTGCCCGGATTAGCCTCGAGCGTAACCTCCGCGTCCGCCGCGAAATCGAGCCGTCGGCGGAATCCCCCGAGCAGGGCGGCAACTGTTTCCGGGGCAAGCAGGCTCGGCGTGCCGCCGCCGAAGAACACCGAAATCGCCGCCGAATCCGTGGGCCGACGCACAAGCTCGAAGTCGAGGTCGCCCAGCAGTGCGGCCTGGTATTCGAGCGCCGGCAGGCGCCGCGGCGCAACGTGCGAGTTGAAATCGCAATACGGGCATTTGGCAACGCACCACGGCACGTGCACGTAGAGTGAAAGGGGCGGCGTCACCGGCTGATCCGATCTCCGGCGAAGCCTCGTCCACGGCCAGCTGCGGAGGGGTGCGAAGCCACCGAATCGCGCGTTGTCAAGGCTCGAACCCGTATAATGCTGAGTCCTGATTTTATCGGTTTCCGCCCATGCTTCGCGACTCGGAAGCGCATCCCAGTATCCATCTCGAAGACTATACTCCGCCCCCCTATTTCATAGCCGATACCCGTCTCGGCTTCGAGCTGGGCGAAACGGCGACGATCGTCACCGCCGAACTCGACTTCCGGCGCAACCCTGCCGTTTCGGGACGAGTGGACGAACTGCTGCTCGACGGCGAGGAACTCGACCTGCTGGCAATCGCCATCAACGGCGCGCCGCTCGCCGCGAACCGCTACCGCCTCGGATCGCGTTCGCTCATCATCGAAGCGCCGCCCGCGCAATTCACGCTTTCCACCCGCGTGCGCATTCACCCCGAGCGGAACAAGACACTCTCCGGGCTGTACAAGTCCGGCGGCAACTTCTGCACCCAGTGCGAGGCAGAAGGCTTCCGGCGCATTACCTGGTACCTGGACCGCCCCGACGTGCTTGCGCGATTCACGGTGCGCATCGAGGCGGACGAAAAGACCTACCCCGTACTGCTTTCCAACGGCAACCTGCGGGCAACCGGTGCACTCGGCGACGGACACCACTTCGCCGAATGGGAAGACCCTTTCCCCAAGCCCTCCTATCTCTTCGCGCTGGTCGCCGGTCGGCTCGCCGCCCGCGAAGGTGAATTCACCACGGCGAGCGGGCGACGCGTCGCGCTCGCCGTCTACACCGAGGCGCACAACCGCGACCGCTCGGCCCACGCGCTCGCATCGCTCGAGCGCGCCATGCGCTGGGACGAGAAAAACTACGGGCGCGAGTGCGACCTGGACCGCTACTCCATCGTCGCCGTGGACGACTTCAACATGGGCGCGATGGAAAACAAGGGCCTGAACATTTTCAACTCCAAATACATCATGGCCGACCCCGATACCGCGACCGATCGCGACTACGAGGCGATCGAGGCCGTTATCGGCCACGAATATTTCCACAACTGGACGGGCGACCGGGTGACGCTCCGCGACTGGTTCCAACTCTCGCTCAAGGAGGGTCTGACGGTCTTTCGCGAGCAATCCTTCGCCGCCGACCAGGGCTCGGCCGCCGTCAAGCGCATCGGCGACGTGCGGATCCTGCGCGAGGTCCAGTTTGCCGAGGACGCCGGACCCATGGCGCATCCGGTGCGCCCGGAAAGCTACATGGAGATCAACAACTTCTACACACCGACGGTATACGAAAAAGGCGCCGAGGTCATCCGCATGTACCGCCGGCTTCTGGGCGCGAACGGCTTTCGCCGCGGCATGGACCTTTACTTCGAGCGCCACGACGGCGAAGCCGTCACCACCGACGACTTCCTCGCCGCCATGGCCGATGCGAACGACGCGAACCTCGATCAGTTTTCACGCTGGTACCACGTCGCCGGCACGCCGCGCCTGGAAGCCACGGGAACGCACGACGCCAAGGCCGGGACCTTCACGCTGCGCTTGCGCCAGGTGCACGCGTCGAGCCCCGGCCAACCGGCGGCGGACAAGCCGCCGCTCTTGATTCCGGTTGCACTGAGCCTGCTCGACGCCGGCGGCGCCATGTTGCCGCTCAAACTCGACGGCGAAGAAGGCGCTCCCGACGAACGCGTGCTGTGGCTGCGCGAGTTCGAACAAAGCTTTGTCTTCCGGGATGTCGCGGCGCCGCCCGTGCCTTCGCTCCTGCGCGGATTCTCGGCACCGGTCAAGCTCGACTTCGCCTACGGCGATGCCGACCTCGTCCATCTCGCGACGCACGACAACGATGCCTTCAACCGCTGGGACGCGGCACAAACGCTCGCGACCCGCGTCATCAAGGCGCAGGTCGCCGCGGACGATCCGGAAGCGGTGAACGGGAAGACGGCAGCGGCGCTCGTCGCGGCCTTCCGCGCCCTCGCGACGGATGAAAAGGCCGACCCGGCGCTCGCCGCCGAAACGCTCGTGCTGCCCTCGCAAAGCGCGCTCGCGCTCGAATTCGGCGAAGTGGACGTGGCGGCACTCGACGCGGCGCACCGCGGTCTGAAGCGCTACCTCGCGACGGAGCTGGAAGACGCCTGGCTCGCCGCCTGGGAACGCAGTCGGGCCGAAGGAGCCTATCGCCACACGCCGGAAGAAGCCGGCCGCCGGCGCCTCCACGGCGTTACCCTGACCTGGCTTTGCCGGCACGCGAGCGGAGAACATCTCGCCCGCGCCGAACGGGAATTCGCCACCGCCGACAACATGACCGACCGGCTGAACGCGCTCGGCGCACTCGCCGAACACGACGACCCGCGCAGCGAGCGGGCGCTCGCCGAGTTCCGCAAGCGCTACGACGGCGAACTCCTGGTGCTTGACAAGTGGTTCGTGCTACAAGCCACCTCGCCTCGCCCCGGCGCCCTCGCCCGCGTCAAGGCGCTGATGGACGACCCCGCCTTCAAACTCGACAATCCGAACCGCGTGCGCGCGTTGATCGGAAGTTTCGCGCACCACAACCACCCGGGGTTTCACGCGCAGGACGGCTCCGCTTACCGCTTTATTGCAGAGCAGGTACGTGCGCTCGACGCAATGAATCCGCAGGTCGCGGCCCGGCTCGTCGCCTGCTTCTCGCAGTGGCGCCGCTACGACGCGGCGCGCCGCAAGCTGATTCGCGCCGAACTCGAAGCCCTTTCCGCGGCTCCGGCGATCTCGCGCGACGTTTACGAAATCGTGGAACGCAGCCTTGCGGGATGAATCCCGGCTTCAAGCAGGTCGAACGTGAACAAGTCAAGGTCGGAAGCGGGATCCGGAACCCGCGTTACGGGTTCCGCAAGAGGCGGGCCACAAAGCCGTATCGAAGTGCTCGTCGCCGCGGCGCTGGATGCGCTCGGCATTGACCCGACGGCACGCCGGGGGGTCGTCGTCGAGCGCGCACGCGAGGCGGCACATGGCGACTTCGCCACCAACGCCGCGCTGGTGCTCGCCCGGCACGAGAAAAAAAAGCCGCGCGATCTTGCCGCCGCCATTCTCGCCGCCCTGCCCGCCTCCGAAGCGATCGCCGAGACCGCCATCGCGGGGCCGGGTTTCATCAACTTCTTTCTGTCTCCCGCGGCGTGGCTGGGCGAACTCGCCCGCATCCTCGAAGCCGGCAGCGATTACGGCAAAAGCAATGCCGGCGGCGGACGGCGCATCGTGGTGGAATTCGTGTCGGCCAATCCGACCGGGCCGCTCCACGTCGGCCACGGCCGCGGCGCCGCCCTCGGCGATTCGATCTCGCGGCTGCTCGAGGCTACCGGCTGGCGAGTGACCCGTGAGTTTTACTACAACGATGCCGGCGCACAAATAGAAAACCTCGCCCGTTCGGTGCAGGCGCGCTGCAAGGGGATTGAACCGGGTGAACCGGGCTGGCCGGGCGACGGTTATCGCGGCGATTACATCGGGGAAGTCGCCCGTAACTATCTCGCCGGAGCGACGGCGCAAGCCGATGATCGCGAAGTCGTCGCCGCGGCGGACGCGGACGATCTCGGCGCCATTCGCGAGTTCGCCGTCGCCTCCCTGCGCCACGAACAGGACGAGGATCTGCGTGCCTTCGGCGTCGCCTTCGACGTCTACTCGCTGGAATCGACACTCTACGCCGAGGGCAAGGTCCGAGCTGTCGTGGACCGCCTGATTGCGCGCGGGCACACCCGCGAGGCGGACGGCGCATTGTGGCTCAAGACCACCGCCTACGGCGACGACAAGGACCGCGTGATGCGCAAGTCCGACGGGACTTACACCTACTTTTTACCCGATGTCGCCTACCATCTCGGCAAATGGGAGCGCGGCTTCAAGTACGCGATCAACGTCCAGGGCGCCGACCACCACAGCACGGTCGTGCGGGTACGTGCAGGCTTGCAGGCACTCGACTCCGGCATTCCCGCCGGCTGGCCGGACTACGTCCTGCACCAGATGGTCACGGTCATGCGCGGCGGAACGGAAGTCAAGCTTTCCAAGCGCGCCGGCGGCTACGTGACCCTGCGCGAGCTGGTCGACGAGGTCGGCCGCGACGCCACGCGTTTCTTCTTCGTGCTGCGCGCGGCGGCGCAGCAACTTGTCTTCGATCTCGACCTCGCGAAGGCACAGTCGAATGACAACCCCGTCTATTACCTGCAATATGCCCATGCACGGATCACAAGCGTTTTTCGCCAACTCGCGGAAAAAGGCCTCGTTTGGGAGTCGGGCGCCGCCCGCGCGGAACTCTCGCGCCTGGGCGAGGCGCGGGAACTGGACCTCGTCAGGCGACTTGCCCGCTATCCCGAGGTCGTCGCGGCAGCCGCCGCCGAGCGCGCTCCGCACACGCTTGCACATTATCTCGGTGAAGTCGCGCAGGCGTTTCACGCTTGTTACAACGCGCACACTATCCTCGTCGAGAACAAAGACCTGCGCAATGCCCGCCTCGCGCTCGCCGCCGCCACCCGGATCGTCATTGCAAACGGGCTCGACCTTCTCGGCATCGGCGCCCCGGAGCGAATGTGAGGCCCGACCTCAAGAGCCCGCGCAAAAAGGAACAACGACGGCGCGGTGGCAGGCTGTTGTGGTTCATCGCGGGCGTCATCGTCGCACTCGTGATCATTTTCGCCTTTCCCGCCATCAAGCATTCCCTGGAGCACGCCAAGACCTCCGCCATAAAAAAGGCCAAGACCCTGAACAAGAACCTGCAGAAGAACAAGCCCGAAAAAGAGGCCAGAAACACAAAGGCCCCGGCGGCGGCGAGCAAGGGCAGGACGACCTTCGATTTCTACTATCTGCTGACCCATCCGACCCAGATCCTCACCCCGGGAGAAACCCATGAAGTCAAGAGCGAACCGGACTCCCGGACCTCGGTGACCCAGGCCGGCAGCTACGTATTGCAGGTCGCCTCGCTCAGGCACGGCAAGGATGCCGATCGGCTCAAGGCGCAGCTTGCCCTGTGGGGCATCCGTTCACACGTCCAGAAGGTCGAGGTCCAGGGCGAAACCTGGCACCGGGTGCGCATCGGCCCGATCGACGATCTCTCCCGCCTGAACGCGCTGCGCAAAACGCTCGCAGGACATCACTTGAAGCCGCTCCTGATCCGTGTCGGGAACTAGGCGTTACCGCGCGCTCGCCGTTTTCCTGCCGGCACTGGCCGCGCTCGCGGTGCAGACACCTTGCCCGGCGGCAGGGAACGACGAATCCTCGGCGGTAAAACTCAAACGCTTGCAGTCCGAGATCGCGCAACTGAATGACAAGATCGACCGCGAAATCGCGCGCAAGCACCGGCTGAGTGCAAAACTCGAAACGGCGGAACGAAAGATAGGAAGCCTGCAGCACACGCTCGCCTCACTCGATGCGCGCGAGAAAAAACTCAACACTCGAAGAGCCGGCCTGGACAAAAAGGTGGCGGCAAGCCGGGACGATGCCGAAGCGGCGCAGAAAGAACTTTCCGCCGCTCTGCGCACGGCCTTCGTACTCGGGCGCGAGCCGCGCGTGAAGCTCGTCCTTCAGGGCGAGGATCCGGCGCAGGCCGCTAGACTCCTCGCCTATTACGGCTATTACTCGCGCGCGCGTGCGCGGCAGATCGGCAAACTGAGCGGCGAGATCGCGGCCTATCAAAAGCTGCAAAAAAGCTTGGCCGAAACCGAAAAGAAACTTGCTCAAACGCGGGTTTCACGGCAACAATCACTCGCCGCGCTCAAGAAGAGCCATGCCGAACGGCTGGCCGTCGTCGCCCAATTGAACCGCGATATCGCGGGCAACCAGACCCGTGCCGCCAAACTCAAGCGCGACGCGAAGCGGCTGGAGGCAACCGTCGAGTCGGTCAATCGCGACCTTGCCAAACTCCCTTCCAAGTCTCTTCAAAACGTGGGCTTTGCCAAGTTGCGCGGCAAACTGCCGTGGCCCGTGGACGGGAAAATCGTGGACCATTTCGGCAGTACGCGCGCAGATGCGAAGGAGATGCGATGGCAGGCCGTGCGCATCGCGGCGCCGGCCGGCACCCGGGTGCACGCGATCGCCTCCGGGCGAGTGGCCTACGCGGGCTGGCTACCCTACTACGGTCTGGTGTTGATGGTGGATCACGGCGACGGCTATCTCACCGTGTACGGTCACAACGAAGCACTCTACAAGCAGGTCGGACAACGGGTCGAACCCGGCGACGTCATTGCGACGGTGGGTCAAAGCGGAGGGCAACCCCGACCCATGCTCTACTTCCAGATACGCCACGGCGAACACGCGCTCGATCCCGCCCGATGGTGCCGCAACGGCCATCCGCCCCGATCCGGTTAATCACGCGAACGCCACGGCATGCGTGACCGCTTGTCTCGAAGTGCAAAATCTGCTTCTCGTTCGGCCGTTGCAATAAGCTTGCAAAGCGCACGAAAGCCGCGTCGCTTCAGGCAAAAGCGGTACAGCCACACTGCAATACGCGAAAAATGTTTTTCTTGCAAACAAGAATTCATTGTAA
>CAZKOE010000021.1:0-10030 GCA_964554305.1 uncultured Gammaproteobacteria bacterium
GCAGTGGACCGTCGCAGTACGGGCGATTCGAGAGGCTGGTGTCGGAGCGAAGGAGATCGCCGCCCTCGGCATCGCCAACCAGCGCGAGACGACGATCCTGTGGGAGCGCGAAAGCGGGCGCCCGATCGCGCCCGCAATCGTCTGGCAGGACCGGCGTACCGCCGAACGCTGTGTGAAGTTCGAGAAACGGGGCGTTGCGGCAATGCTTCGCCAAAAGACCGGACTCAGGCTCGATCCGTATTTTTCCGCGACCAAGATCGCCTGGTTGCTGGATCACGTGACGGGTGCGCGCAAGCGAGCCGAAGATGGCGAGCTGGCTTTCGGCACGGTGGACAGTTGGCTCCTGTGGAATCTCACCGGTGGGCGCGTGCACGCAACCGATGTGACGAATGCCTCGCGCACGCTGCTGTTCAACGTCGAGACGCTTGCCTGGGATGAAGAACTGCTGAAGTTGTTCGATGTCCCGCGTGCGCTGCTGCCGGAAGTCAGGCCGTCTGCCGCTTCGTTCGGCGAAGCGAATCTCGGTGGCGGACGAATACACATCGCCGGCATCGCGGGCGACCAGCCGGCGGCGCTCCTCGGCCAGCAGTGCCGCGCGGCCGGGCAGGTGAAAAATACCTACGGCACCGGGGCCTTCGTGGTGATGAATACCGGCGGCAAACGGATGGACGCTGCGGGCCTGCTCGGCGGACTCGCCTGTCGCCTGCCCGGCGAAGGTCCGGCCTGGACGCTGGAAGGTTCCATCTTCGTCGCCGGCGCGCTGGTGCAGTGGCTGCGCGACGGTTTGGGCTTGATCGAAAACGCCGAAGAAATCGAGGCGCTGGCGGGCAAGGTGCCGGACAATGGCGGCGTCACCGTCGTGCCCGCCTTTGCGGGTCTCGGCGCCCCGTTCTGGGATCCGGACACGCGCGGCACGATTCTGGGTCTCACGCGCGGGACGACGGCGGCGCATCTCGCGCGCGCGAGTCTCGAGGCCATTGCCTTGCGCACGCGTGACGTCATCGAGGCCTTGGCCGAGGCCGTGGGAGCGCCGCCGCGCGAGCTGGCGGTGGACGGCGGTGCCGCGCGCGATGATCTGTTGATGCAAATCCAGGCCGATCTGCTGGGCGTGCCGGTGTTGCGCCCGGCGGCGAGCGAAACCACGGCGCTGGGTGCGGCGATGCTGGCGGTGGCAAGTGCCGGCATTGCCGACGCGGATTCGTTGCGAAAGTGGTGGCAACCCGAATGCCGTTTCGAGCCGGCGATGGATGTGGCGGAACGCGACCGCCGTTACCGGCAATGGCAACGCGCCTGCAATCGCGCCCGCGGCTGGGCGAACAATGAATAAACGCTTCGTTCTTTCTTTCCGTTCGGGAGAGGGGTTGGGGTGAGGGCATCGAAGGCAAGGTGGCAAAAGCCTTTCGCAGTCGGGAAAAGGGACGTTACGACGAGATAAGGAGAGCGGATTGAACGGTGGCATGGATCGCGCAGAGAATCTCGTGCGATTGCAAAACGAAGAATTCGACGTGCTCGTCATCGGCGGCGGTGCGACCGGCGCGGGCGTGGCGCTCGATGCGGCCGCGCGTGGCCTGAAAACGGCGCTCGTCGAACGCGGCGATTTCGCCGGTGGCACCTCCAGCCATTCGACCAAGCTCGTGCACGGCGGCGTGCGTTACCTCGAAGCGGCCGTCACTCAACTCGACCGCGCGCAATTCCATCTCGTGCGCGAGGCGCTGGCCGAACGCGCCGTGCTGCTCGAGATCGCGCCGCATCTCGCGCATCCGTTGCGCACCGTCGTTCCCGTGTATTCGCTCGCGCAGGCGGCGTTCTACCGCATCGGCCTGTGGCTCTACGACCGCGCGGCGGGCGAGGCCGGGATCGGGCGCAGTCATTTCCTGTCGCGGGCCGGTATGTTGCGCTCCTTCCCGCGTTTGCGCCGCAAGGGGCTTCGTGGCGGCGTTGCCTACTACGACGGTCAATTCGACGACGCCCGCATGAATGTCACGCTGGCGATGACGGCGGCGCGCGAGGGCGCGGCGCTGGCTAACCGTGTCGAGGCCGTCGTCTTGCTCGATGCGGATGGGCGGGTCGCCGGTGCGCGGGTTCGCGAAGCCTTGACCGGGCACGAGTTCGACCTTCGCGCGCGGGTTGTTATCAACGCCACGGGGCCGGGCTGCGATGCCGTCCGGCGGCTCGAAGCGCCGCGGGCGAAGCCACTGCTGGAGGTCAGCCGCGGCACGCATCTCGCGCTGGATCGCGCCTGGGCACCGGGCGCCGATGGCCTGCTGATCCCGAAAACGAGCGACGGCCGCGTGCTTTTCCTGCTGCCGTGGGAAGGGCAGGCGATCGCGGGCACGACCGATGTGGATGCGGAGGCGACGGGCGACTCGAAACCGAGCGCCGAGGAGGTAGATTACCTCTTCGGCCAGTTGGCCGAATGGCTGGAGCCCGCGCCCGCGCGCGAGGATCTGCGCGCGGTCTGGGCAGGATTGCGCCCGTTGGTCGCCGAAGGCGCACAAGGCACCGCGCGCATCGTCCGCGAGCATCACGTCGAGGTCGGCCCGCAGGGGCTTGTCAGCATCGCCGGCGGCAAGTGGACCACCTATCGCCTGATGGCCGAGGAAACGCTGGACCGCGCGATCGAGTCCGCGGGGTTGAAACCGCGTAACGATTGCCGTACGCGTGGGTTGCCGCTGGTGGGCGCCGAGGGTTACCGGCGGGACTTGGCGGACGAGCTTGCCGAAGCCCACGATCTGGATCGGGATATCGCCGTCCATCTCACCCATGCCTATGGCGGATTGGCTCCGGCGTTGCTCGCGGAAGGGGGTGGAAAGTCCCGCCTGGCCGAGGGTTATCCATACATCGAGGCCGAAGTGGGTTGGGCGCAACGGCGCGAAATGGCGCTCACGGCCGAGGACGTGCTCGCTCGCCGCCTGCGTCTCGCCTTCCTCGACGAAGCCGCGGCCACCGTCGCACGCCCGCGTGTCGAGGCCCTGCTGCGATCCGGCGCGAAGTGATCACCGGCGCCCTTGTTCGGCCCACTGGTCAAGGCATGAAATACAGTTTTTCTGGCCGAGGATTCTTTTTTGTTTGTTGAGCGCCTGGAAGCCCTGCATTGTTGCGCGTGCCAGCGTGAAGTCTTGGCGCGGGCGCCGGTGCCGTCGCGGGCGCTGGTGGCGTTGCTCCCGCTCGGCGCGGCGTTGCTTGAATCGCGCACGGCGCATCCCGGTGCGCGCCATTCCTTCGTCGCCTTTTCGCCGCTCGTGGAACTGCGGTTGCTGGCCGAAGAATTACGCGTGAATTGGGTGGATGGCCGCTCGGAAAGCATCGCCGTTGCGACGGTCGAAACGCTATTCGCGGTGCTTGAAGCCGTGCGCAGCGCGCCGGGAGCGTCCGCGGCGCCGTTCACGGCGGGTTGGGTTGGCTACTTCGCCCACGAATTCGGCTGCCGGGTGCTGGACACGGAAACGGCCGCCGCTTTGCCGCCCGCGCGTCCGGCAATGCCGCTCGCCGTGTTTCGTCTGTACCGCGACACCTTGGTATTCGACCACCGTGAAGGGACGGCGGCGCTTTACGGGAGTGACTGGGGCGAAGGCGAGGCGGCGGTCGGACGGCGTTTGCGCGAGGTGCGCAAGCGGCTGCAAGGTTCGGTGCCGGAAGCCGCCGTGCCGGCGGTCATGGATGCCGCGGAGGTGACGCTTGACGCCGGCGAATTCGTCGCGCGCCAGGAGACCTTGCAACAACTGATCCGTGCCGGCGACTGTTTCCAGGTGAACCTGACCGCGAGCAGGGCCTGGCCCTGGCGTGACGGGACGCCGTCGCCCGCCGCGCTGGCGGCGCTGTATCGCCGCTATACCGAGGCGAATCCCGGTGCCTGGTGCGGATTTTTCCCCGACGCCGAGGCGACGATACTTTGCGGCAGTCCGGAGCTGTTGGTGGACTGGCGCGGCGATCGTCTGAGGATGCGCCCGATCGCCGGCACCCGCCCGCGCGGGGATGACGCTGCAAGCGATGAGGCGCTTGCCATGGAGTTGCGCAGCGATCCCAAGGAACGGGCGGAGCATGCGATGCTGGTGGATCTGGTGCGCAACGACCTCGCGCGGGTCAGTCGCGCGGGCACGGTGCACGTCGAGAATCTGGCCGGCGTCGAACGTTATCGCCACGTCATGCATCTGGTAAGCGAGGTGAGCGGCGAGGCACGTGCCGGGCTCGACTTGCAAGCCCTGCTCGGTGCCGTGTTCCCGGGGGGCACCGTGACCGGCGCGCCCAAGCGCCGCGCGCTCGCACGTATCGGCGAATTCGAGCCTGGCCCGCGCGGGCCTTATACCGGCGCGCTCGGTTACGTCGCGCTCGGTGGCGCGAGCCAGTTCAACCTCATGATTCGCACGCTGAGCGCGACGCCGGCGCATCTCGTCGCCCATGCCGGCTGCGGCATCGTCGAGGGCAGCGAGAGCGCGCGCGAAGCGGAGGAACTCGAGGCCAAGACGCGAGCGCAGGCGGAGGCGGCGCTCGGGCGGGCGACGCCGGCGGAGGCCGCACATCGTTGTGGTGAAGTCGAAGCCGGACAGCCTTGGCAGCCGGGATGGGCAGCGCGGGATGGGCAGTCCGCGCGGGTGTTGATCGTGGACTTCGAGGATTCCTTCGTCCATAACCTCGCCGATTATTGCCGTCGCCTCGGCGCGGCGACCGAAGTCCTGAGCGCGCATGCGCCGCCCGAGCCCGCGTGGACGGATGAAGTCACGCACGTGATTCTTTCGCCCGGCCCCGGTCGTCCCGCCGATTTCCCGGCCTGGCGGGCGCATCTGAGAAGCGCCGAAGCCCGGAACATTCCCGTCCTTGGCGTTTGTCTTGGCCACCAGGCGCTTGCCGAGGCGGCCGGAGCGAGGCTCGTCTGTCACGGCGAAACCGTCCACGGGCGCGGGAGCCGTCTGCAACGCATGCCAGCCGCCGAGACCGATCCGCTCTTCGTCGCTTGGCAAGGAATGTCGGTTGGTCGCTATCATTCGCTTGTCGTAGTCGCCGCCGTTCCGGCGATGGAAACGCTGGCAACGCTCGAAGACGGCACGTTGATGGCGGTGCGCTACCACGGCGAGCCGCACTGGGGGCTTCAGTTTCATCCCGAATCGCTTCTGACCGACGACGGACTGGATCTGATCGCGGCTTTTCTGCGAGTCCGCCCGGGATGACGCCGCTGGCCTGGCTCGCCGGGCGTGTGTTGCCGCTCGCCGAAGCCAGAATTGCGCTCGACGATCCGGGTTTTCTGCTCGGTGACGGCGTGTTCGAAACCCTGCGTGCGCGCCGCGGAAAACCGTTCCGCTGGGATTTGCACGCCGAACGGCTCGCCGCCGGTCTCGCTGCCGTCGGCGTTCGCAACGACGCATTGGACGTGGCGGAACGCGCAGTGCATGAACTTGCCGCCCGCGCTGCGCACGATGGCGACGACGATCTTTATCTGCGCGTGCAGGTCTCGCGTATGTCCATGGGTGCGGGCAAGGTGACGGCGCTCGCCCGCCCGTTGCCGGATTACCCCGAGCGGTTGTACCGCAAAGGTGCGCGGCTCGCAATTGCCGATTGGCGTTGCGATCCTGCCAACCCGCTGGCGGGTGTAAAGTCGCTCAGTTATCTGCCGCAGGTTTGGGCGCGGCGCGCGGCACAAGCGCGCGGCTTCGACGACGCCCTAATTCTGAATACGCGCGGACGCGTGTGCGAGGCCGCACACGCTAATGTCATCGCGAGGCGCGGTACGATGCTTTATGCGCCGGGGCCGGAAGAGGGCGCGCTCAATGGGGTGACGCGGCAAGTGTTGCTTGCCGAAGCGGACCGGGCTTACAGTCTGTGCTCAAGCCTGAGTTGGGGAGAACTGGAAGCGGCGGAAGAAGCAATACTCGCGAGCACACTCGCCGGCGTGGTGCCAGTAGCGGGGATTGACGGCGTTCACCATCGCTACGCAGGTCCCGCTGGCGAACTCGCCGTACGCCTGACCAATTTTTATGCGGCGCTGCTCGAGGCTACGCGCTAGACTAAACAGGTTGATTGACAAGGAGATTGTTATGCAGGTTAAGGCCGCCGTGGCGAACAGGGCCGGAGCGCCGCTCAGTATCGAAACCGTCGAACTCGAAGGGCCGCACGCAGGCGAGGTGCTGGTGGAGGTGAAGGCCACCGGCATCTGCCATACCGATGCGTTCACGCTTTCGGGCGACGATCCGGAGGGACTGTTCCCGGCGATTCTCGGCCACGAGGGCGCGGGCGTCGTGGCCGAGGTCGGCAAGGCCGTGACGAGCGTCAAGCCGGGCGATCATGTGATCCCGCTGTACACGCCCGAATGCCGCGAGTGCGAGTTCTGCCTGAATCCGAAGACCAACCTCTGTGGCGCGATCCGCGAGACGCAGGGTCGCGGCGTCATGCCCGATGGTACGAGCCGCTTTTCGCTCGCCGGTGAGTCGATCTACCACTACATGGGCACCTCGACCTTCGCCAACTACACGGTGCTGCCCGAGATTGCCGTCGCGAAGGTGCGCGAGGATGCGCCCTTCGACAAGATCTGCTATATCGGCTGCGGCGTGACGACCGGCATCGGCGCCGTGATCTTCACGGCCAAGGTGGAGCCGGGCGCAAAGGTCGTCGTCTTCGGCCTCGGCGGCATCGGCTTGAACGTGATCCAGGGCGCGCGCATGGCGGGCGCGGCCATGGTTGTCGGCGTGGACGTGAATCCCGCGAAGCGCGCGCTTGCGGAAAAGTTCGGCATGACGCATTTCGTCAATCCGAACGAGGTCGGCGAAGAACTGGTGCCGTATCTCGTGAACCTCACCGGCGGCGGCGCGGACTACAGCTTCGAGTGCATCGGCAACGTCAAGGTGATGCGCCAGGCGCTCGAATGCTGTCACAAGGGCTGGGGCACTTCGATCATCATCGGCGTCGCCGGCGCCGGGCAGGAAATCTCCACCCGCCCGTTCCAGCTCGTGACCGGGCGCAGCTGGCGTGGCACGGCCTTCGGCGGTGCGCGTGGGCGCACCGACGTGCCGCGCATCGTGGACTGGTACATGGAGGGCACGATCAACGTGGACGATCTGATTACGCATACGTTGCCGCTCGAGCGCATCAACGAGGGCTTCGATCTCATGCACCGCGGCGAATCCATCCGCAGCGTCGTGGTGTACTGATGATGCGGCCGGCGAATGGCGGGAGGAGCCGTCCCGGCCACGAAGGAATGCCGGCATCTTGCTGGCAGACCGGCTGGAGGCTGGCGCTCCACTCGACAGAGGGGAGCGCCTCTTTGAGAGAGGGTGCATGATGTCGTTGGAAGTTTTATCCGAGCATCGTTCGTTCGGTGGCGTGCAGGGTTTCTATTGCCACCAATCGCGAGCCTGCGCCGGACCGATGCGTTTCGGACTCTATCGCCCGCCGGGCTACGCGGCCGGAGTGCTGTATTTTCTGGCCGGGCTGACCTGTACGGAGGAGACTTTCGCGATCAAGGCCGGCGCGCAGCGGCTCGCCGCCGAGCTGGGTGTGGTCATTGTCGCCCCCGATACCAGTCCGCGCGACACGGGCATTGCGGGCGCCACCGGCGATTGGGAGTTCGGCGAAGGCGCCGGGTTTTATCTCGATGCCACCGAGGCACCGTGGATGGCGCGTTTTCGTACCGAGACCTGGATCGTTGAGGAGTTGCCGCAGGTACTCGCTGCCGAGCTTGGCATCGAAACTCGCCGGGCCGGCATTTGCGGACACTCGATGGGCGGCCACGGCGCACTCACACTCGCCCTGCGCCATCCCGACCGTTACGCTTCGGTCTCTGCGCTGGCGCCCATTGTGGCGCCCTCGCGCGTGCCCTGGGGTGAGAAGGCGTTCGCGCGTTATCTGGGCGAGGATCGCAGGCGCTGGGCCGAACACGATGCCTGCGAGCTGGTCGCGCGGCAGGTGTTCCCGGGAGACATACTGGTGGATCAGGGCGAGGCCGATCCGTTCCTTGCCGAACAGCTTCAACCGGAGTTGTTCGAGACCGCCTGTGAGGCTGCGGGCCAGTCGCTGCGCTTGCGCCGCCATTCTCGCTACGACCACAGCTATTACTTTGTGGCGAGCTTCATCGGCGACCATCTGCGCCGCCATGCCGCCGTTCTCGCCGCGTGACGGCGCTCGACAGTTTTACCAATCGCCGGGTAAGGCCGACATGCGGAGATTCTCAAGCGAGGGCGGAAACGGGAAGGGCGCGGCAGCCTGGACAAGTGCGCCGTCAGCGGGGAGGGCGACGCCGTCGAGAACTTCAATCCGTATCCCTTCGAGGTCGATTTTCGCGCCGGCATCCGGTATCGCATCCAGTTTGAAAAGCGCCAGCCTGCGCTTGACCTGACCGCGGTGTTGCACGCGGGTGATCACCTCCTGTCCCGGATAACAACCCTTGTGAAAGCTCACGGCACCCAGTTCGACAAGCCCGAGCGTCTGGGGCAGGAATCGGCCGCGGGTCTCGCCGCGAATTTCGGCTTCGCCGGCTACGAGCCGCGCCCGCTTCCAGATGTTCCCGGTGCCGGATCGGACATGGGATTCGAGGGTTCGTGCGCAGCCGTCCAGCGCCGCCTCGTCTCCGGTCACGAGCCAACGCCCGCCCGTGAGGCCCGTGATCGCGAGCGTACCGGCGGGCGCGGTACGGCCTTCGTCCGGCTGGGGAAGTCCCGCCGCCGCGAGCGCGCCGGTGACACCTTCTCCAACCAGACCGATCGGTATTGCGCCGGGCGCCGGATCGATGTGGACCCGTGCGCGAAACACGAACCGCACGAGGTGCGCGCGCAGCCACTCGACTTCGTTCGCCGCGAGTGCGAGCGTCCAGCCGTCGTCCTCGCGCCAGGCGTAAAAGACGATGAGCACCCGACCCTTGGGATCGGCGAGCGCCGAGAACCGCGTTGCGGGAGTGTTTTTGTCCAGCGCCGCCGTCGTCTGGGCATTGAGGAAGGCCGTTGCATCCTCGCCCGCAACGCGCAGCAAGGCGAGTCCCGTGTCCCTGGTGAGGGTTGCCGCTTGTCGTGCAGTGGATTGACCGTTCCCGCCCATGAGCCGTTTCCCGCGATTACACTAGGCCTGTCCCCATGCATGATAGCGAATATGAAACGGTTGCTGGCGAGTTCCGACACGGTCTTTCTCGAATACCTCCGGCGGTTGCTCGTCGCGCGCGATATCGGTGCCTTCGTGCGCAACCCCACCAACTCCGGGCTCGCCGCGGGGGAGTTGTCGCCCGCCGTCGCGCCGCCGGAATTGTGGGTGACGCCGGAGGACTACGGCGCCGCGGAGCGGATTTTGCGCGAGACCGAACGGGCCTTTGCAACGCGCGCGGGCTCTCCCTGGCATTGCCCCCGTTGCGGCGAGGCGCTCGAGCCGCAGTTCGAGGTCTGCTGGCGTTGCGGGGCCGAGCGGCCAGAGTAGGACGCGCGCAGGCGAAGCCGAAACCTGCAAACACGGCGATAGTCTATACTTACAACTTCCGCTTCCCTGATCTTTCATAGAGTAGAGGAAAATCCGATGAAAAGCTTGTTTCGCATCATGACTGTGACCATGGTAGTGGCCGGATTGGGTGCGCTCGTTGCCTGCTCAGCCACCGCGGGTGCCAAAGGCGGCGATCGGTCGCTGGTGAACCCGGATCAGCCGCACGCCATCCTTTCGACTGCTTGGTCGGCCGGTCCGAACTATTATCCGGTAAAGATCGTATGGCTGGATGGCAATTATCTTTCCACAACCCGTAGGCGCAACACGTTCTGGGTGGCGCCTGGCACGCACAAGATTGGTTTTCGCGCGATCATCGATGTTAGTCGCGGACCCTCGACATTGGTAGGTTCTTCGGCGAATGGGTCGCAAGACATGCCGACACTCACGTTAAATCTCAAGCAGGGCTACACCTACTACTTTGCCGCAAAGATTCCGAAGACGGGCATGCCCAATCAGTGGAAGCCCGTGGTTATCCGGACGGTGAAACCAGGCGGCAAGTAACAGCCCGCTGAACCGGCTACTCCTGCGGTTTTCGCTCCGCAGGAGTTGCCGGCCGAACGCGAATTACGCTTTTGAAACCTTC